>CAXTOO010000302.1:0-4171 GCA_964245875.1 uncultured Fimbriimonas sp. | reverse complement strand
GCAACGTCCAGGCCGACGACGCGAACACCATCGACGCCCACGTCGACGTCCTTGAACCCCTGGGCCACGAGTACGTCGCCTACCTCGGCGCGGGAAGCCATAACCTCATCGCGACCATCGACAACGAGACCCGCGTGAAGGAAGGCCAAACCGCCAAGTTCGGCATCGACCTCACCGCCATCCACATCTTCGACGCCGAAACCGAGCAGGCCATCCGCTAGCCTCCGGACTCCCCTCCTCTTGCCGCCGCGGCGGAGAAGCCCCGCTCATCGACCCGCCTGATCGCGAGCGGAAGGAGAAGGGGTCGGGGGTGGTGACTCCGGTCTCGGGGTTCACTCATGTCTCCTTCGCAGCAGGCATTCCGAGCGTCGCGTTCAGGTGGGAAGACCTCGGCCTAACCGCGACACTCCGCCTTGGAGATCGTTTCGCAACCTCTCTCCGTGCCTTCCCTTTGCGTCTTCGCGCCTTTGCGAGAACCAAGAATGGCCGGACTTCCTCGCGGATTGCAGGTTTTGAAACAATTTCTTAACCGGACAGGACGCTCCCCCTTCAATGCCCCTTCACGCATGCAGATGCTTCTGCTGATGTCCTCGTTTGGCGCGGAATCGCTCGATGCTCTGACGCGATGGCCAAGAGTCCAGATTTCACGCTCACGCGCCGCACTATGCAACGCGAGTACTTTGTAGCGGGTACTTTTTGCCTGCTTTCGTACAATCTCAAATTGCAGATAATTTTTCCTCTCTTCAAGCAGAAGTGGTCTTATAATGTGGTCGTGAGCCTCAGACTGTCCATCCTCGCTCTTCTTGTGACGGCCATGGTCTGCCACGCAGACTTGGCCGCCGCCCAGACACCGAACTTCTCGATCAAGGCGAGCCAGAAGGTTTCCATGTCTTGTGACGTACCGTAACTCGGGGTTCTACTCCCCTACAACAATCAAACCTACACGCGCGAGACTGATCTGGGCTCGTCGCAATGGTCGGGCTTCGATACGTCAACGCCAAACTATGTGTACACGAGTCACAACGGGGGCTACTGGGAAGGCTACTTTACGACGGCAACCCTAGAGGCATCGGACACGATCACGGTGACCATCAAATATCTTGGCAGTACTTCAACCATCCCCAAGAGCGTCAACTTAAATTTCGTAAGCCAGTTAACCTACAAGGCCACGACAGCCGAAACGATCGACTACTTCGGTGCTAAGCCGGTCGATCTTCTCAACGGAGAAGGACCCCTTTCCCACCTGCGACAACTTTCAAATAAACTTGTACATGTGGACTTGGATGCTTCGGGCAAAGGAAGCTTTACCTACGCCATTGCCGCGAAGATCACCTGTGCTCCTGGTGGATGGGGCGCGTACGCTCAATATCCCTACATTGCTGAAATTGACTACGGGTTCAATGCGAACGTCGATTCGCGATCCGTCTCCATCGGCGTACCCGGGCACGACGCCAACAACATGCGAAAGGCCTACACGAAGTTCCTTCGGCAAGCGCAGGTCAAAAATGCGGCGGGAGACCTAGTTGATATCGGTGATCCCTACGAAGTAGCCGCTCCCGCGCCACAGCTTCCCGCCAGCGGCATTGTCGACTACCATCGCGACATTGATCTCGGACTGAAGCTCGATAAAGAGGTGATCTACTCCAATTCGAACGGCGGCCTTGACACCGTCGATCCCGATCCGATCCACC
This sequence comes from uncultured Fimbriimonas sp., assembly GCA_964245875.1. Taxonomy (GTDB): domain Bacteria; phylum Armatimonadota; class Fimbriimonadia; order Fimbriimonadales; family Fimbriimonadaceae; genus Fimbriimonas. The sequence continues at coordinate 2,480 of CAXTOO010000302.1, read as the reverse complement.
TGACCTACACGCCGCTCGTTACCCAGTTGTTCCAGCCCGACGAGCATTACGCCTGGGGGGAGACCCTCAAGGGCATCAACGCCTCGGCCGACCTCCCACGCACGATCACAGTCCAGTACCCCGCTTGGACGATCGAGAACCTGACTGCGGACTATCGGCAGCCCCTACTCTCTAGTGCCTACAGCTACGGCCTCGAGACGAACCGCACCTACTTCGGCGGAGATCGCGCCAAGGACGACACCGTGAGCCTCCACTATGCGTGGAACGACTGACTGACCGGCGACGCTTCGGTCACTACCCACCTCCACCAAGCGCCCGTCGACGACTGGAAGCTTCTCGGCATCCTGTCGGAGGTTCTACCCAACGAACACTACGTCCTTGACATGAATTTTGAGAAAGGCGACCCTACCCCAGACAATGCGAACGGCTTCTGGAGCAAGACGGGCGACCTCAACGCCGAAGACGTCATTCTGAAGCCGGCGGAGATCAACTGGATTCAGGGCGAAAGCGCCGCCGCCGCAGGATTCGCCCTCGGGAGCGCCCTGGCTCCCGAAACCGTGGGCATCTGGCTTGGCTTCACCTCCGCCATCTTCGGCGAGTCCACCAACTTTACGCCGATTCCCTCCCCAACCACGTTTCCCTGGGCTTATGGAACTTCTGCCGGAACTCCCGGAACGCCGGACCAGTGCGACGCCGTGATCGCCTACTGGAACACGAAGGGTCGCGTCCGTCAACCAAAATATATCGAGCAACTAGGCGCTACGCAACCCGGTGTTCATCCATGTTTCTACGCACGGTGGCACGTTAGCGGGCAGCCCAAGACGATCACCCAGTACTACCTCGCGGACAAGTGGGGACCGAACGGCTACGAGGGGCAGGCGGTCACGAGCAACATCCCCGACGCCCAGACGAGGTGCAAGGACAATCCTCTGCGCGGCAACTTGCTCTACGACTTCGACTTTTACTCTCTTCACGACAACGGCCCCCGGAAAGAGGCTTCGGGAGGGGGCGGCCAGTGACTGCGCTCGTGCCGCTCCTCCTCGGCTTGGCCTTCCAGACTCGGAAGATGCCCGAGCCGGTCTTCCCGCCCTTGCCCCCATACGACTCTGCCTGGACGCGCGAGGCATGGACCGCCGACGAGGCCCCTTACCTCACCGTCCGCCGGGAGGTCGAGGCCTACACGCTTGGCCGCCGCGTGTCGAAGACCAAGACCGACCTCGTCGACCAGACGAGCCGCATGGTCACCAGTTGGCGGGCCAACCCCAAGAACCCTGTGATCCTCTACCGCGCCGCCTACTACGAGTGGATGCTCGACGGGCTAGACTTCTCCGACGACGCCAGAAAGCTCCTCCGGGCGAACTGGATCGACATGGGTTCGATCCCCTCGCCCCACAGCCGGGAGTACGACCGTCTGAGAATGCTGCGCGAAGGCTTTCTTAACGAGGTGTTCCTCGATCTCGGCGAAAGGCTCTACAAACTTGACCCGAACGACCGTGATCTCGCTCTCAAGCTCGAGTGGATTCATGCCATTTACGGTCCTGGAAACCCAAAAAGAGCCATTGAGATCGCAACCCGGCTTCTCAAGACCGGCGACCCCAAGGCTTACCCGACCATCTACTATGCTTACGCTTTGGCTCACGGCAGGTCATATCTCACGGATATAACAGCCGCACAGAAACATCACGCCGAACAGGCATTCTGGGGATACCGTCAATATCTTGCCGCAGGTTCAGCTTGGCGACCGAAGGCGATCGAGGCGAAACGATATCTCGATGGATTCGAGAAGTACCTCAAGGACCACGGCCAGCCGGTGCCATCGGGCTAGATGCTTCCCACGCTCCTCTCAGCCGTTCTGACCCTCCAGGCCCAAAAGCTCGAACCTGTCTATCCGCCGACGCCCCCCTACGACTCCGCCTGGACCCGCGAATCCTGGACCGCCGACGAGGCCCCGTCGCCGCAAGATCCCTTGGTACTTAAGAAAAGGAAGGGCTCTTTGTGCCTTAGTACCTCAGTGAGCGATCGAACGGGACATCTGCAAAGCCCTTCAAGGCGCGACGACAACGAACGCCAAAACCCTCTCGGCGCCCGGGTGGCTAGCCGCCGACGGAGTTTCCCTACGGGCGAAAAACGCATTGCGCTCAGCGAAACCGGTTGACATTTCCCCATGCCAAAGGGGAAGGAGATTGTGAGCCGCCGCCCCTACGATGACCCTCAACCTGTCTCCTCGACCGCACTTTTTCAATATGAACAAAAAATCTTGAAAGCGGACGGGAATATCAGCGATGAACCTGAAAACGCCGAATTTGATAGCATTTCAACCCCCGTTTGCAAGCACCCCACGCATCTCGAACGCCCTGAAACAACGCTAAAAAGCCTTGCTACTCGTCACTCCTCACCAGTCACCCTTCACTATTCACCACCCCTTACCCCCTCTTCCGCAGCGCCTCCACCATCTCCAGCACCATCCGCTCCAGGCCGTC
>CAXTOO010000301.1:1164-4177 GCA_964245875.1 uncultured Fimbriimonas sp. | reverse complement strand
CGGCACTCGGCCACCTGCTCGCCGATCGACTTCTCGGTCACCTTCCGGTCGTCGTCGGACTTTCGGGCGTAGAGGCCGTACCTGGGCATGGGGAGTTGATGAGGAAGTTGAGGTAGTGGAAGCGCATGATGCGGTGGAGGACGTCGCGGGCCTGGTCCTCCGAGATCTCCCTGCCGGTCCTATTGAAGTACATCGCGCGCAGCTTGGCAACGCCCGCGGCGCTCGGCTGGGGCAGGAGGAACTCGGAGGAGGGCGCCTTGCGGCGGCGGGTGTTGGCCATGGACCCGATTAGAGCAGCCCGAGGGAGGGGGAGCCAAGCGCGCCGGCGTAGAGGCAAGGCGTGCCGCTCCCCGCCGCTTTCTCGGCACCGCGCCCCTTCGCTGGCGGCGGATGGACCGGGGGCGTCCGCGTCGATCGCACTGGGAAGCTCGGTCGCCGCTCAGTACCAGTACGCGAGCTCGTCCTGGATCTTCTTGCCGCCGACCTCGTGGTACCGCTTCACGTTCATTCCCGCGTCGTCGTACCACATCAGGGTGAACACGCCCGGCGTGGGGTTGTCGAGGGGGAACTCGCGGACGCGGTGGAGTCTGACGGTTCGCCCTGCGAGGGTCATCGTCTCGTCGCCCTCGTAGGTGAAGCGGATCTTGCCGGTGGCGATCGTGTTCTGGAAGAGGATCGTCACGTCCACGCTCTCGCCCACCTTGGGGTGGACCCTCCAGAACCAGAGCGTCGTGGGATCGCGGAACGTCCGGTCGGGCAGCTCGCTCCGGTTCACCGCCTCGTTGATGCGCTGCGTCTCGCCTTTCGGCGAGAAGTCGGTGACGAAGCGGTTCATCCGACCGCCCCAGTCGCCCTCCTGCTCCATCCGGACGGGGGTGCCGTCCATGCGGTACGTGGCCTTCGAGTAGTTCACAGAACCGTCGGGACCGACGCTGTGCGAGATCAGGGCGAACGTGCGGCCCATCGCGACGCGCTCGACGACGCGGAGGCTCACGCCCGCGGGCTTGGGCAGGACCGGCACGAGGGTGCGCGACTCGTGGAACGAGGCGGAGAGGGCGAGAACGATCAGGATGGAGGTCATGGTCTAGGGTGCCTTGTCGGGCGCGGGAACGGAGACGTCGATGCGGGCGACGGGGGTCGCCGCGCGGTCGAAGGAGTCGAGGAAGCGCTCGGCCATCGCCTTGCGGTCGATCTTGACGAGCCCGGAGAAAGCCTCCCTGCCGTCGACGACCACGCGGATCGGTCGCGCGAGATCGACCATCCTCGGGCTGATCCACAGAGAGATCTTCGCAACGCGCGAGGTCTCGACGGTGAACGCGTTGTCCGAGTAGCTCGCCCGCGCCATGCCGCAGTCGGCGTTCTGCGTGTGCGGCCCCGGAGGCGATCCGCCCTGCCCGTCGCCGCGGGTCTTCACGGTCGGCGTGACCACGAGCGCGTGCCACGCCTCGCGCGGACGCGCGAGGTCGAGGGCCTCGACGCGGAGCCAGTCCGCCTGGCCGGGGGCGCGTCCCTCCCAGATGCGTTCTGGGGCGAAGGGCCGGCGTCGGGTCGCGGCCATGCGCGAGAAGAGCCCCGGCATCCAGGCGTCGATGAACGGCTCCAGGGCGTGGTCTCCGCCGGAGACGGTCTGGAGGTCCCAGGTCGGCGCGACGCCCGCGACGGCGTCGTGGATGGCCCGCACGTCGGCGTTGGGAAAGGTGTCGTCGCCCTCCGCGCTGAGGGCGAGGATCGGGCGGTTGCGGAAGTTCGCCATCGGGACGCTCGGGTCGGGCCAGCCGTTGAGGGGGACGAAGGCGGCGTAGGGCGTCGGATCGAGGCCGGCGGTCCGGTAGGCGAGGCTCCCCCCGTTGGAGTGCCCCATCAGGTACGTGCGATCGTCGTCCACGTTCAGCACCCGCTTCACGTCCACGAGGATCCGGCGCACCGCCTCGACGCCCTCCGGCGTGCTGCCGTCGACCCTTCGCGAACCCAGCGGCATGACCTCAATGAAGCCGGCCCTCGCCGCCTCGTCGCGAGGCGGGTTGTCGAACAGGTCGTTCTCGTAGCTCCAGGGACGAGGGTTGGGATTGTAGAACCAACCCTGGTGGCTGTAGACGAGGGTCGGCGTGGGGCGGTCGGCGCGGTAGCCCCTCGGGACCCAGACCCAGTAGTCGACGTCGATCGGCGCGGCTCTCGGCGCCGCGAACCGGTGCGTCCCGAGCATCCACGCTCCCGTCTTGCGCGGCTGGGCGTAGGCGTGGAAGGACGCGAGGCGGCGGGCCAGCTCGGCGTCGGACACGGCGAGGTCGTCGGCCCAGTCCTTGACGAGGCGAGGGGCGGAGGTGAAGGAGAGGCCGAAGGCGCTCGGGTCCTGCTCGCGGCGCATGCGGTCCTGCTTGCGCCTGAGTTCCGCGACGATCCGAAGCCAGCGCGAGTCGGTCCTCAGGGCGAGCGGCTCGTCGTCGTAGTTCTGGATCGACTGGTAGCGGACCCAGCCGATGCCGACGAGTCGCCGGTACGCGGAGATCGCGCCGTCGATGTCGCCCGCCAAGGCGTGGATGTGCGCCTGGTACACGTACTGCATGTGGCTGGGGAACAGATGGAGGCGGATCGACTCGTCGACGGCGGCCTGCGCCTCCTTATAGCGTTTCTGACTATTGCTCGCGAGGCGGAGCGAGTCGTTGAACAGCGCCCATGCCCTCGTCGGTGCGTCGGGAGTCTGACGGAGCGTCACGGCGGCGAGAAGGAAAGGGATCATCGTCTATGTAAGTGTTCAGTGCCGCCTAGGCGCGCGCGGGCTGCTCCTTGAGGGGCGGCACGCGCATCGCCTCCCGCTCGGCGTCGCAGATCCCCTCCGGATCGACCCTCCCCTGGACCTGGGCGCCGAAGCGCTGGAGGTGGCCGCTGCTCTGGAGCATGCGGTCGTAGCTCAGGGCCATCGACGCCAGCGCCCGGTGGAAGGGCTTGGCGCCTGGGTCCGCGTTCCCGACGAGCAGCGCCGCGCACAGCGCCATCTCGTGCGCCCGGACGTGGA
>CAXTOO010000301.1:0-1064 GCA_964245875.1 uncultured Fimbriimonas sp. | reverse complement strand
GAATCCTTCGTCCGCGCCGCCCGCGATCGTGCGGTCGCGGGATCGGCGACGACGGCGAGCTCCGAGCGGGACGCCGGGTCGGGGTAGGCCAGCGAGCCAGGAACGCTTCCCTCGGGGCTCGGGCGCGTGCCGAAGCGCTGGCCCTTGCCCACGCTCATCTGGAGCACGTCCCAGGCGCGGGGCAGCTCCTCTACCGCCTGCCGATCCCCTAGCGCGAACGCCGTGAGGTCGAGCTCGTACCAGACGCGGGCGTCCTCGTACCTCAGGATGAACCGGGCGGGAAAGCCGACCGGCCCCATGAGGTCGGCGGCGCGGCGGTAGTCGGCGGCGCTCGTCAGGGCGCCCGAGCCGACCAGGCGGACGACCTCGGCGCGGACCGGGGCGCGCCCGTTCCACGCGAGACCGGCGGCCTTCGCTTCCAGTGACGCGAGGGAGGTCGAAGGATCGGGGGACTGCGCCCGCGGGGCGAGGCAGCCGAGGAGGAGGGCGAGGGCGAGCGTCTTCATGGCGGTCCAGCTTCCGACGCTCCACGGCCAGAAGCGTTACTGAAAACTAAAGATACTGTACCAAATCAAGGGCCCGACCGTTCTGCGCCATAGTGGGAGCATGGGAGAGAGCCTTCGCGATCAGGAGCGCGCCGTCGCGAGGATCCTGGCGGAGCTTCCCGCCGCCGTCGTCGGGGGGCGGCTGCGTCGAGCGCGCGAGGCCCAGCGTCTCTCCGTGCGCGACGCCGCCGAGGCGGCGGGACTGAGCAAGACGTCCGTCGTGCGGGTGGAGAAGGGCGAGGAGGCGCGGCCCATCACGATCCTCAAGATGTGCGCCGCGCTGGGCCTGCATGTCGAGCGCCTCGCAGTCCCCGAGGAGGCGGGGTCGGTCGCCCTGCACCGGCGCGCGGACGACCGCTGGTTCGACATGGTCGACTTCGGCGCGGGGCCGCTGGGCGGCGAGGACCGCCCGCTGTCGGCGGCGGAGCGCGCCGACTACGTGAGGCGAGGGACTCGCTCGCCGCTCCTCATGCTCCACAGCCGACTTGCGCAAGGCAAGGTGCTCCCCAGCGTCCTGGA
>CAXTOO010000300.1:0-4182 GCA_964245875.1 uncultured Fimbriimonas sp. | reverse complement strand
TCAAGCTCCTCGGGCACCGGTACTACGATTCCAGCTCGGGGCGGTTCCTGACGCGAGACCCAATCAAGGACGGGCGTAACTGGTACGTCTACTGTGACGGTAACCCTTTGCGACGGGTTGATAAGACAGGACTTAGCTGGCACGACCCGGCCCACGTCGAAGTTTCGAAGGATTTTGACGGGAAGGTGTGGGTTGTGGGTGAGCCTGGCCCCGGAAAGCCACAAATTATCGTTCCGGTCAAGCCAGGTGGAAAGTCGCCACCTAATATGGACGTGGATATCGTTATAGTCCAGCATCCCGACGGTACCCAAGAACGGTATTTCCTTCCGGGAACTAACGGACCTCAAGACCCGACTCGCGTCGATTCCGTGTACGATATAACAAGCAGCGGACATCCAATCGCCATAAGCCCGACGAGCGAAAGCATCGACTTGCCGACCCTTGACCCCGGCAATCCTATCATATCGTTCCCAACACGGCTTCCTGCCTTTCCGCCTCACCGTTTCGGTCCCACGACAGGTGGATACTCACCAATCTTCGGAGGAACGGGTGACTGGAACAAGGACATTGAAGCAGCCAAGCACCAGCCTGGCTCTCACATGAAGTAGGTCCATCGGTCGCCGTGGATTGCTTCCACGGCGGCCGACGTGTCTTGAAGTGCAAACATGATCATGATCTTCGTTAAGAAACAAAGGACTTTTGTGACGCTACTCGTTGCTCACGCCATTCTTTGGTCCTTGGCGCTTCTGCCTTACTTGGTTATCGGCAAGAGGAGCAACTATAGTCTCCCATTTCTGTTCGGAACGATGCTAAGAGAGCTGTCTCCTTGGAGAGCTGCGCTTGAACCATCGGATGCACTAAGCGCATCTTCCCACGGACATCGGACCCTGTTTCTCATCCAAGCAGCAATCCTTATCTCGTCAATGCTCCTGGTATCGTTTCCAAAGAAGGATGCACATAAGCGATCACAAACTACTTCGATATCTTGGGGAGTCATTGCTCTTACCTCCTTTAGTTACCTAGGGGTGTCTCCGTTTTTGTTTCCCTTCAGCTTGTTCATTCTTCCTTCTTTGCTTGTGCTTATGATCGTTGGCCTATACGTCGTTTTTGAGATCTTAAGAACATTGATTGGCTATGACAGACGTCAGTTTGACTGGAGCGGGCTATTGATAGGATTTGCCTTACTGGCGCTTTCTATTCCAACGCTCATTGTTTTGGACTGGGTAAACGTTATTTCCGTTGGAGGAGCGTAGAGGCGAATCACGTGCATGCTGGGTAACAGGACGGCGGGAAGGCCGGAGGTGTTGGCTTCGGGAGAAGGGGCACGACCATGCCCCTTCTCCCGAAGCCCAGTGCCCTTAAGTGCGGCGCACGTGCGACGCGAACGGCAACCGGTTGAGCAAGACTCTCAACGGCACGACCCAGGCCTACAGCGTGGATGACGGCGACAAGCTGACGTCGGTCACGCAGGGGGCGACCGCAGTCAAGTCGTACACCTATGATGCGGCAGGGCGCACCAAGACGGTGGCGTCACCGGTCGGGAGGACGACTCTCAATTACGACTACGAGGGGCGAGTTACCTCCATTTCCGGTCCAGGTGTGTCGAACAGCTTCACCTACAACGGGCTCGACACCCGCGTGGGCAAGGTCGAGGCGAGCGGAGCGAAGACGTTCCGCCGCGACGGCGCGGAGGCCACGTCATCCGTGCTGTCCGACGGGGCGGCGGTGTACACGCTGGGCGTGTCGCAACGCCGTTCGGGAAGCACGACGTTCGACCTCTCCGACCGGCTGGGTTCGGCGGTCAAGCAGACGAACACCAGCGCGGGCACGACCGCCACGCGGACGTACGACGCCTTTGGGATGCTCGTCGCCTCCACGGGCACGCCGCAGGGGCCGTTCGGCTTCGCGGGGAGCAGCGGCTACCAGGAGGACTCGGACAGTGGCCTGAAGCTCCTGGGGCACCGGTACTACGACGCCAGCACCGGGCGGTTTCTCACGCGTGACCCTGCGCAGCACGGGCGGAATTGGTACGCTTACTGCGACGCTAACCCGTTGAGAAGCCTCGATCCTACAGGCAAGTTCGCCATCCCTTTCCCTTTCCCTCCTATCCTTCCGGTTCTCGTAGTCGTTGCTGTCATCTGCGTGGCGGTTGTTGCTTACGAGGGCTACGAAGCATGGAAGGATTCGCACCCAGCCCCACCCGCGCCGTCACCCAATCCTGGACCGGCGCCGGCTCCACAACCCGGTCCTCGGCCCTCGCCCCAGCCTGGTCCCGTGGTGCCGACCCCCGATCACCTCCCGTTACCGCCTTTGCGCACACCTGACGAAGATGATGACTTAGACAAGCAATGCGAGGATGGTTGCACTCTTCACTGTTACGGTAAAGAGGGTGACGAATGGTTTGCGTGTATCGAGAGCTGCATAAAGGACTGCCACGACACCGGCGGCGCTTGGCCTCCGCCACCTGGGCAATAAAGAAGGAGCGAGACACATGAGATGGCTGCCGATGATTGAAGAGGTTCGGCAGGTGCGCGACAGTGGCGAACCCAGGCAGATCGAGGCTCTGATCGATCGCCTGGAAGCCTTGCTCGACGTCAAGGACCTGTCCGCAAGCGATGCCCTTATCCTGTTGGGCTCGATGGCTACGTTGCTAAGCAAGATCGGAAACAAGCGCAAGCACGATGAAACCGTCCTTCTGCACCGTATGGTCCCGGTGACCGGCACCGATCCTGCGGGATGGAAGGAGCTACTTGCGCTGGCTCGAGACGCTCACGGACATGAGCGTGTAGAAGCGTTGTTGTTCTCCGTTGCTAAGAGACTCGCCGCAAGGGACACGACCGTGGATGAAAGGGTTCGGCTTCTTTCGGCCCGTGCCCTGGCACTTCGGCGTTTGGGAAAGCCAGATGAAGCAGAACGAGCTTTGGAGGCCAGGGATGCCTTGCCTCATCCAGGCCTAAGTCCTTATCGTGCCTACCAAGAATGACGGCGGCGGGTGGCACGTGGTCGAGGGGGATGCTCGTGCCCCCGAACCCCCGTGCCGTTTCGCCTACCATCCCGCCGTGCCCGTGCGCTCCGGCGCGGGGCATTGGCTTTGGCGGCTTTCCCATCTTTTTTCGCGGAGGATCGGTACTCCCCGCGCGGCGACGTGGAGACGTACGGCTACGACAACGCCGACCGGCGCACGACGGTGACCAACGGGCGGGGCAAGGTGCGCGCCTACGCGTTCACGAACCGGGGCGACGTGAGTTCGCTCACGATGCCCGATGGCGCGGTGGAGACGTGGAGCTACGACGGCGCGGGGAACGCGACGGCGTACGTGAACCCGCTCTCGCAGACGATCCTGTACGCGTTCGACAACGCGGGAAGGCAGACGCTCGTCGACTACCCGACGGGGACGGACACGAGCTTCGGCTACGACAACGCCGACCGGCGCACGTCGATGGCCGACGCGACGGGCATGACGACGTGGGCCTACGACGCCGCCGACCGGGAGACGACGTTCTCCGCGCCGCAGGGGGCGCAGACGAGCGGCTACGACGACGCGGGGCGGAGAACCTCGCTGACGGGCACGGGGATCGCTCGGGCTTGGACGTACGACGCCGCCGGGCGTCCGCTGACGGTCACGAACGAGTCGTCCGAGACCACGGCGTACGCCTACGACGGCGCGGGTCGGCTCTCGACGACCACCCTTGCGAACGGCCAAGTGAGCGTGATGGGCTACGACGCGCGGAGCCGCCAGACCTCGGTCACGCACAAGGCGTCGGCCACGGGAAGCACGATCTCCTCCGAGTCGTACGTGTACGACGACGGGGGCAATCTCTCCTCGAAGAACGTCGACGGCACCACGACGAGCTACGGCTACGACAGCGCGGACCAGCTCACGGGCGAGTCGCGCACGGGCTACAGCGCGGCGTACTCGTACGATGCGAACGGCAACCGCGCGTCCAAGACGCTCAACGGGGTGACCGACGCGTACGCGGTGGACGACGGCGACAAGCTGACGTCGGTCACCCAGGGCGCGACAACCGTCAAGTCGTACGCGTACGACGCGGCGGGGCGCACGACGGGGGTCATGTCCTCGGCGGGCACGACGACGCTGGCCTACGACTACGAGGGCCGGGTGGCCTCGATCTCCGGACCAGGAGTGAGCAACAGCTTCACCTACAACGGCCTCGACACGCG
>CAXTOO010000299.1:0-4239 GCA_964245875.1 uncultured Fimbriimonas sp. | reverse complement strand
TAGTGCAGCAGGCGCAGGGTCGCGAGAGGCCGGCGGAACACGGCGTCGAAGCCGCTCTCGGCCTGAGCTGCCGCGTCCGCGCCGTGGTACAGGGCCACGATCTCCCGCCCGAGCCGAACCTTCGCGTCGCGCGGGTTCTTCCCTTCCCCTAAAAGACCCGCGACCTCGTCGAGAGGAACGTCCGTGCAAAGCTCGAACCAGTTCCGAATCAGCTCGTCCGGGATCGACATCGTCTTCCCGAACACGTCGTTCGGCGCGTCCTGGATCGACACGTAGTTGCCCAGGCTCTGCGACATCTTCTCCTTGCCGTCCGTCCCCACGAGCAGCGGCGAGAGCACCACGCACTGCGGCTCCTGCCCCTCCGCCTCCTGAAGCTGGCGCCCCATGAGGTTGTTGAACTTCTGGTCGTTGCCCCCGAGCTCCACGTCCGCCTTCAGCGCCACCGAGTCCGTCGCCTGGCACAAGGGATACATCAGCTCGTGCATCGAGATCGGCTGGTGCGCGTCCCAACGCTTGGTGAAGTCGTCCCGCTCCATGATCCGCGCCAACGTCGTCTTCGCCGTCATGCGGATCACGTCCGCGAAAGACATCGTCCCGAGCCACTCCGAGTTGTGGCGGATCTCCAGCGTCGAGAGGTCGAGGATCTTGCCGAACTGCGTGAGCACCGCGTCCACGTTCGCCTGGACCTCCTCCCGCGTGAGCTGCTTGCGCGTCTTGCTCTTGCCGCTCGGGTCGCCGATCTGCGCCGTGAAGTCGCCCACCACGAGCACCGCCTGATGGCCGCAGCGCTGGAAGTCGCGCAGCTTGCGCAGCACCACCGCCCAGCCCAGCGTCACGTCCTTCGCCGTGGGGTCGACGCCCAGCTTCACCCTCAGCCGACGACCGCTCTCCAGCTTTCGCCGAAGCTCGGCCTCGCTGATGATCTCCGTCGTCGCGCGGCGGAGGAGGGAAAGCTGGTCATCGACGGTCATCGCGAGAGATTACTTTGGGAAAGCGGGAGCTTGCTCCCGCTTTCACCCGCGAGCTTGCTCGCGCGATCTCCGCTTTCGCCGAAGAACCGCCATCGCCCCAAGCCCCAGCCCGACCACCGCCGAAGGCTCCGGCACGGCCTGAACGGCGACCCGACCGAGTGCCGCATAGCCGGCGTCGTTCGGATGGATGTCGCCCATTCCGATCAACGTCGCCTGATTACCCTCGATGGGCGTGTAGAAATCGACGTAGCGACCGTTGAACTGCGCCGCATACCCCTGGACGATCGTGTTGAGATTGGAGAGCGCAAGAGCGGCCCGGTCGTGCTGGGCGGTTCCCAACGCGTACGGATTGTAGTATCCCGGCAGCAGGAGCGTCGCGCCGGGAAGCTCGCTCCGTACGGCGGTCAGCACGCTCGTGTACCGTGCTTGGATGTTCGCGAACGCTTGGGCGAGCGCCGTCGGATCGCTCTGCTGGGCCCCGTTCAGGCCGAGATAGTCGTTCGCCCCGATCGCGAACGAGACGGTGCCGATCTGGGAACCGAGCGACGCGATCTTCGATCCGGCGAACGCCTCCTGGCTCGACCGACCGCTCAAGGGATAGTTGGAGTTGAGGAGCGAGCCGAGGTTTGAGGTATCCGCGAATGAGGTCGAGGTTTCGCTGACGATGGCGAGGTTGACCACCGTTGGCCTCGTGCCCGTGATCGTGCCCAGGGCGTCGGCGATCGGGGCCACGTAGCCCCGGTCGCCGTTCGACTGCACGAACGGCGACTGGGTGTTCTCGTAGCCGAACGCGACCGAGTCGCCCAGCGCGAGGTAGTACGAACCGGCGGAAGCGGCGGCGGAAGAGACCGAGAACAAGGCGAGCGCAAGGGGACGGACGTTCATCGGCCCTAGCCTACACCACTCGGGCTAAGGGCTAGCAGAACTGGAACTCGGGCGTCGAGAACAGCAGGTGCGACACCGCCGCCGCCGCCGAGGCCGCGTTCGCCGGCGTCACCGCCCCGCCGCTCGCCTTCTGGGCCGCCTGGAGCAGCAGCGCGCGCCGCTCGGGCCGGAGCCGCACGTCGAACACGCTGCACAGCTTCTGAACGACCGCCTCGGGCGTGGCGGCGTCGGCGAGCAGCCCGTACGCGGAATACCGCAGGCTCGCGCGACCGGCCGCCCTGCCTTGGCCGAACAGGCGGTTGCCCCACTCGATCCGCTCCGTCATCGTGGCCGACGTGATCCAGCTCTTGCCGTTCTTCCAGCCGGAGACGTCCGGCGGATACATGAGCCACTCGCCCATCGCCTTCATCGCGAGCTGGGCGGTGTAGGCGGGCCCGAGCGCCTGCTTCTGCGTCGCGCCGTTCTCCAGGTAGGTGCGGGCCTGCTCGCCCATCCCGAGCTGGCGCATGGTGACGATCACCACATCGAGCGGACTCTTCACGATCGCCCGCTCGGCGCGGTCGGAGTAGAACTCCTTCGAGCGCATGACGGCCCGCAGCAGCGCCTTCGTGTCGAGGCCGCTCGCACGGTAGAGCGCGGCGAACGGCGCGATCGTCGCCGCGTCGGGATTCGGCCACACGAACCAGTCCCAGAGCTTGGCCGCCAGGAACTCCGCCGTGCGGGGCTGGTCGCAGAGGATCTTCAGGACGTCGTCGCCGTTGAAGGGGCCGGTCTGGCCGAGAAACGTCTTCATCCCCGCGTCGTGCTGTGCCGGACGGTAGAGGAACTGCCCGTCGCCCTGCTTACCGCCTCGCCGCAGGGCCCAGCCTGTGAAGGCCCGGGCCGCCTCCTGCACGTCCGTCTCGGAGTAGTGGCCGAGTCCGAGGGTGAACAGCTCCATCACCTCGCGGGCGAAGTTCTCGTTGGGCTTGCCCTTCACGTTCTGCTGGTTGTCCAGCCAGAAAAGCATCGCCGGATCCTTGCTCACCGCGTCGAGCATCTCGGGAAAGGGCTTGAGCGCGCAGGCGCGCAGGGTGTCGTTCTGACCGAGCATGAGCATGGGCGACTGCACCTTGCTCGCGCTCGTCGCGAAGTGGTTGTGCCAGAACACGGTCATCCGCTCCTCGAGCGGGCGGCGCGTGGCGAGGAGCCGCAGGGTCCAAGCGTTCACCGCCTGGGAGAGGGGGATGCGTCCCTTGTCGTTCCGAAGCGTCTCGGGATCGACGATGGAGTTGGGATCGGGCGTGGGGTCGAGGAGAAGGTCGACCGCCCTGTCCAGCCCCTTCGCGAGGTAGAAGTCCAGCTCGGCCTCGCTCGCCCCGAGGCCGAAGCGGCGGAGGAGATGGGCGCCGCGCTCGCGATCGCTGGAAAAGGCCATGAGAGGGTTAACGGCGGCTCGCGACGAAGGTTCACCCCTCGAACCGCCGTTCGCGGCGCACGGCCTACTTCTTCTTGGGAGCGGCCTTCTTGGCGGGCGCCGGGGCCTTCTTCGCCGCGGCGGGCTTGGCGGCGGGCTTCTTCTCGGCGGCGGGCTTCTCCGCCTTCGGGGTCTCGGTGCCCTCCTTCACGTTCTTGAGGCCGTCGTAGGTCTCCTGGCTGACGAACTTGGTGAGCGGCGTGCCCTCGTGGGTCGCCTTCACGGCGTAGCGGGTCTGCTCGCCGGTCTTCGTCGCGCGGACCATCTTGATCTTGGTGATGTCGGACTCGGCGATTTCCACGCGCGATCGGGTTTTAAGGTTGTAGAATTCCAACTTGGTTGCTCCTCGGAGGGGGGCCGCAGCCTCCGGTCCGTTCTGAGGGAATATATCACATGACTCGCGCGTGACGGTCGGTTCGGCGGGCTTTCCTGCGCTTCGTGCCCCGTTTCCGGCTTTTTGCGCCCTTTTGGCCTTTATCAACGTGCAAAACGCCTCTCTCGCACGTAAGGTACAGACGTGCCGACGCACCACCGCACAAAAAGCTATCGCTGTTATGTCGCGGCACTTTTCGGTAGATCGGATGTTTTTCTTCTTGCGGCGTACTTGACGGTAGAGTCGCAAATCTAAAATCCTCGGAAATACACGAAACCTGGGTTTGCGCCAAGACCGTCAGAAACACACCATGAGACAGAGAAGCTCCCGTACACAGGCCGTCAAGCCCACGACCGAGATGACCGAGGCCAAGGCTTATGAAGAGCATTCCCTCAAGGAGTTGCGAACCGCGGGGTATCGCATCACGATGCCTCGAGTGCAGGTCATCCGCGCCCTCGCCGACACCACCAAGGCCCTCAGCGCCTACGCGATCCACGAGAAGATCATCAACGGCAGCGGCAAGATCGACGTGGTCAGCGTCTATCGCATCCTCG
>CAXTOO010000298.1:0-4242 GCA_964245875.1 uncultured Fimbriimonas sp. | reverse complement strand
AAGACGAGCTTCGTGCGCGATCTCCCCGGGTGGTCGCCACGAGGTCGACCGGCGCCGTGAGCCAGGGCGTGACGCAGGACGAGGCTCGCGCGATGGTCCAGAACCGCGCGTAGGGTCGTAGGGGATCGACACCTCAGAAATCTGCTTCGGGAAAGACGTCGGTGAGTCTCCCGGTAGGTGCGTCGTACACTCTGAGCCCAGCGCTATGGCCAGGCCTCCCCTCCGTGCGGAGCAGTAACCACCGACCGTCTGAGGCGCCTAGCGAGACAGTAGAGGGCGGGAGCGCTTGGACGATCTTGCCCGAGGCGCCGCTTGGGAGCAATTCGGAGATGTCACGGTCTTGGAGGATCTGACGTCTTTCCAAGCGGAAGAGGCGGTGCGGCGGCAGCCCTACAAACGGCATGCCTTCGGTAGACAAAGTCCGCAAGGGTTCCAGACCTTCCGACCCCGGACGAAAGCGGAAGAGAACCTGCGGATAGCCGAGCGTGCTCGGTCGTTGCAGGAGTTGGACGCTCGCGACGCCGAGGGCCGTCCCGTCCGGTTGGGGCAGCAGGTCGCGCACCGTCAGTCCGAGCTCGTAGCCGTTGAGGTGCTGGTATCGAAGTGCATTCGCCGCCTTGTGCCCACCCCAAAGAGCGTCCTCCATAAGCCATGCGTCGAGCACGGCCTTGAGGCCGACGGTGCGCGCCTTGCCCTTCGTCCGGTAGACGAGATCGTCTCCCTCCGTGCCGAGCGTCGTGCCGTTTATCCAATGCGCCACGGGGAGGGCCTCGCTGTCGTAAGGCGGATCAATCACGATCCGCCTTACGCGACGAACCAGGGCCATACCCTTGTCCTCCATACGGAGCGCAGGCGACTGGAGAGCAAGGGTGGCGAAAAGGACGAGCGGCATGTGTAGGGAAGGACGGCTCGGCAGTGGGAAAGTTACTCGTCTTTCTGCCGTCGGGCTTCTAACCATGCCACCCGAGGGCATCTACTCGCACCTGAGACAAGCCAGGGACTAACGCCCCAGAACCCACCTCCTACTGGCCGTACAATCATGACAAACCGAAGGGAGCGAAGGCTCTCGTTCGGCGGAAAGAAAATGCTCCCCACCCTAGCGATCGTGCTCATCGCGATCCTCATCGCCGTTCCGCTCGTCGTCAAGTTCCTGTTCGGTCCCCGCTTCATCGGCAACACCGAGGTCGGGATCGTCGAGA
The DNA here is from genome assembly GCA_964245875.1 of uncultured Fimbriimonas sp. Taxonomy (GTDB): domain Bacteria; phylum Armatimonadota; class Fimbriimonadia; order Fimbriimonadales; family Fimbriimonadaceae; genus Fimbriimonas. The sequence continues at coordinate 3,043 of CAXTOO010000298.1, read as the reverse complement.
AGACGTGGGGCGGCCACGTCAGCAACCACATCATCGCCCTGAACAACGAGGCGGGCTTCCAGCCCGAGGTGCTGCGTGGCGGCCTGCACTGGCGGCGCGGCCTCCAGTTCCGCGTCCATCGCGTGCCGCTCGTCACGATCCACCGTGGCCAGATCGGCTACGTGTTCGCCCGCGACGGCCAGCCGCTCGGACGGTATTCCGAGGGCGAGAAGGACGTCGTCGAATCGGGCCAGACCCTCGGGCGCGTGGTCGCGAACGGCGACTTCACCGACGTTCGCGCCTGGCTCAAGGCGGGCGGGCAGCAGGGGCCGCAGCGCGCCATCCTGCGCGAGGGAACCTACGCGATCAACCTCGCGCAGTTCGTCGTGATCTGCGGGCCGAAGGACGTGTATTACCACCCGGTGGGCGGCAAGGACGAGAACGCGGCGATCCTGCACATCGCCGACGTGATCGCGAAGCAGGACGGCTTCGCGCCGGTGCTCATCGACGGCTCGCAGGACCAGATCGGCATCGTGACGGTGCAGGACGGCCCCTCGCTGCGGCAGGGCGACATCATCGCGCCGACGGTGGGCGACAGTCGTACCGACGAGAACTACCACAACAACTTCCAGGACCCGCAGGCGTTCCTCAGCGCGGGCGGCTTCCGCGGTCGGCAGTACCAGGTGCTCTCGGAGGGCACGTACTGGATCAACCGCCTCTTCGCCAGCGTCGAGTTGAAGCCGAAGACGCAGGTCCACGTGGGCGAGGTGGGTGTTGTCGTGAGCTACTACGGCGAGCGCGGCGAGGACGTGTCGGGCGAGGCGTTCCGCCACGGCGAGCTTTGCAAGAAGGGCGGGCGCGGCATCTGGGACGAGGCGCTCCTGCCGGGCAAGTACGCCTTCAACCCCTACGCGGGCGAGGTGATCGTGGTGCCGACGATCAACATCATTCTCAAGTGGATCGCCACCGACACGGGTGCGCACAAGCTCGACGCATCCCTGCGCGAGATCGGCCTCATTACGAAGGACGCCTTCGAGCCCGACCTTCCGCTGAGCGTGGTGGTGAACATCGACTACCGCAAGGCGCCGCACGTCATCCAGCGGTTCGGCTCGGTGAAGAACCTCATCGAGCAGAGCCTCGACCCGCTGGTCTCCAGCTACTTCAAGAACCAGGGCCAGCAGCGCACGCTCATCGAGCTGATCCAGCAGCGCAGCGAAATCCAGCAGATGGCGACGGTGGACATGAGGGCTCGTTTCGCGGACTACGACCTCGGCCTTCAGGAGGTGCTCATCGGTACGCCCCACTCGCGCCCCGGCGACTCGCAGATCGAGACGATCCTCGCCCAGCTGCGCGAGCGGCAGGTCGCGGTGGAGCAGAGCGAGACCTACAAGAAGCAGGAGGAGGCGCAGGCGGGCCTGCGGACGCTGAACCAATCGAAAGCCGTCGCCCTTCGCCAGACCGATCTCACCAATTCCAAGGTGCAGATCGAGATCGAGGTGAACCAGGCCGACGCTGCCGCCCAGCGCGCGGAGAAGGACGCCCGGCGCGACATCACCATCGCCGAGGCGGGCGCCCGGCAGACCGTCCTCAAGGCGGAGGCCGACGCGCACCAGGTCGTCCTTAGGGCGAAGGCCGACTCGGAGCGCACGGTGCTCCTCGCGAACGCGGAGGCGGAGAGCAAGGCGCGGGTCCAGATCGCGGAGGCCTTGGGCATCCGCGAGGTCCGCAAGGCGTACGGCTCGTCGGAGATCATGGTGAAGCAGCGCATGATCGGCCAGATCGCCGACGCCCTGCGCGACACCAAGCACCCGCTCGTGCCGCACAGCATCGTGACGATGGGCGGCGCGGGCGGCGGCAACGAGAGTCCGCTCACCCAGATGCTCACCCTGCTCCTCACCGACAAGCTCGGCCTGTCGGACGTGAAGGAGGACTCGGCGGAGAGCGAGATGGGCCCCGAGGCGAAGGCGTACCTCGACAAGATCATGAAGGGGATGAAGGAGGAGGCGAAGACGGCAGAGTGATCCGAAGCCCCTCCTCGTTTTTCCGCGGCGGCAGCATCACGGAAGTCGGCACGTTCTGAAGGCGAGGAAAATGAGGAGGGGTTGGGGTGGAGCCAAGGCCCTCGGGCCGCGGAGCTTCACAATTCGTCTAAGCGCGGTCGCCTCAATGCTCGTACTCATCACCCTCCTTGCCTTTCTCAGCCTCGCGGCCTCCGCTTGGTTGGCGATGCATGTCCGACGGTTGGGCGATCGCCTACAAACCCTCGAACGAAGGACGTCCTCCCCTCTGGGGGAGGGTAGGGTGGGGGTTCTTCCGAACCCAAGCCCTCTCCACGGACTCCGCTTTGCCCTCTCGATTGAGCAGGATCACCCCAATCCCGTCCTCGCGACGCTTCTCAAGGAGGCGTTGCTCAAGGAGGATGCTTTGATCGTCGAGACCGATCCGGACGTGCGGGTTGAAGGCAATGTCATGTGCAACGGCTATGCCGACGTCTACTTCCGCGCCAATCTCGTCTGCCGGATCGCAGACGAGACTTTGATCACCCTTACCGAGAAGCCGCCCCACGGCGACCGCCAGGAAAACCTCGCCCGCGAGGTCGTCGCCCGGCTCAAGACCGAGATGGCCAAGGCCGAGCGACGGAACGCGCTTCGGGAACTCGGTTAGGGCAGGATGTTGCCCGCCGCGCGGTAGATCTCGTACCAGTGCGGCCGCGAGAGCTCGATCTCGCACGCCTTCGCCACCTCGCGCACCCGACCGACGTTCGTCGTGCCCAGCACCGACTGGATCTTCGCCGGGTGGCGCTGGATCCACGCGATCGCCATGCCCGTCTTCGTCACGCCGTACTCCGCGCAGAGCCGCGTCAGGACGGCGTTGAGCTCGGGGAACTTCGGGCTGTCGACGAACACGCCCTCGAAGAAGCCGTACTGGAACGGCGACCACGCCTGGATGGTGATCTTCTCGAGCCGGCAATAGTCCAAAATCCCGCCGTCGCGGTCCACGGAGTTCTCGTGCGCCATGTTCACCGTCAGGCCGCGGTCGATCATGCCGGTGTTGGTGATGCTCA
>CAXTOO010000297.1:2803-4253 GCA_964245875.1 uncultured Fimbriimonas sp. | reverse complement strand
CTCTGCTCCGCCGAAGGCATCCTCCAGCCCGAAGACACGGATGGTTCGGTCTAGGCCAAGCTCCCCAATGAGCGCCTCCAGGCTCTTGCGGTAGCGGGCGATGGCTTCGGGAGCGAAGGTCGTCCAGAACCGCTCGAAGAGCGGCGCGAAGACGCGGCCGTCCGAGCAGATCGTCAGGACCGCGCCTGGGGCGTACGCCGCCTCAACCGCAGTGAGGAGACCCTGGAGGTGCATGAGCGATAGCTCCTCCGCGAAGTCGGCCTCCTCGCCCATCGCCCGCGCCCTATTCGGGCTCTTGCAGGGGAAGGAGGGCAGGGCCATCAGGATCGGCGCCCGCTCCGCGACGAACGGCAGGATCGTCCGGGCGGGGCCGACGAGACAGGCGGCGCAGGGCGCGTCCGGTGAGCATCCCTCGCCGAGATGGCGACGATAGCGGTGGATGGCCCGCGCGGCGCGGATCGCGGTCGCGCAATGGGCGAGGCCGTAAGCCTTCACCTCCGCGCCGAGCGCGAGGACGGTGGGCCAGTCCGCTTCGAGCGCGGAAATGGACCAGGCGATCTCCGCAGACTTGGCATCGGTGCGCCAAGGGCTCAAAAGGTCGCTGAGGTCGAGAATGGATTTGGGGGCGGGATCGTCATGCTCCATGAATAAGGCCGGGCGAAACAGACACCGAGTCGTTCCGTCCGTCTCCTCCCGTGTTTTTGCGATATACAGATGCGCTTTCGACCTTGTAGCTGATCTGTCGCATAACTATCCATCCTGTATCGGGTACGTCAATTGGCTGTGGCTAAGGGGCGGTTGTCGGAGACATGGAGAGCGGCGATAATTGACGTTGGCTCTGCGACGTTCCCGAGCAAGTCTCCGAAGCAGCTACTGTCGCTTCTCCACAAGAACTGTCGTGACTACAACCGTGCTAGAAATCCGGACAAAAAACGCTCGGGCTTGGGTTACGACGAGTTTGAGCTTGCCCTTTCAAGAGAGCTTATCGGCACGACTCAGCTAGACAAGATCGTAGACTGGACTCGACGTCACCTGAAACTGACGCCCGACGGTAGGGCCTATGAAGAGGAGGAGGTTTCCGAATCTAGCTCTGCCGGCATCAATCCCCCCGAGACGCGACTGCCTCGCGAGTACCGTTACCAGGAGGAGCACCACGTGCCTAGGCGGGCCAGAGAGGGAGAGATCCTCCGCGCCTGCAAACTGGACAGGAGGGGAGGTGACGGTTTTCTCGTCACGCTCGTCGGTGGAAGCGGCCTGGGAAAGACTCACCTCTTGATCCGGAGTGCGGAGGCGTTGGCGACGAAATTCGACGACATGGTGTTCTTCGTCGATCTGATCCACGCGAAGAACACCGACGATTTCTACACGGCCGAGCGGCTGTCCGCTGCGATCGGGTCCTCTATGGGGTTGAAGGGGGCGAGCTCCCGGCCGAGAGATCTGCTTAAGGCAA
>CAXTOO010000297.1:0-2793 GCA_964245875.1 uncultured Fimbriimonas sp. | reverse complement strand
GCTCGATGGCTATGACGGCTCCAAGTTGAAGCACCATCCCGGAGGAGAGCACGCTCAGGACTCGGCATTCGACTTCATCGATAAGCTTCTCAAGTCGCCTCGGTCCACATCCCTCCTCGTGACCGGGCGGTCAAGACTCGGCGTCGAGCCTATGGAAGAGACGATCGACCTCCAAGATGGCCTTGAACCCGAGGAGGCCCGGGCTCTGTTCGAGGTTTACGCTCGCAAGAGCTACGGCAAGCAGGAATGGGAGCCGACCGACAGGGAGCGCGAATCAATCCGTCTCGTTCTGGAGGCGGCAGAGGGCAATCCGCTCGCGATCGAGATCGCCGCCGCCTGGGTCAAGGAGATCGGACTTAGAGAGGTCGCACGGCGGCTGGGAGACGCCGACTTAGCTGGGTTACCCGAGCACGTCGAATGGCAAGGCGCGCAGCATCACCGTTCGCTCGACACGTCCTTCATGTTCGCCTTCCGCAACCTAGAGGTCAAAGAAAAGGAGCTAATGGCGAAGCTCTCGATCTTCGGCGGCTCCTTCTCCCTGGACGCGGTTGTTCGCACGACCGGCTTGGGCGTTGAGGCGGTGCAGAAAGGACTTCACGAGTTGCACCGCTTTTCGCTCCTTCGCAACTACGAGGGCTCGAAGACGCTCCGATATAAGTTCGATAAGTTCTCTCGCGCTTTCGCGAAGCGTATGCTGAAAAACACGCTGAGCATAGGAATCTTCCTAGAGCCAAGCGAAATCAGCAAGATGGAAAGAGAGCAGGCGACGCACTATCTTGAGCAGGCCGAGGCGGCGGCACCGTTCGTCAAGAAGGGCGACCAGACCCTCGTTGACGAGTTGCAGGAGGACCTGGAGAACCTCAATGAGGCGCTGAGGTGGGCCGTCGCCTACGAACCCGAGTACGGGCTCTCCGTCGCGACGAAGTTGTGGGAGTTCTGGTGGGTCAAGGGGGTTTCGGAGGCTGGTCTTGAGCATCTGGACGCGCTCATGGCGGCGGTGAAGCCAACCCTACCGATCTGGCCCGATGCCGCGGCGGCGGCGGGGCAACTCGCCCGCCACCGCGGGGAGTTCGACAAGGCGGAAGAGCTTTACGAGAAGAGCCTGAAAGCGTACGGAGAGGAGAACCCGTCTGGGGTCGCCACCGTGCTACGTCACATGAGCGTGCTCGCTTGGCACAGGAAGAAGATGCCAGAAGCGCGCGAGCTGCTGGTCCGCGCCTTGGCCGAGAGCGAGCGGAGCGGGGATGAGTGGCAGATTGCCGAGTCCAAATACCAGACTGCGAATCTTGATCGCTATGAAGGACGTTCGGAAGACGCGGCGAGGCAACTCAAGGAGGGTTTGGACCACTACCGGAGCACGCAGGACGTGCGAGGCACCGCCACCGCGCACCTCGCGCTAGGCAACGTCCTTACCGACCAGGGCAGGCTAGCTGATGCCTGGTGCGAGTACGACGATGCGTTGGAACTCTTCGACAAGCTCAAGGATCTCAGCCGGATCACTCTCACCTTGGAGCGCGTGGCGGCCTTTTGCCGGACCAGAGGCCGCGTGTCTGAGGCGGCGGAACTGCTTGGGGCCGCCGACGCGCTTCGCACCCAGACCGGCAACCCGCTCCCAGGACCTGATCGTACGGAATACTTCGATCAACTTGAGCGCGACCTCAGGCAAGCACTGGGAGCCGATTACAAGGCAGGTCGAGCCCATGGCGCTTCTATACCGCTGAAGCAAGCTCTAGAGTTGGCCCACCGGCAGTTAGCGCTAGGATGAGGTCGCGGTGGTGGTTGTTTGAAGCGGATATCTCCTGATCGTACTCCGCAGGAACAGAGACAGTAGTGGCACAAGGCCAGCCTCAGCGGCTGGCCTTGGATCAGTAGTCCTCCGGCAGGAGGACGGTCGTGGCAGAGCGGTCGCGCTCCGTGATGATCCAGAACGTCGCGCCGCCCGGAGTCTCGTAGGAGGAAAGGAGGGGCTCCCCCGTTGAGAGCGCGCTCGTTGGCGAGTCGGTCCTCCTCACACAACTCGCCCCAGTCCCCGGCGGCGTGCCGGTCGAGCGCGGCGTGGATGGCGAGGAGGGGGATCTCGGCGACGGCGCTGGCGGTCGCGATGACGGCCCCCAGGGCGAAGGATGCGGCTTGCGTTCTCATGTGTGGCTCCGTCCGGGCCCGCGCGGGCCGCTTCCAAGGGAGGCGGATCGGCCTTCGGCGCGCGGGCCCGGCGGGAGCCGCGGGTCAACGGTAGGGTCGGGGCGCGCGCCGCGCAACTCTGGCCACTTCCGGGCACGGACGGGAAGGCCGCCCGGCCCGCGCCGCTAGAGGACCGCCGCCCACTCCCGCGCGTCCACGAAGCGCGAGAGGCGCCCGACGTTGGTGGTCGCCACCACGACCTCGCCCGCCGGGAGCCCGATCGTCAGGGCCTACGCCGCGAGGATCGCGTCCCCGTCGAGCGCCTCCTTCGGGGCGGTCGGGAGCCCCGCGTTGCGGGCGGCGGCCCACAGCCTCGCCGCCTCCAGCATGGCGTCCGTGTTGATCGGGAGGTACTCCAGCGCCGCCTTCGTCGCGTCGAGCCGCCGGAGCCCGGCGGACTTCCCGGCGCGGACCAGCTCGCGCCGGATCTCGTAGTCCGCGATCTCCGGCACGGCCACGCGCACTCCCCGCGCGACGAGCCCGCGCACCCAGAAGAGGCAAGCCTGGCTCTCCGGGGAGAGCCTCGGGTTGGACGCGAGCCCGAGCGGTCCGGTGTCGAGCACGACCGCCCTCAAGGCAGGCGCCGCCGCACGGAGAGGCCGCTCTCCTCTT
>CAXTOO010000296.1:1777-4266 GCA_964245875.1 uncultured Fimbriimonas sp. | reverse complement strand
GCGGTCGGTATTCCCTGTGAGGACGAACGATGGACGCCCAGCCAAAGCACCGCCGCCCCTTCCGACTACCGTTCGACGCCTTGATCGTGCCCGGCGCGATCCTCGTTGGAGTGGTCCTCTTCTTCGGCGGCGCGGCCTTGGCCGACGCACGGGCTACCCCGCCCATCGCCCTGAGCGCCTCGACGCTCGACCTCGGCCGCGTCGCATCGGAAGGTCATGCGAAAGGAACCGTCCGGTTGGTCAACCGCTCGGATCGAGCGATCGGGATCGGCTCGGTGACGACGTCCTGCGGCTGCACCGCCGCCGACGCTCCGAAGTCGGTGCCCGCGCATGGCTCCGCGATCCTGCGGATCGACCTCGACGCCTCGGGCAGGCGCCACGGCTTCCACGAGGGCGTGTCGGTCACCTTCGAGGGCTACGAGAGCCGCCCGATGGAGGTCGAGGTGGTCGGCACCGTCGGTCCCGAGTCTGCGTCGGTTCCATCGACGAAGACCGCCGAGTGCCGCGTCTCACCTTGAGCTTGCCTCCTTCGTCCCTCGGGCCAACGCCCTCTGCCCGCCTTGGAAGGAAAACCCATGAAACTCACATCCAAGACTCGCGCGCTCGTCGCGATCCTCTCCCTCACCCTCGGCTTTGCGTCGTCCGCCCTCGCCGGAGGCATCGGCTGGGTCGCGGGCGCTTGCCTCTCGAAGGAAAACGCCGGTCGCGACCACCTGGAGTGCTGCTCCACGAAGTGCGCCGTGTTCAACAGCGACGACGGGACCTTCCCGACGGACCTCGACACCTGCATCGCCGTCTGTATGGCCAGGATCAACTTGTCCCTCTGATCCCCTGCGAGTGGCACCCACAGCCGATCTGCGCCAAGATCCAGAAACCATGCTGAAGAACAAGACCATCCTGTGGTTGCTCGCGCTCAACGTCCTGGTTCTCATGGGTCTGGGCGTGAAGAGGCTCCTCGCTCCGGGGGTCGTGCAAGCCTCTCGGTCCCAGGCCCTTGAGGGCTTCATCGCGAGATCGGAGAAGCGAGGCGTTCTCGGGAGCCGGGATCTACGCCGAGTCTTTGAGATCTCGCGGAGCGTCACCGTGAGACGCGCCGTGACGGACGCGGAGTTAGACGAACTCCTGCGAACACCCGACCGTAGCCCTGGCGGCAACGACTCGTTGCGCGACGTCGCGTCCATGTACGCGCTAGGTGCGCTGACAGGGGCCAAGCGCTTCAGTGCGGCTCAGGCATCCCGCCTTTCCCCATTTCTGCTCGCGCGCCTCGACGACGCCGAGCACCACCCGGTCAGCGCGCCTCTGGCGATGGTCTTCGCGTTCAAGGCGGGCGACGGGGCTTCGATCTCCAAGGTGCGAGAGTTGGCGAAAAGTCCAAGCCTATCCATCGCCAAGGCGGCGAACGACGTTCTTCAACACTACAAGGCCCAAGGATGATCGGGCGAGGTCGCGGCTTCACCCTGCTCGAGACCCTCGTGGTCATGGCCCTGATCGCGACGCTCGCCGCGATGCTCTTTCCCGTGCTCGCCGAGGCGCGGCGGGCGGCGTACAAGCCTGCCTGCGCGAGCAACCTCGGGCAAATCGGCGTCGCGATCCGCCTCTACCAGACGGACCACGACGACGCCTACCCCGCCGCCCTTGACGCCGCCGAGAGGAACGACCGTTGCAAGGCAGACGACCCAGAGCATCCCGACTGGCCTTTCCTGCCCGATCTCCTCGCCTCCTACACAAGGTCCAGGGACGTTTGGCGCTGCCCTCTCGACCACGGCATTCCCGACCGCCACGGAGACTGGCAGGAGGGCAGCGACTGCCAGCTTCCGGGCACCGCGCCCTCGGTGTTCGCCCTTTATGGCGACTCATACCTCTACCGCTCCGATCTCGCGGAGCCCACCCCCGCCGGAACGGCGACGGTCGGCGAGGCGGCGGTCGCCCTCGCCTGGGACCTGCACGGAGGCTGGCACGGGGGGACGAACGACGAGGAGAAGCGGTACACGACGCTCCACGCCGACGGCCACGTCGCGCTTCTTGATACCCACCGGCTTGCCGAGGTTCGGAACCGGCGTCCGGCCCCTTAGAGACTCGCTCAATCGGGTCTCGGGCCTTACAGGTGTCGCTTGCCTTTGACAGCGAGACAAGATTGGAGGACACGAGACCAGGACGGTCTCGGCACCGGCTACTCTGGCAAGCGGTACGTGAACCCGTACCGGTGCTCTTCTCCCACGTCGATCGTCATCGACCCGCTCAGCCCCGTCAGCGCTTCAGTCCCCGAGTCCGGTACGACGGTGACCGAGAGCGTGGGCGTGCCCCGGTCCATCGTGCCGCTGTGTTGCAGCGCGAACGAACCCGCTCGACCGTCGAGCGTGCCGTTCACCCGCTCTATCGCGACGTAGCCCGCCGAGCCTTCGACCGCCGTCCGGAAGGCCAGCATCTCTCCCACGCTGGTCGCCTCCAGCCCGCCATGGAACGTTTTCGCCAGGGTCAGGCGTCCCACT
>CAXTOO010000296.1:0-1767 GCA_964245875.1 uncultured Fimbriimonas sp. | reverse complement strand
CCCGATCTCCCGTCGAGCGTGCCCGTCATCCGCTCCATCGCGACGTAGCCCGCCGAGCCTTCGACGGTTCGGATCGCCAGCATCGTCCCCACGCTCGTCGCCTCCAGCCCGCCGTGGAACGTCTTGGCCAACTCCAGCCGCCCCACCGCCGCCTCCGGCGCGGTCGCTGGGGTGAGGTCTACGTCGAAGGTTCCGTTTAGGGTGCGCTCGTTCGCCATGCGCAAAAGGCTACACCCTTTGCCGTTAAGTGTTTCCTCGTGAATGATTTCAAGGATTTGCTGTCTTGATCTTATCCGTTATATCTTTCACGATCGTGTCAATGGCCTTTCGGATCACGTCATCCGCTGAAACTGCGGCACCGAAGTAGCCACCGCGTGCCTTATCCAAAACGGATACAGTCATCCAAATCCCCGGGAATACGATCGCCTCTCGCTTAATACGGGCAGTGATGTGATAGAAAGTGGTTTCCCGCTGGTCTTTCACGCTACTGACGCTGATGTATAGGTATCGGGCAAATTCGTCTATCTCCTTGAGAGCAATCAGTCCTCTAGACGTTCCTAGTGCCTTAGCAGGCACTAGGTCCTTGGGTTCCATAACTCTGATTCCCGCCGAGCGAACCGCCGATCTTGTCCAAAGTTCGATCAATCCGCGTGGCACGCCGAGGTCGTCCTGCACATCCTCTACCAAGACGTCCAAAGAGTTGACGCCCTCTAAACAAGCAGCACCGCTGGACGCCAGGCCTGGCTTCGCAGCTGTCGGCGTGTCTAGTTCGCCAACAATGGTCGTAGGCTTGTTGGAAGCAAATGCTTTATCCATCGACACGCCCCAGGTTTGTTTAAGATCCTTGCCAGATATTGCTAGGTTCAAGGTCTGTCCACCTTCGATTGTACTGGTGACCATTCCGATGACTTCACAGTGATCGTTCAAGACAGGACTACCGCTGCTGCCAGGCGAAATACCAGCCGAGAGTTGAAGCACATCTTTGCTTTCTAAGCCTCGTTTCGCCGACACGATCCCTTCCGTGACCGTTTCAGAAAGTCCTAAGGGACTTCCGATTACTACAGCTTTGCTCCCAACCTTGACCGCTGCATAGTCACCAAGATTGAAGCCTGGGTATCTATCAACGCTCACCGCAAGGGCAGCAATGTCCCTTTCTTTGTCAGCAATCAGCACGGAGGCGACCCTGGCCTTTGTGCCGTCGTGAAAGGTAATAATCGCCTCTTTCGCTCCGTCCAAAACGTGGTAGCAAGTGAACACCATGCCGTCCGCAACGAAGCCAGACCCGGACTTGTCGCCCGCTTCGACTGAGACGATTGACGGCAGAGCTTTTTGAACGATCTGCTCGGTGGTAAACGCAGTAACAGGTGAAACCGCCTTTTGCGCACGGCAAAAGGCTGCTGAGCAGATCGCAAGCAGAGCGAGAAGATGTCGTATGCGCTGCAAGTATAGCCAGGATGATACGCTGGTACGATTGCCGACGGCTCCACGCTCCGCGTTCGGGTGGCTGGAAAACGAACGCCATTCTAGGAGCCAAGCGTCGGCATAGGGCATCCAAGTCTACGGGCGGTAGGGAGGAAGCGAGCACATGACGGAACCACCCCCTCCCCCACGGTTCCCCCTCCCGCTCGCGTCAGAGGCTCTCGATGATCGAGAGCTTCTCGCCGCAGCGGCAAGGGGAACCATCTCCGGAGCCTTACCGCCGGGGGCGGAAGCGGGCGTTGACGTCCTCTTCGTTGCCGCCCGAGGCGGAGTTCGTCGCCGGGGCGG
>CAXTOO010000295.1:2883-4312 GCA_964245875.1 uncultured Fimbriimonas sp. | reverse complement strand
GACGCGAATAGACTTTTGGAACTTTCCGGCTCGAAAGCCGTGCTGGAGACTCTGCCCATTGGCGTCTCTCTCATCGACGCGAAAACTCGGCGCATCGTCTACCGCAACGCCGAGGCGCGGCGGATCGTTGAGCGGATGAACCTGCCGTACGACAACGTCGATCTGGCCGCGCACATGGGCTTTCTCCGGCCTGACGGCACGCCGCTCCCTTCGGGCGAGATTCCCGGCGTCTCCTCGATCGAGCGCGGTGAGCGCGTGCGGGGTCTGCCGATGATCCTCTGCGGTCTCGATGGAACGCGGGTCGCTCTCCTGCTTGACAGCGATCCGTTGCGCGACGAAGACGGAGCGATCACGGGCGCCATCGTGACCTTCCGGGAATCCCTCCCGATCGTAGCGGACGCGGGGAGGTTGGAAGAGTCGGAGCGCCTCTTGGCCGCATCCGCACGGGGCCGGAACTTCCACTCGCTGCTGGACACGGCCACGCGCGAATTGGGTGACGCGGAGGCGGTGGCCGAGGTGACGTGTCGAATGGTGGGCATCTACCTGAACGTCAACCGATGCGTGTATGGCACCGTCGAACCCGAGCGTGACGTGATCCGCGTCTTTCCAGGCTACGTGGACGGCGTGAACGATGAGCCGGGCGAGTTTCCGCTCTCAGTCCTGGGGGCTCCGATGGTCGCTCGAAAGAAGGCGGGCATGGTCGACGTCGTGAGCGATACGGCGACCGATCCGCTGACGCGGGACTATTACGCGTCGAGCTACGGGCCAAAGTCGAGGCGGGCGTTTATCACGGTGCCGATGGTGAAGAATGGCCGCCTGGTCGCCATCTTCGTGATCAGCCACGGGGAGGTTAGGGTATGGAGCGAGGAAGAGGTCCGGTTCGTCCGCGAGGTCGCCGAGCGGACGTGGAACGTCCTCGCGAGAATCGCGGAGCAGAGGAACCTGGCGGCCAGCGAAGCGCAGTATCGTACGCTCGTCGAAGGGCTGCCCCAGCTCCTGTGGAACTCCCTTCCCGACGGGCGGTGCGAGTACATCAGTCCGCAATGGCTGACCTACACCGGGCGTACCGAAGCCGAGTGCCTCGGGCACCGTTGGCTGGAGGGGGTTCACCCGGACGACATCGAGAACACGGCGAAGGTCTGGGAAAGGGCGATCCGGGAGCGCCATCTCTACGAGGTCTCCTACCGCATCCGGCGGCACGACGGCGTGTACCGATGGTTCCAGACGCGGGGAACGCCCTTGCTGGACGAGGCGGGCGAACTCTTGAGGTGGATCGGCGTATCGAGCGACGTCCAAGACTCCGTCGATAGCCAGAAGGTCTTGGAAGACAGGGTCGAGCGGCAGCGCCGCGTGGCCCAAGCGGCCTACCACATCACCCACGCGAAGTCCCTCGAAGCGATTCTCCGGCTTGCGACCACGGAGATTCGGG
>CAXTOO010000295.1:0-2873 GCA_964245875.1 uncultured Fimbriimonas sp. | reverse complement strand
GGGAGGTCTTCGGGGCAAGGGCGGTGTTGGTCCGGCTGCGGAACGACGAAGGCGGGCTTGTGAACTGGGCGGGTTCGCTGGAGGACGGCAGATTCGTCCTCGTCACGGTCGCCGCGATGCCCAGCATCGAGCGGCGGATGGAACAGTCCGCGAACGGATACGGAACGCTCCACATCGACCTTCGCGACGACGTGCTTGTGGAGAAGTTTCGGAGCCTCGGGATGGACGGCCTCGTGACCCGGGACTCGGACCCACCCATGATCGCCCCGCTGCTTGCGAAGGAAGGCGAGCGTTTGGGGGCCGTGATGCTCATCGGCCCGCACGGCGATGGCGAGTGGACGGAAGACGGGCCGACGCTGGTGCAGTTCGCCCAGATCATCGCCGCCGCCATCGAGAACGAGCGGCTCACGGCGGGCCTGGAGGCGAAGGTCGCAGAGCGCACGGCGCTCCTGCTCCAGAAGGTCGAGGAGTTGGAAGGCTTCAGCTTCATGGTCTCGCACGACCTGCGCGCGCCCCTGCGCAGCATCGTGGGCAACGCGCGGATGGTCCTGATGGACGAGGGCGAGCGGTTGAGCCCGGACGGAAAGGCGATGCTGGAGCGGCTCGCGCGGGCGTCGGTCAAGATGTCCGAGCTGGTCGACGACCTGCTGGAGTACGCTCGGCTGGGGGCGAAGGAGCCCCGGCGCGAGCGCGTGGCGATCGCCGGACTGGCCGAGGCCGTCGCCGAAGAGATCCGCGCGGAGTATCCCTCGGCGACGATCCGAGTCACCGTGCCGCCCGAGACCTTCGACGAGTGCGACCCGCAACTGATCCACCTCGTCCTTCGGAATCTGATGGACAACGCCTGCAAGTACGTGGCGCCCGGCAAGCGCCCGGACGTCGAACTGGCGCTGGACGGCGACGCCTACGTCCTGAGGGATCGGGGGATCGGGTTCGATATGCAGTACGCGAACCACCTGTTCAAGCCTTTCTCGCGCCTCCACTCCGACAAGAAGTACGCGGGCACGGGCATCGGCCTCGCTAACGTCCGACGCATTTTGGAGCGGCACGGCGGGTGGATCGAAGTCGAGAGCGAGCTGGGAAAAGGAACGACCTTCCGGTTCTCGCTCGGCGGGCCATACGAAGAGGCGTCGCGCGCCTACGCCTAGACGCCGCCATTAGAGGGACGGCGGCGGCGGGACGGGGAGGTATAGGACGATGGAGTCGATTCACAGCCTTTGGAAAGAGTGGGAGGTCGAGGGAGCCTCGATCCTCGTCGTCGACGACGAAGAGGACTACGCGCTTCTGACGGCGGGCTCTCTGCGGCGAGCGGGGGCGGGTCGGGTATGGACCGCCACGACAGTCGAAGAGGCGGAACGGCTTTACGTCGTGGAGAGGCCCGAACTCGCGGTTATCGATTACCATATGCCGCCCCGGACAGGCATGGACGTGATTGCCGCCCTGCGCGCGGTCCAGCGTTTTCCCGAGGAGTTGGCGATCGTGATGCAGACCGGCTCGCGCTCGTCGGCGATTCGCCACAAGGCGCTGGCCCACATGGTGACGGACTTCGTCCTCAAGGAATACGATCCTACGGAACTATTGCTAAGGGTCGGCAAGGCGCTTCGCCTGCACCGGCTCGAACTCCACCGTCTTTCGGAGAATGCGCGCTTGGAGGCGGTGGTCGAAGAGCGCACGGAGCAGCTGCAGCGGGCCAACCGCGAGATCTTCGACCGACTGGCGAAGGCCGCCGCGATGCGTGACGAGGACACCGCCGAACACACGAGCCGGGTCGGTCGGATCGCCCATGAGATCGCCCGAGCCCTGGGGCTTGACGCCGAGGTGGCCGAGCAGATCGGTCGGGCCGCCGAGCTGCACGACCTCGGAAAGATCGGCATCCCGGACGAGATTCTTCGGAAGCCCGGTCGCCTCACGCCGGAAGAGCGAGCGACGATGGAGACCCATGCGGCCCTTGGCGCCGCCTTGCTGGAGGGATGCGAGTCGGCGGCGCTCCGCTGTGCGAAGACCATCGCGCGGAGCCACCACGAGCACTGGGACGGCCGGGGCTATCCCGACGGCCTCACCGGGGAGAGGATTCCGCTCGAAGGTCGGATCGTCGCCGTGGCCGACGCCTACGACGCGATGACGAAGGACCGCCCCTACCGAAAGGCGATGCCGCTGGAACGGGCGAGGGCGATCCTCGACGAGGGTAGCGGGACCCAATGGGACCCGCGCGTGGTGGACGCCTTCGCGGCGAGCGCCGCACACGCCTAGGGCTTCTGGCGCCTTAGGCGTGGCGAGTGGGAAAGGCCCGGAGCGGCGGGAACTTCGAGGGGCCGGGGCGAAGGGGTGCTCCGCGCGATCTTCGGCTCCCGCTTCATGGTCATGCCGTCCATGTATAGCGTCGGCCCGATGCGGCTGGCGGAAGCGTTCGAGGCGCACCGCGCCGCCCTCACGCGCAAGGAGGGCAACGGTCCGCGCCCGGTGGGGCCAACGCGCCAGGGTACGCCCTGTCGCGGCGGCAGCGCCGACCGGGTGGGATCGATTCGGAACGAAGAATGATTTTGGCGAGAATAGGCGCGAAGGCCGACCGCTCGATGCTCGACTCGGGATAACGTTCCGTCCTTCCCATGCCGCGACAAAGGCCCGATCGCACACCGCCTAGCCCCGCGTCTCAAGGGCGCGCACCTCGGCTACCGCCGACTCCAGCGCCGCCGCGTGGCTCTGCACGTGCTCCAGCGCCTCCCGGACGGAGTCCATCCCGATTCTAACGTCCGCCTCGCCGGGGGCGGAGCGGAGCCGTGCGAGGCCGTCGCGCACGTCCTCCGCCGACTGGGCGATCATCTCAAGCTGAGCGTCGATGCGCGGCCCGGCGACCGAGAGGGCCTGCGCCGCCG
>CAXTOO010000294.1:0-4312 GCA_964245875.1 uncultured Fimbriimonas sp. | reverse complement strand
TCCAGGGCTCTTCCGGCTCACCTCCAGCATCCACCGGAGGTGAGCGGGAGGAAACGCGAAGAAACGCTTGTCGTGCCACGGCGAAAAGCGCGCTGAACGACGTCGCTATGGGACGACTGGCTTGGTGTGAGGGATGAAGCAAAGCATACGTGGACGTGTCACCCATGCCAGCGAACCTTATCCGCGGTGTGGCCCTATGGATGAGGTCTACGAACACTATGCGTACCTGCTCTGTGAAAAAAGTCAGAATAGGTCCTCACGCACTGGCTTCTTAGCTGCATAATGATCTGTCCCCACAGGAACGTAGTCTCGCGAGGAGTGAAGGCGTGGACGAAACGGCATCGAGTGCAACCAACCGTCGCACCAGAGACATGGGCGGGCCTTCCGGCATAAAGATCGTTCTTACGACCGTTGCGCTCTCTAGCGGACTCGCCTTGGTCGCCACGGTCGTCCTTGAGCGCGTTAGGGCCAATGAGAAGTTGCCCTTCCCAACCGAGATCGACTTGGGCGGTCTCGCGGAAGGGCAGGTGATTACTCGTTCGATTCACTTGCGAGGCTTACCCCCTCATCCCTTAGAAAAGATCGCCACGGGCACGAGTTGCGGTTGCACAACGGCCATCGTGCCTACCTTGTCGCACGTGGGGCAGTTCCCGGTTGTGAAAGGGCGCGTCGACACAGCAGGCAAGGCTTCTTCAACGCAGACCCGGTCCCCTTTCAGAGAACAAGTCTCGATGGCTTTGGACTCGTCTGGTGCGGGAAGGGCGGATTGTAGCGTCGTAGGAAGGCGCCCACAGAGTTCCTGCGCCTCGCACGAAGGCTCTCGCTCCAGGTACTCACGCTGTGACCGTCGCCATACCTTTCTACCAAAATGGCATCGATTGGAACGTTAGTTGTCCCGGCTTCTCGGCACGGGTGGTCGACAATACTGGTGAGCGCCTACTTCTTCGAGGTCTGCTTTCCGTGGAGGACGTTCCTCATCCTGTCAATCGGACCCTTGTCCTGCGAAAAGGCGATACGATGATCGAAACTCCCCTGCAGATCATCGCAAAGGCAACCTGGGTCTCGAAACCTAGTGAGGTCACCCTCGACCTGATCAGCCACAAGGAGCACGCCTCCACAGCTTCGGTTCACACCTTGACGCCCGAGGATATGCGGATCACGAGCGTTCCCAAAGGCCTCGACGCTCGCGAAGCGTCGTGGCCCCCTCGACTGGGAACTGACCGTCGTTCCTGTCGCACCCATTACCGGTTTTTCACAGTCCCGCGTCGTCGCAAGCCGTCGCAAGGCCCCCCCCTTCGCCATCCCGGTCGTTGTCATCGCACCCGAGCGCAACGTCCCCGTCCGTCCGTAGAGCGTTCATGAAACTCAAGAACCCGTTCAAGTCGCTCCCCGCGCCTCTCGTCGTCTCGCTCTTCGTCCTCAGCTTCGCGACCAGCGCCATGGCGCTGGCCGCGAAGCCCGTGGAGGGCGGCTCCACCTACAGGGCTCAGTGCGAAGCCCAGTACCCGGTCGGCGGGACGTACGACCCGCCCCGTGATTACTGGGTCGACGTGTGCATCGTGGACAAGTGCCTCAAGTTGCACACCGATGAGAACGGCCACACCGACAGCTACCTGTATCGCGCCTGCCTCATGAACGCCAACGTGCGGCAACGCGCAAAACCGCAACCTCCCCGGCCTACCGTTGACGCGGGCAGGCCGGAACGTTGGGAAACACCCGAATGAAAGCAAGCACCCGATGGCTCATCGCCGCGAACCTCGTTGTGGCCCTTGTTCTGGTGGGGCTGTGGATCGCTCATCTGCGCTCCCGACCGCCCTCGCTCGCCGACGCCGTTCGGGGCAAGCTCGATCATCAAGGCATCATGTCGAACTCGGATTTTGACGTCTTTCGTGACCGTTCCGCCTCCAGAAAAATCGAGCTGGCGGAAAAGACCGTCGAGGAGATGCCCCCTCCCGGCGCGGACGCTGGCAAGTGGGGCGCGAAACTCGCGACGGTGTTCTTGTTTCTTGGCTCCAGCAAAACGATCCTGCCCGAGGAGCGCGCTCGGCTGGCCGTCGTGTCGCGCCGGATTATCGAAGGAGCCAAACGCACGGGGCGTCCCTTGTTCGAGCAGGACGGTCTAAGATGGTTGACCAATTTTGGCTCTGCGGACGACGTAAAGTATGCCGCACCCTATCTTCAGGCCGACGATCCCGAAACTCAAAAGATCGCCCGAACCGCCGTCCGAAAACTGTCCGGCTCTAAAGCATAGGCGCCAGTACTCGATTTAAGAGCGTCTAACAGAACTCTCTTCTGCGCCTCGAGAGCCTCCTCGCCCACCCCCCGATCCGCCTGCCCGCAGGTTCCTGGGACCCCCCACCCCCTTCCACCTCGGGCGCGCCGGAGCGCATCCCTCGGCGGACCCTCGATTAGGCCACGGCCTGGCCAAGCGGTCGGTATCGCTCCCGGGGGACAGATCATCGTCGTGCGCTTGCCCGCTACCTTTATCGTGCCGCCGGGAAGCAAGCCACCGGCCTTGGTGATCGGCGGCGAGGTTGAGTACGAGATCAAACCCTTGCCGGATGGTGGTTACATCCTCATCATCAGGCCCAAGCCGAAGCCGAAGAAGTAGGCTAGAGGGAGGGGAGGGAAAACTCCCTCCGCTCCCTAACGAACCATGATAAGCACGACCCTATCGCTTCTTGCGGCACTAGCTCACCCTTCTCTTCAGACTTACGAGGCGCGCGCCACCCCTCCGCTTGCGTCCTCCAAACTCGACCAAGTGAGTTCAAGCGTCTCGCTGTTCTGCCTTAAGGCGCGAATTGGGGGGCGTGAGCGGACGATGCTCCTCGATACGGGAAGCGCCTTCACCCTCGTGCAGTCCACCAAAGAGGCGGCGTCGGGTTCCATTCGCGAAGAGGAGGTGAGGATCGGCGAGGCACTGACTCGGCTGCCTGTGCGCTTTGAGAAGATCGCCATCCTTAAGATCGTAAACGCTCAGAGGGCTTCCGATCCCGTCCAAGGCATTCTGGGGATGGATTACCTCCGGCGCTTCAGTTGCGGCATTGATGTTCCGGCTGGCGTGCTTGCCCTGTGGGCGAAAGGCGCCAGCGCGTCGGTTGCCTCGTTCTGGTTCCGCAACGCCTTCATCACCGATCCATCTTCGCCTACACGATGGGTTCGCCGCGGAAGCGATCTTCTTCTGCCCTCCGGCAGGCTTATTCGTTCCGCGCAGGGTGGCGCCTCGAGAAAAATCCTGAGCATAGGGGTGCGAACCGACGTCGATGGGCGGTTGGAGTTTCCTGTAACCTCCGACGGTTCGAAGTGGGTTTCCGCCGTTCTCGACACAGGCTCCATGTACACCACGATGAGCGACGATTCCATCAGCGAACTGGGAAGTTTCGAAAGCAAGCAGATCGGCACGATCAGCGGCTATGGGTGGCAGGAGAATTCCCGGTTGGCGAAGGTTCCGATGCTTCGCACGTCGGATTTGATCCTTACGCCCCCCCACGGCGTTGTGACGTCGAAGAACGCGCGCGACGTTGTCGGCTTGGATGCGCTTGTTCGCCGTTGCATATTCTTCGATGCCGACTCATCAACGCTTATGTTTTTGGACGACGCAGAAGCAAGCGCGGTACGGTCTGTGATCGTTAAGCTACCAGATCGCAATGTGGAGGTCTTCCCCGGAGAGTCTTTGATTCTCGGCGACTACCTTTGGATCGATGCTCTCGAGAGCGGTTATACTATTACAAGGCAAGGGGAGGCAACCGTCATCACTGCAAAGACCCGGTGAGTCCTCGGACATTCATTCATGGCTTTCGAGAGCCTCATAGACGGGCGGCAGGTGACCAGGACGACGTCAGGGTGCCTGACGATCCTTTAGGGCGAGGGTGGCAGATGCTGTCTCACTCCGTCAAGGCTTCTTCCTTCGCAGGGGTCAAGGGGATGGTTCGTGCCCCGCCGCCCCTGGTCCGCTCAGGTTTCGGCAGGGAAGCCTATCGAAGAGAGCGTTTTTGAGATCGGCATCCGGTTTTCTCGCCAATCGTGGAATACCTCTCCTAGAGCCGCTCACAATCGCGGCGACTAGGAGAACGACGAACCATGGCATCGGCCCATCTGGGCATCCTCGTGCAGTTCCTTCGTTGGCCCTAAGGCAACACGGTCTTCGCGAAGGCGAATGGGGGGGCGGCACGACCGTCCGGGTCCGCATCCGCGGGACCAACCCAAAGACGCCGGCCCAGGTCGCCGTGCGGAGCAACCTTGGAAAGGGCTCGACGTTGTAAGGGGCGGATGTCGGCGGCGCAGGTGCTCGCCTGGAGGGCGTACGCGGCGA
>CAXTOO010000293.1:0-4314 GCA_964245875.1 uncultured Fimbriimonas sp. | reverse complement strand
AGATGTCCGACATTGCCGGGTCGAGAAGGGCATCGAGGCCCGCCGTCCCCTCGCGCGCCATCTTCTCCCGCAGCGCTTCGACCAAGTAGGACTCGGGGTCGCCGTGCGCGACGGAGGTCAGACCCCTCGCGAACTATCGGAGGAAGGGTGAGTCTGAGCGTCATCCTTCCCTTCGACGCAAGGCGGCCGGAGTTCGTTGTGAGCGGCCTGCGCCGCTACCCGCGACCGCTGCACCTCGTCCTCCCCCCGCGCGACCCTCGATCAGACGCCGCCACAGCCCCTCCCTTGCCTCCCGCTCGCAAGCTCCGTGGCCCCAAGGCGCCTTCGTACGCTTGGTGCCCTGGCGTTTCCCCTTTGGCCGCCTGTCTGAACAGGCATGGGGGTTGGGGATGGTGGTCCGACCGACCGCAGAGTCGCGCGTCCGGGAACCTCTCGGATAGTCTCGTGATCGAGTCGCCGAGAGGGGTGCTCTCCGTGCCCCTGTGGCTCCTCCGAAGCTGAAGGCGGTGGCCCCGCCCCAAACCTCGAGTCGATTCTCCGCTTCCCGCCCTGAACGCCCAAACCGTCCGCCCCGATAGATAAACCGGGAAAGGAAGGGCGAGCGGGACCCCCTCGGCGACACGCCGGCGGGGACGCGGACACAAGGGACCCCCGAAGCAGGGCCGACCGGACTTTCCCCGAAACCGGAAAAAACCATGCTCCAAGCCCTCCTTGCCGGCGTCGCCAGCGTCAAAGCCCAGCAGACCCGGATGAACGTCATCGGGAACAACCTCGCCAACGTCAACACCACGTCCTACAAGTCGGCCCGCGTCACCTTCCAGGACATGATCTCCCAGACCATCCAGGGCGCCACCCGTCCCTCCAGCGCCAACGGCGGCACCAACCCCCTTCAGTACGGCCTCGGCGTCGCCGTCGGCTCCACCGACGTGAACAACGAGCAGGGCTCCCTCGGCGCCACCAACCGGCCCTCCGACCTCGCCCTCCAGGGCAACGGCTACTTCATGGTTCCCAACGGCGACGGCGTCGCCTACACCCGAGACGGCGCGTTCGACCTCGACGCCAACGGCGACCTCGTCCAGAGCTCCACCGGCAACCGGCTCCTCGGCTGGACCGCCGACTCCCAGGGCGCGATCAACACCTCCGTGCCGATCACGAACAAGACGCCCCTCAACATCCCTATCGGCAAGCTCAACGCCGTGCAGGCGACGACCACCGCCACCATGAAGGGCAATCTCAGCGCCTCTGCCGACCTCGCCGCCACCTACACCGCCCAGATGACGGTCTACGACTCCCTCGGCGGATCCCACCCCGTCACGATCCAGTACTCGAGCCACAGCACCAACATGGCCACCGACCCCGCCGCCCCCGCGGGGGCGACCGGAAGCTGGGACTGGACCGCCTACGAGGGCACCGACACCACCGGCACCCCCATCGGCTCCTCCGCCACCGCCGGCAACTCGAAGATCTACGCCAACGGCAACGGCCAGTACGTCTCCGCCCTCGCCGCCGGAGCCACGGACACCCTCACCGTCCCCGCCGGACCCGGCACCCCCGCCGTGCCCATCGCGATGGACTTCAGCGGCATCGGCCAGCTCAAGGCCGACTCCCAGGTCACCATGGGCAGCCAGAACGGTTTCCCCCCCGGCTCCCTCGAAGGCTACAACATCGGCACCGACGGCATCATCACCGGCCTGTTCACCAACGGCCTCACCCGGCCCCTGGGCCAGATCGCCCTCTCGAACTTCCCCAACCCCGATGGCCTCTCCCGCATCGGCGACAATATGTGGCGCGCCACCGACAACAGCGGCACCGCCGTCGTTGGGACCGCCCAGAGCGGCGGCCGCGGCGCCATCAACTCGGGCTACCTGGAGCAGTCCAACGTCGACATCTCCAGCGAGTTCAGCGACCTCATCGTCACCCAGCGCGGGTTCCAGGCCAACACGAAGATCATCACCACGGTCGACGAGATGCTCCAGACTCTCATCGACATGAAGCGGTAGAGGACCCTTTGGGAGTGCGGGAGCTTGCTCCCGCTTTTCCCCCGCGAGCTTGCTCGCGCTCCCGGTGGCGATCCACGGAGCACGGCCCCCTTCGCCGCCGCCGCCGGGCTCCTTCGGCGCGCGCGACAGGGCCGCTCCGCCCGCAGGGTCGCAAGCCCGCCCGCCCGTAGGTCACAATGACGGACGTGGCGATCGCGCGCCACGTTCGTACCTCTTAGAAGCCGCACATGTGCATTCCCAACCCTCTTCGAGTTACAATCCCTCTCGACGTTCCCTGCAAGCGGCCCTCGCGGGACCGGGAGGGGACGCGGTGATCGGGGTGCTGGAGGAGCTTAAACTGTCGAAGGGCGAGGAGCGGGTGCTCCTGCTGACCGTGGCCGGGATGCTCGACAAGGAGGTCGCCGAGGAGCTCGGTCTCTCCCTCCACACCGTTCGGAGCTTCTGGCGGCGCATCCGGCACAAGTTCGGCCGGGTGCCCCGCGCGGAGGTCGTCGCCCGGGTCGCCCGCATGTCCTTGGAGCGCGAGTTGGGCGAGCAGGTCGACGAGAACGAGCGGCTCCTGAAGGAGATCGCCCGCAGGCGCGAGGCCGAGGCCGAGGCGACGCGCCGGGCTAGGCTCCTGGACCTCGCGCACGACGCCATCATCGTGTGGGAGCTGGGCGGCGGCATCCAGTACTGGAACCGGGGCGCGGAGGAGCTGTACGGGTACGAGTCGGCCGAGGTCGTGGGCCTCTCCCCTCAAGAGCTCCTCAAGACCGTCTACCCACGCTCGTTGGCGGAGGCGGAGAGCGAGCTCGTGCGCAAGCTGACGTGGTCGGGGATGCTCCGGCACACCACCAAGTCGGGGCTCCAGGTCGTCGTGGAGTCCCGCCACTCCCTCGTGCGCGAGGAGGGGATGCCCCTCTCGGTCATGGAGAGCAACCGGGACGTCACGCGCCGGGTCGAGTCCGAGCGGCACCTCCAGGTCTACCAGGACGCCTTCGAGAACGCGCGGGTAGGCCTCGCGGTGGACGACGGGACGCGCCTGACCTACGTCAACGCGGAGTTCGCCCGGATGCACGGCTACGAGCGGCAGGAGCTGGAGGGACTCCCCCTGGAGTTCCTGTTCACGCAGGCCGAGCGGGAGAGCGTGCAGGAGCTGGACGAGAGGATCGCCGAGGCGGGCGCGGCCATCCTCAGCGAGGAGCACGTCCGCAAGAACGGCGAGACCTTCGCCGTGGTGAAGCAGCTCACTGCGGTCAAGGACGACGCGGGCAGGCTGCTCTACCGGACCATCACCGCCTTCGACGCGGCGAGCGTCCGCACCTGGGAGGAGTTCGTGAGCCCCAAGACGGAAGCCCCGGAGCGAAGCCCGCGAACGCCCCGCTAGAAGGGATGGGAATGTGGCACGATTGCGGCGATCGCCTGGACGTACTCGCGGTAGTCCATCGGCTTCTCCACGAAAGCCTCCGCCTTGAGCCGCCGCGCCGCCGTCTCGATCCTCTCGTCCCGATGGCCGCTCGTGAGCACGGCCCGCACCGCGGCGTACCGGGCATCCTCCCGGATGCATCCCAGTAGGTCGACTCCCTTCTCTCCGGGAAGGCCCTGGTCGATCACCATGAGGCGGGGAAGGCTCGCCTCGGCATCGAGGGCCGCCAACGCCTGGGGGCACGAGCGGGCGACGACGAGACGGCCCGCCCAGCCCCCCTTGCGAAGCCCCCGCCGCATCACTTCCAAGTCCGACTCGTCGTCCTCGACGATGAGTATCCACGCTTCCCGGTCGCCGAAAGGCACTGTCGCCCCGTCCACTCAATCATTCTAGGCAAAATTCGTGGCGATTGGTAGCCACAATCTGTGAGAAGTGTAATGAGTAGCTCCGTTAATCGTTTCAACGGTGACGACCTTCCGCTCCCCTCCCTCGATGGCGAGGGCGTCCCCCCGAACTCCGCCCCATCCTGAACCCATTCCGCCGAACGCCCAAACCGTAGCCGCAGGATGCCCTCGTGAATGCGCCGCGAAGCGGCGGCCAAAAGGATCGCGGATCGCCCTACGGAGCGCTGACTTCAGTCCGGCAAGGGCAACACGGCCCTTTGCCCGCGTCTTCCGGGGAAAATGGCAAAACCCTTGACGCTCAGCGATCCTGTTCCTACACTGACGCCTGTCCCATGCGCCGCTTCTTTCCCGCCCTGGTCGTCGCGCTCCTCGGTGCGACCGTCGTGTTCGGCACACCCTCCGACCCTAAGGCGAGGGACAAAGCTCCGACTCCCTCTCCTCTCCGGGAGGGTCCGCCGAGGGATGCGCTCCGGCGCGCCCCAGGTGGAAGGGGGAGAGGGGC
>CAXTOO010000292.1:0-4443 GCA_964245875.1 uncultured Fimbriimonas sp. | reverse complement strand
GCAGGAGGACGATGGGACGCCCGCGCAGGAGGCGACCGGGGTTGGTCGGCTGGCCGCGGTCGTCGAGGAGGGGCACGTCCATGGGGGGCCGCGCGCCGAGGTTCTGCTCGACGGAGACGCCGGCGAGATCGGGGTTCGCGCCGACGCTGCCCTGCACGGTGGCCTGGTTGATGCCGCCCTGCGCGGCCGCGAGGGCCGCGAAGAGGGCGAGGAGGAGGACGAGCGCCTTACGGAGCATCTATCCTTAGTCTACGTCGTGGCGCGGGTCTCCACACCATCGTGCGACAACAGGCGCTCTCGAAGACGTTCCAGTGGCAGGCCGACGACGTTGCTCTCCGAACCTTGGCGGTGGAGAACGAAGGCCGCCCCCCCGCCCTGGATCGCGTAGGCTCCGGCCTTGTCCATCGGCTCGCCCGTCGCCACGTAGGCGTCGATCTCCGCGTCGTCGAGGTCGCGGAAGGTGACCTCGGTCTTGTCGTGGAAGGTCGTCGCGCCCTGGGGCGAGACGAGGGAGACGCCGGTGGCGACGGTGTGGGTGCGCCCGCTCAGGGCGCGGAGCATCCGCTTCGCGTCGTCGGCGTCGCGGGGCTTGGCGAGCTGCTCGTCCCCGAGGAAGACCACCGTGTCCGCGCCGATCACGAGGGCATCGGGCCGGAGGGCGAAGACGGCGCGGGCCTTGGCCTCCGCGAGCCCTTCGGCGGTCGCGATGGGGTCGGCGACGGTGAGCGCCTCCTCGTCGACGTCGGAGACGACGATCTCGAACCTAGGCACGAGCCGCGCGAGCAGCTCCTTGCGTCGGGGCGAGCCGCTGGCGAGGACAAGGCGGTTCACAAGCCTATTGTGGCGCAGGCGTCCCGCCTGCGCCTCCCCAAAGCCGATGCGGCGTGGGCGGCTTGCCCGCGTCTCCTTCAAGCCGATGCAGGCGAGTCTCCCACGCCACGCGGAGGATTGAACCCCTTCGGGGATTCGTCGCACTCATCGACATGCGACGATCTCTCATCCTCCTTCCCCTCCTGCTCGTCGGCTGTAAGGCCGGTCGGCAGGCCGCGGTCTCGAACGACGGCCGGGTGGCCTCGACCGCCGAGGGCGGTACGTACGTTGCGGGCGTGGGGAGGGTCGGTCCATCGGCGCAGGCCCTCGCCTGGTCGCCCGACGGGTCTACGCTGGCGTACACGACCCGGGGCCAGGTGAGGCTCTGGCCGGGCGCGCGGAGGATCGTCGGGCTGGGCTCCCCCATGGCATGGTCGCCAGATGGTCGGGCACTCGCCGCAGTGCGCGGATCGCGGGTGGTCGTGCGCGACCTCGGCACCGGACGCGAGCGGGCAACGACGCTCCAGGGCGACATCAAGGGCCTCCGCTGGGCGGCAGGCGTGGGACTCGTGGGCCTGGGCACCCGCTCGCTGGCGATCGACGGCGGACCCACGGCGAACCTGGGGACCTCTCGGCCCCTGGATGTGGTCGCTGGGCCGGACGGAAGGCTGACGTTCATCGCCTTCAACGAGGATCCCAAGACGCTCGCCGACCTGCCGGGGCTTACGCTGTTGCGCGGCGAGTGGACGCCGGGCGGCGCGGTCAAGACGGTCCTGATCTCACGGCTTGACGCCCTTCTGCCTACGGAACGGCCCGACCAGCGCGACGTGCCGCTGGGCTTTCGGCTCTCGTCCGGCGGGGGGACGGTGGCGGTCGACGCCCTCCGGATCGAGGCCGCGCCGTCGCGTCTAGAACGGCTGGAGACGATCTTGAGGAAGGGCGAGACGATGTCGATGGACGACCGCGAGGCGAAGTCGATCCTCGACGCGGCGCGGCTGTCCTCCTCGGTCGTGGGGATCAACGCGGCGGGTCGGACGAGGACGCTGTGGAAGGGGTCGAGCCTCCACGAGAGCGGGCCGACGGACCTCGCGTGGTCGCCGGACGGACGCTGGCTCGCGGTCGCGCGGAACGCGGGCACGGTGCGGGTCAGGGCTGAGTAGGGTCCTGCCCTGCATTCGCAGGCGCGGAGGCCCGCGCCACATCAGGGCTTGAAGCCTTTTACCGATTCGACGACGTGGCGCACGGCCTCGTCCGAGAGGTGCGAGTGGATGGGAAGGCAGAGGACCTCGCGGCAGACGCGCTCGGTCTGGGGGAGCGAGCCCTCGCCCTTTGCGAACGGCTCATAGGGAGCGTGAAAGTGCAGGGGCACCGGGTAATAGATCATCGAATCCACGCCCTGCGCCTTCAGGTGGATCATCAGGTCGTCGCGGTGGGGCGCCAGGACGGCGAACTGGTGCCAGGTCGAGACGTTGCCGGGGATGAGGCCTGGGAGCGTGAGGAAATCGACACCCTTCAGGGCCGAAAGGTACATCTCGGCGATCTCGCCCCGGCGAGCGTTCCAGGCGGAGAGCCGCTTCAGCTTCACGCGCAGGAAGGCGGCCTGGACCTCGTCCATGCGGGAGGTGTAGCCGACATGGTCGTAGTAGTAGCGCTGGCGTCCCATGCCGTGGACGCGGATGGAGCGGCAAAGCTCAGCCTGCTCGTCGTCGTCGGTAAGGATCATGCCCGCGTCGCCCATCGCGCCGAGGTTCTTCGTGACGTAGAAGCTCAGGCCCGCGCTAAGGCCGAAGCCGCCTGCGGGCGTGCCGTCCTGAGACGCGCCGACCGCCTGGGCGGCGTCCTCCAGGACGACGAGGCCGTGATCCTTGGCCAGGTCCATGATCGGCTTCATGGGAGCCATCTGGCCGAAGAGGTGGACCGGCAGGATCGCCTTGGTCCGCTCGGTGACCCTTTCGGCCAGCTTTTCGGGGTCGATCATGAACGTTGCCGGGTCGACGTCGACGAACACGGGGGTCGCGCCGACCTGGACGATGGTCTCCGTGGAGGCGACGAAGGTGAAGGCGGTGGTGAGCACCTCGTCGCCGGGGCCGATGCCGGCGGCATCCATCATGATGCGCAGCGCGTCGGTCCCGGAATTCAGGGCGATGCCGTGCCGGACCCCGTGAAGATCGGCGAGTTCCCGCTCGATGGCGCTGTGGTTCGGACCGAGCACATAGGCCCCGCCGGAGACGACCTCGTGGACGGCGGCGTCGATCTCGGGCGCGAGCTCGTCGTACTGGGCCTTGATGTCGTAGAACGGAACGCGCATTGCGCCTAAGATGGTGGCACGGATAGGTCGTATAGGACCTATAGGACATCGATGATCGAGATTCGCGGGGTCACAAAGAAATATGGGCGGGAGGTGCTCGCGCTACGTGGGGTGGACCTCACGATCGAGAGCGGGGAGTCGGTGGCGATCATGGGCGCGTCGGGTTCGGGCAAGTCGACCTTGATGAACCTCGTCGGCCTGCTCGACCGGCCGACGACGGGCGAGATCCTCATCGACGGTCGTCCGACGGCGGGGCTGAGCGACCGCGAGGCGGCGGCGCTTCGGGCCACGACGCTGGGCTTCGTGTTCCAGGGATTCAACCTCCTGCCGCGGGCGAGCGCCCTGGAGAACGTCGAGATGCCGCTGATGTACTCGGGAGGCGGACGCGAGAAGGCCCTCTCGGCCCTGGAGCGAGTCGGCCTCGCGGATCGCGTCCAGCACCGCCCGACGGAGCTCTCGGGCGGCCAGCAGCAGCGCGTCGCCCTCGCACGTGCGCTGGTGAACTCGCCAAAGGTGCTCCTCGCGGACGAGCCGACGGGCAACCTCGACTCGACGACCTCAGAAGAGATCCTGGCCCTGCTGACCCAGCTGAACCGGGACGGGCAGACGCTGGTGATGGTGACGCACGAGGAGGAGGTCGCGCGCCACTGCGCGCGGGTCGTGCGGTTCCGGGATGGGCTGGTGGTGAGCGACGAGCGGGCCGCTTAGCCGATGGGCAGACGACGAATTCTAAACCGCTTTCCGTCGAAGGAGACGATGGCGCCTTCGGCCAACGCTTGCAAGATCCCGTCGGGGAGATCGGCGAGAAATTTGGCAAGCTCCTGCGGTCGCGTCGGCGATCCCTCGCGGAGCAGAACCACCGAAGGCTCCAGCGCCTGAGAGTAGGCGAGCATCTCGGGGAAGTCGTTGTCGTAGGTGACGATTATCTCGCCGCGCTCGACCGCTAGCCGCACGATCGTAGCGTCGGGCGTTGTGCTAGGACCGATCTCTCGGATGTGGGTCGCCGGGATTCCCTTCTGGCGCAGGAGGTTCGCTGCCTTCGGGGAAGTGTTGCTATCGAGCAAGAAGGACGGCACAGGGAAGCTGGAACCGACGGTACTCAACCCTGGAAGACGACCGACCTCACTCGGCTTGCGTCGGCGGCGAAGCGCAGGGCGGCGCGAATGTCTTCAAGCTCAAGATCGTTCCATTCCTCGAGGATCTCTCCTTCCGTCCAGCCCTCGCCCAAAAGCCGGACGATCGTGGAGACGGGCATCCGCATATCCCGGACGCACGGCTCGCCACCCATCTTCAGTGGATCAATCGTGATGCGTTCATGCGCCATG
>CAXTOO010000291.1:0-4454 GCA_964245875.1 uncultured Fimbriimonas sp. | reverse complement strand
TCGATGTCCGGCTCCCTCAGGCGGACGAGGTACTGCTCAAATGCGGACGGCTCGATGCTCGCGTAGTCGGCACGTCGGGCGAGGGCGGCCTTGAGGATATTCGCGCGGGCGGGACCGTCGAGGACGCGGTAGCGGTCGATGCTCCGGGGGTAGTTGCCGACATTCAGCGGATTGCGGGTGGCGTCGATGGTCGCGCGGCGTTCAGGGTCGTACTCGAGGTCGAAGGTCCAGGGGGCGGCGAAGGCGCTCAGGCCTGTGGGATGGGGTCAGAGGAGGATGTCGATGCCTTCGACGAGGTGCTCGTTCAAGTCGGAGTCTCCACCCCCAACCCCCTCCTCATTCCGTTCGCGTTGTGGCGCATCCGTGTTTGGAAGGCTGGTGCCGCGACGGAACGAGAAGGGGGCTTTTGGGCCTTACAGACCCTTGCCGGCGAGGAAGTGGAGGAGGTCGGCGACGCGGGAGGAGTAGCCCCACTCGTTGTCGTACCAGGCGACGACCTTCACCAGGTTGCCGACGCCGACGGTGTCGAGCGAGGAGAAGATCGAGGAGTGGGGATTGCCCTTGAGGTCGCTGGAGACGAGCGGCTCGTCGGAGTACTGGAGGATGCCCTTCATGGGGCCGGCGGCGTACTCCTTCATGGCGGCGTTGATGTCGGCGATGCTCGCCTCCTTGAGGAGGACGGCGGTAAAGTCGACCACCGAGACCGTGGCGACGGGCACGCGGAACGCCATGCCGGTGAACTTGCCCTGGAGCTCGGGGATGACGAGGCCGACGGCCTTGGCGGCGCCAGTGGAGCTGGGGACGATGTTCTGGGAGGCAGCGCGGGCGTCGCGCAGGTCGCTGGCGGCGGTGTCCTGGGTCTTCTGGCTGTTGGTGAAAGCGTGGACGGTGGTGAGGAGGCCCTTGTCGATGCCGAAGCGGTCGTGGAGGACCTTGGCGACGGGGGCGAGGCCGTTGGTGGTGCAGCTCGCGTTGGACACGACGTGGTGCGTCGCCGGGTCGTAGGCGTCGTCGTTCACGCCGAGGACGATGGTCTTGTCCTCGTTCTTGGCGGGGGCGGAGATGACGACCTTCTTCACGGAGCCGCGCTTGTGAGCGACGGCCTTGGTCGCGTCGGTGAAGAATCCGGTGGACTCGACGACGATGTCGACGCCGACGCTGGACCAGTCGATGGCGGCGGGGTCGCGCTCGGCGAAGACCTTGATCGCCTTGCCGTTCACGTGGATGTCCCCCCCCTCCGTCCCGATCTCGCCCTTGAAGGGGCCGTAGGTAGAGTCGTACTTCAGGAGGTGGGCGTTGGTCTTGGGGTCGGTGAGGTCGTTCACGGCCACGACCTCCAGCTCGTCGGGGTAGCGCTCCAGGATGGTGCGGAGGGAGAGGCGACCGATGCGCCCGAAGCCGTTGATACCGATTCGCGTGGCCATGCTTGTTTTTCCGTTTTGTCGAACCTGCCGCATCGCCGGTTCTTTAAGGCTATTCTACCGTCCGAGGCGGGTAGGATTCGGCGTGGCTCGTCCTCTCCTTTCCTTCGGTGCGCTTCTGGTGGTGGTTCTCGCAGGCTGCGGCGGAGGCGGCGGGCATCACTCGGATTCGGCCTCGGCGCTCGCGATCTCCGCACCGAACACGACGATCCTGCCCGGCGGGACGATCGCCTTCACGGCGGTGGTGAAGGGCAGCGGCACGGTGAGGTGGAGCGCGGACGGCGGAACAATCACGTCGGACGGCGTGTACACCGCGCCGACGACGCAGGGGACGTACACCGTGACGGCGACGGTGGGCGACCAGACGGCGACGAAGACGGTTACGGTGACCACGGGCGTGACGATCACGCCGTCCTCGGCGGCGGCGACGCCGCTGACGATCCCGAAGAGCAAGCTCTTCTTCGTGGACACGGTGGCGGGGGCGTCGGACAAGACGGTGCTGTGGTCGGTGACGGACGCCACGGGCGCGGCGGTGGCGGGGGCGATCGGCACGGACGGCACGTTCACCGCGCCCGCGACGGTCGGGACCTACACGGTGAAGGGCGCGGCGAAGGCCGACCCGACGAAGACGACGAGCGCGACGGTGCGGGTGGTAGCGAACGTGAACGCGCGGTTCACGTGGACCGGCGCGAGCGGAACGGGCGACCTCGTGCTGGCGCTGCGACCGGACGTCGCGCCGAACACGGCGGCGAACTTCGTGACGCTCATCGACAAGGGCTTCTATGACGGCATCAAGCTCCACCGGACGACGACGGTCGCGGACGACGGCTTCGGTATCGTCCAGTGGGGCGACCCGCTGACGAAGACCCTCCCGCTGGACGATCCGAGCATCGGCACCGGCGGGCCGGGCTACACGATCCCCTTCGAGGACAACGATCTGCAGAATGTCCAGTACTCGCTGGCGATGGCGCGCTCTTCGTCGAAGGACTCGGGCGGGAGCCAGGTGTACGTGAACCTCTCGGACAACACGGAGCCGTTCTCGACGGACGGGAAGTCGAACTACGTGGTATTCGGCGCGGTGACGCCGGGGAGCACGGCGGTGGCGGACGCGCTGGCGAAGGGCGACACGATCACGAAGGCGGTGGTCGAGGCGGTCTCGCTGTAGAAGGCGCTATGGAAGGCATCCGTCGCGCGGCGATAGCGTAATCTAAAAGTATGGGGGAACTCCGCGTCTTCGCCGTGCCGCAGGAGGATGGAAGGCTGATTCTCGAAGACGCCTCCTTCCATAAAGGGGAGCCGGTTGAGGTGGTCGTCTCGACGCCTCAGAACTCGACCCGAACTATGACAGCGAAGGACCTGCTCGAAAGCGGGCTCGTAGGCATCTGGGCCGACCGCGAGGACATTGGGGACTCGGTGGAGTACGCGCGGGAGCTTCGCCGTCAGATCACGATGAGACGACACGAACCGTGAGCGATCTCGATACGGACGTTGTGATTGACGTCTACCGGAACCACTCTCCGGCAGTCTCTTGGCTGACGAGGCTAGAAGCCTCACCGTTGTCTATCTCCGGGTTCGTCCGTTTCGAGATGATCCAAGGCTGCCGGTCGGGCGAGGAGCTTCGGCGCATGGAACGGTTGCTGTCCCCTTTCTCCGTCGTGTGGCCGTCGGCGGATGCGATGAGAGACGCGCTGCAGGATTTCGGACGTCTCTCGTTGAGCCACAACATCAGCGCTTACGACTGTCTCATCGCTCACACCGCCATTGAGCGGGGCGAAACGCTGTACACCTTCAACCTGCGCCACTTCGCGCACTTTCCCGAACTCGACGCGCAGGCACCGTACGCGCGATAAGGACAACCTCCTCGGCGTCATAATAGAACCTTATGGCACCCGAGAAGGTCCGCATCGTCACCCTCGGGTGCGCCAAGAACGAGGTGGACTCCGAGGAGATCGCGGGCGTGCTGGGCAAGGCCGGGTACGTGGTCGACGGCACGTCGGAGGAGACGGGCGTGATCGTCATCAATACCTGCGGCTTCCTGGAGAGCGCCAAGGAGGAGTCGATCGCGACGATCCGGGCGGCGGTGGCGGAGAAGGCGGCGGGGCGGGCCTCCAAGGTGATCGTGGCGGGCTGCCTCGCGCAGCGGATGGGCGCGGAGCTCATGCGGCTCGCGCCGGGGGCCGACTCCTACGTGGGCGTCGGGCAGATGGCGCGGTTCGCGGAGATCGTGCAGGCGGTCAAGCAGGAGCGCGAGGCGGTGCTGGACGTGCAGGCGCCGCACCACCGCTGGGCGGACGTGCCAACCCGTGCGCGGGCGGGACGGCCCTGGAGCGCGTACCTGAAGATCAGCGAGGGGTGCAATCACCGCTGCACGTTCTGCACCATCCCGTCGTTCCGGGGCGGGCACCAGAGCAAGCCCATCGAGCGGGTGGTCGCGGAGGCGCGGCACCTCGCGTTCGGTGGCACGCGGGAGATCAACCTCA
Organism: uncultured Fimbriimonas sp.; assembly: GCA_964245875.1. GTDB lineage: Bacteria > Armatimonadota > Fimbriimonadia > Fimbriimonadales > Fimbriimonadaceae > Fimbriimonas. Next base: position 553 of record CAXTOO010000291.1, on the reverse strand, counting down.
TCGCGCAGGACGTGACGCAGTACGGGTTCGACCTGTACAAGGCGTTCACGCTTCCCCGGCTCCTGCGGGAGCTGAACACGGTCGAGGGGATCGACTGGATCCGGCTGCTGTACTTCTATCCGAACCTGCTGACCGACGAGGTGATCGAGACGATGGCGTCGCTGCCGAAGGTCGTAAAGTACATCGACATTCCGCTCCAGCACACGCACCCGGACGTGCTGCGGCGGATGAGGCGACCGTGGGACGGCGAGCGGTACCTGGAGCTTTTCGACAAGGTGCGGGCGGCGATGCCCGAGGTTGCGATCCGGACGACGTTCATCGTGGGCTTCCCCGGCGAGACGGAGGAGGAGTTCGAGGATCTGCTGGAGTTCTGCGAGGCGGCGGAGCTGGACCGCGTGGGGGCGTTCACCTTCTCACGGGAACCCTCGACGCCGTCGTACGACCTGCCGGGGCAGGTGCCGGACGAGGTGAAGCGGGAGCGGTACGACCGGCTGATGACGCTCCAGCAGGAGGTTTCGCTGACGGTGAACCAGTCGTGGATCGGGCGGGAGAT
>CAXTOO010000290.1:2628-4461 GCA_964245875.1 uncultured Fimbriimonas sp. | reverse complement strand
GTGCCCTCGGCCACCGACGACCTCGCCTCGCTCCTGACCGAGGATCGCGTCCTCCTCGTCCACGGCGTCACCGCCCGCCTCTACGCCTACCTCGCGCCCGGCGACGACGAGGCCTGGGTGCGCCGCGTCGCCGTTCCGAAGGAGGGCCGCCCCGGAACCAAGCCCAAAGGGCCGGTCCTCTCCCGGCGCCAGCGCGCCGCCCTCGCGGGCAAGTCCAAGACGGTCAAGCGCTCCCCGCCGCGCCGACGACGCTAGAGCGGCAGCGTGTACGCCACGCCGTCGCCCTGCTCCCCCGCGAGCCGCAGGGAGAGTGCGGTCGCCGTGGCCCGGCCGAAGATCCCGACCTTCGCGGGGTTCATCGCCAGGACCTCCCGCGGGTCGCCCGCCCCGTAGTACGGCGCCTCGCGCAGGGCGAAGGCGTACGCGCCCGAAGCGCCCTGAACCTCCGCGAGGCCCACCGCCCGGCCCCCGAGGAGCGACGAGCGCGCCCCGCCCGGCAGCGCCGACCACAGCAACAGCGCCGGGTACGCCTCGCGCAGCGCCGTCGTGTCCACCTTCGACAGCGGCGGCTCCAGGGAGAGGAAGGTCGCCGCCTGCGCGGGTTTGAGGCCCGTCGCGAAGTTCGAGAGCGTCTCCAGCGTCGGCTTCGAATCCTCGATCGACCGCCACGTGGACTCCGGGATCTCCTGTGCGCGGAGCCGCCAGAACGCGGGATGCCGCATCCGCGCGACCCCGTCCGCGAACCTCAGGCTCCCGCCCTCCGCCGCCGAGACCGCCTGCAGCACGGCCAGCGCGCCTCCCGGCGGCAGGTTCGTCGTGCGCACCGGCACCCGGAACGCGTCCGCCACCACCGGCAGGCCGCTCTTCGCGTGCCACGCCACGAGCAGGTCGGCGAGCGACAGCTTCCCGCCAAGCCACTTCGCCGTCGGGTAGGCGGGCGCCACCGGCGCGTTCCACGCCTCCGGAATCTCCTTGGGGACGCCCGGCCACGCCGCCGCCGCCTTCGCGAACGCCGAGTCGCCCGTCGCCCCCGCCGGCTCCAGGCGCGAGGGCGGCGTCCCCTCCGGCACCTCGACCGCGAGGATCTCCGGCACGAACCGCGCGACCGCCTTCCCGCCCCGCATCACGGGGCCGCGTCGCCGCCGCGTCGGGACTCCCCCCGGCGTGTACACCTGCGGCGCGGCCTCCTCCATAATGACCTGCCTCGCGCTGCTCGCGGACCGCCCGATCTCCTCCTGTCGGTACGCCGCCTCCGCCGCCGACCCCCCGTCCGGCCGGCTCAGCCGCAGGGTGGTCCCGTCCGACTTCCAGACCAGCCCCAAGGCGTCGCCCAGCGCCTCCATCGTCCGACCCACCGGCAACCCCTTCACGAGCACCGTCGCCTTGAGGTCCGACACCACGCCCGACGCGCCGATCGGCAGGCCCGACGCCTTCGCCATCGCGTCGACCACCTTGCCCAACGGCGCGAGCGCCATCACGACGGTGATCGGCTTCGCGTAGGCGGGCGCCTGCAAGGGATCGGGGGGCGCGCCCTGGAAGGACAGGAGGACGAGAAGCGGACTCATGCCTCTTAGACGCCCCGCGCCAGAGGAGGGTGTCGCCGAAAGCTCCCCTCCTTGTCGCCACGGCGATCGGCCCGCGCCCTCTGCGCGTTGCCGACGGGCGATGAGGAGGAGGGTCCGCCAAGGAATGCGCTCCGGCGCGCCCCAGGTGGATGGGGGTGGAGAAAAAGGGGCACGATGTACGCTTGCTTCCATGCACCTCCTCCGTGCCGCCGTCACCCACTTCCGCGCCGACCGGCGGGTGGCCAGGACCGACAAGAGTGGAGCGTAG
>CAXTOO010000290.1:0-2528 GCA_964245875.1 uncultured Fimbriimonas sp. | reverse complement strand
CCGTGCTCTCCGACGGCGGCGGGTGGCCAGGACCGGGTGGCACGTGGTCGAGAGGGGATGGCTCGTGCCCCCGAAGCCCCGTGCGTCGCCGCATACTCGCGCCGCTCCGACGCCTTCGGACTTCCCATCGCGGTGACCAACCCCACGAACTCCCAAAAGGGCTTCGCCAGCGCCTTCGGCATTCAAGGAGGACAGTAAAACCGGACTCAAGCTCATGGGCCACCGCGACTACGACCCCGGCAGCGGACGATTCATCACCCGCGACCCCATCGGCTCCGGCACCAACGGGTACCACTGCGCCGACAACAAACCTCTAAGCCATCGGTGCCAACGCATGGCAAGGACTTGCCCAGGGATATGATGTGCTGATCCCGAAACTGTCTAGAGGGGTCCGACGATGATGCTCGCATGTTCGCTCTTGCCGTTCTTCTGGAGGGTCCAGCCTTCCGGCGCGAAAGATAGCCCGACCCCTCCGTCCCTTGAGGCTCTCGCGGCGATCGCAGGCATCGTCGAAGCGTCCGCCCAGAGGGAAGAAGGACCTGGTCGCCGGCGGCTACTCGAAGGCATAGGCATCATGGTGCCCACCAGCCACTCCCCAATGGTTGACGAAAACCTCTCGCAACGCCCTAGAGGATGTGCCCCCGACGATCCGCCGTCCCCTCACCTTCCCGGCTTCCAGCCGGGAAGGTGAGGGGACCTTTTTGCCCCGCAAAAGCCATCTCGACAAAAGAGGCGCACAACTCGGATCCATAGGCAGAAAAACGCCCAGGATTGTCAACCGCCCCAAGGTGAAAAGGGGTCCAAAGCCCCAACCGATTAGGGACCAAGTCGAAACGGAAAAATGCACACGGCGAAGATTCGGAGAATGGGGAAAATCGTTCCGGTAACCTAGGGCGCGATGCTCGACCCGACCGTGCCGCTCGCCGTCTACATGGAGGGCGCGGTGCGCCACCACGGCGGCAAGATGGGCGTCGGCGTGCTCCGCTACTCGCCCAACCGCGTCGCCTGCGTGGTCGACTCCCAGACCGCCGGGGCCGACCTGCGCCGGGAGACCGGGGCCGACCGCGACGCGCCCATCGTCGCCACCGTCGACGAGGCCCTCGCCCTCGGCGCGAAGGCGCTCGTGCTGGGCATCGCGCCCCCCGGCGGGCTCATCCCGCCCGCGTGGCTTCCCGCCATCGACCGGGCCGTCGAGGGCGGCATGACGGTGGTCAACGGCCTGCACGACCGGCTCGCCCCGCGCTACGGCGACAAGGCGTGGGACCTGCGCACCGAGCCCGGGGGCCTCAAGCCCGGCACCGGCGAGGCGGCGAGGCTGGGCAACCGGCGGGTGCTGATGGTCGGCACCGACATGGCGGTGGGCAAGATGACCGCCGGGCTGGAGATCTGGAAGGCGCTCGGCCCCAGAGCGGCCTTCGTCGCCACGGGCCAGATCGGCATCGCCGTCACCGGCGCGGGCGTGCCGCTCGACGCGATCCGCCTGGATTTCACCGCCGGGGCGGTCGAGCGGGAGGTGATGCGGCACGCCGACGCCGAGGTGGTGGTGGTGGAGGGCCAGGGCTCCATCGTCCACCCCGGCTCGACCGCCACGCTCGCGCTCCTGCGGGGCGCGATGCCCACGCACCTCGTGCTCTGCGCCCGCGCGGGGCAGACGCACCTGCAGAACGCCGACGTGGCGATCCCGCCCCTTGGCCGGATCGCCACGCTCTACGAGGCGATCGGCGAGGCGTGCGGCGCGTTCGGGCGCCCCCGCACGGTCGGGATCGCGCTGAACACGTTCCACATCGCGGACGACCTCGCGGCCCGCGCGGCCTGCGACGCGGTCGAGCGGGATCTCGGGCTGCCCTGCGACGATCCGGTTCGCCACGGCGCGACGCGCCTCGCGGCGGCGATCTGAGGGGTCGTCGCCATAAGGTGCTTCATCCGATCTTCACGCCGACGTGTCATGCTCTTCTTAACCCGACGAACAGAGCGGGAGACGTGGGGCGTTTGATCCCAAACCATTCGAGGACTCGGCCCGGCGGTGCGCCGCACGGGCCCTTTTTTATGGCGGGGTGGCCTTGACCCAATACCGGTTGTCGCCCGGCTTGATGTCGATGTATAGGCTGGGGAAGTGGGGCCGCTTGACGACGGTGTAGGCGTGGCCATGGCTTTGGAAAATCGGATCGGTCACGGCTCCGATGAAGAAGGGGGCGATGTCCCGAAGCTCAGGATCCCATTGGTAGACCGCGGTGCCTTTTCCAGGATGCGGCTCCAGGGGGAGGATTCCTCGATCCTTGGCGATCCCCAGGATCGTCGCCTCGTCGGGATCGTAGGAGCTTTTCAGGAAGCGTCCTCCCACGAGCGCGGCCCCGACCAAAGCGAGGAGAGGGAGGGTGAACCGCGCCCGACGGCGCGGACTCATTGCCAGGTCCATGCTTCAGTATAAGCGAGAAACCGCGTCTAGTGCGTCGTCAAGCCTCAGTCGACGGGCCTGTAGGCGCTGTCTTGGTTTGTCAAGCCCTTCCGGGTTTTCCGTGTTGCGGGCC
>CAXTOO010000289.1:0-4492 GCA_964245875.1 uncultured Fimbriimonas sp. | reverse complement strand
GTCTTGCCGGTTCCGTTCTCGCCGACGAGCACGTTGACGCCGGGGACGAACTCGAAGGTCGCGTCCGCGAAGGCGGTGAAGTTCTGGAGCCGCAGCGACCGATGGTGGGTCGGTAGGAACTCAGGCGGCATGGCGGGAGTGTAGCCGATGCGGCAAGCTCTATTCCCGTGGATGCGTGGACAAGCGAAAGGCGCAACGACCCCCTCCCCCACGGTTCCCCCTTGCGCTCGCGGTGAGGGTTCTTCGGTGTTCGAAGAGTTTTCGCCGCGGCTCCAAGGGGAACCATCTTCCGTCACAATAGGGGTCTGAACAATCTTCGCGTCGCCGAGATCTTCGCCAGCGTGCAGGGCGAGGGGGTGTGGACCGGAATCCCCTCCACGTTCGTGCGCGCCAGCGGCTGCAACCTGCGTTGCGTCTGGTGCGACACGCCCTACGCCTCGTGGCGGCCCGAGGGGCCGGTAATGGGGGTCGAGGCGATCCTGGGGGAGGTCGCGCGGCTGGGGATGCCGCACGCGGTGCTCACGGGCGGGGAGCCGATGCTGTTCGACGCGATGGAGGCGCTCGCCGCCGGGTGCCGGGCGCTGGGCAAGAGGATCACGATCGAGACGGCGGGGACGGTGTATCGGGAGATCGCCTGCGACCTCATGTCGATCTCGCCCAAGCTCGCGCACTCGACCCCGGACGATCCCCTTTGGGGGCCGCGCCACGAGCGGGACCGTCTGCAGCCCGACGTGATCCAGAAGCTGATGGACGGCTACGACTACCAGCTGAAGTTCGTGGTCAACCCCGAAGCGGGGGACGATCTGTTCGAGATCGAGAGCCTTCTTTCGGAGCTGAAGGGGGTCGATCCGGAGCGGGTGCTCATCATGCCGGAGGGGGTTGTGGGCGAGGTCTTGCACCGGCGGGCGCGGCTGCTCGTCGAGCCGTGCATGGCGCGGGGCTGGCGGCTGAGTCCGCGGATGCACATCGACCTGTTCGGGGACAAGCGGGGGACGTAGGCCCCGGCTGGAAGCCGGGGCGACGAGAGGCCGGAGATGCCGCCAGGGATGGCGGCACCACGGTCACAATAGAGGGTAGAGATGCCCGACATCGAGACCTTCCCGAACCCGGCGCCGCACCGGAACTACACCATCAAGCACGTCTGCCCGGAGTTCACCAGCGTCTGCCCCAAGACGGCCCAGCCGGACTTCGCGACGATCGAGCTGGACTACGTCCCCGACCAGACCTGCATCGAGCTCAAGTCGCTCAAGCTGTACTACTACTCGTTCCGCAACGAGGGGATCTTCTACGAGGGCGTGGTGAACCGCCTCCTGGACGAACTCGCCGCCTCGTGCAACCCGCGTTGGATGCGGGTGACCGCGAACTTCATGGTGCGCGGCGGGATCTCGTCGGTCTTGGTGGCCGAGACGGGACATCGGCCGGATTAGATCTCGCCGTAGCCGGGTGCCACGGGTAGAGTCCGATGGCTCTTGCGGGCGGCACCCGTGGTTCGCGGCCTTCCGGACACGGGTGACGTGGGCACCCGTGCCTCCTACGGCTTCCGAAACACCCGCGTCGGCGACGAGAGGCTGAACGCACGCCCGTCCTGCACGTAGCGCGCCTCCGCGAACACGGCGCAATTTTTGCTTGCGGCTAGTGTGACGAGAACCGCGCCATCCACCTTGGAGCCGCCATGGTCTGTGGACGACATGATCGAAGTGGCTTTGTATTCCGAGTTCCGGAAGTCGAGCGTGTCCGATGTCGCCACCCAGACCTTAAGGTCGTGGTAGCCCAAGCCTTTCGATTCTGTTCGCACTGCCAGTCCGCGGTTGGTTGGTATGAACGACCAGTCGAGCTTCGGCAGCTTCGGCCCGCCCGCGAGGGAGCGGGCGAACGCGCCGATGCTCTCGGCCGCCATGATGCCGCCCTTGAGGTCGTGGCCCGCGTTCGGCACGTCGAGGGTCCAGTGCGGCATCCTCAGCCCCTTCTCGTACTGGTTCTGCGCATCCACCGTCCAGTAGGGATCGTTCGAGCCGCGGATGAGGAGCGCGGGCATGGTGATCCGCGAGCGGTAAGAGTACGGGTCGATCATCGCCCCGAGCTTTTGCCCGCGCGGGGTGGCGAGGGCCGCCTGGAGGCCGCGCTTGGTGTAGTCCTCGATCTGCGGCGAGTACGCGCCCCACGTCGCGAGTTGGTGCGGCATCTGGGCCTGGAGGTTCAGGTTCTCGTAGACCATCGGCGCGATGCCGACCACCCGCTTGTCGCCCGACGCGCCGACCATCCAGGTCGTCCAGCCGCGCTTGCTCGCGCCGCAGACCACGAACTTCCTGATGGGGTTGGCGGTGTCCTTCGTGGCGTCCTGCACGGCGTCCATCGCCCGCAGAGCGGCGCGGGCCATGGGGAACAGCAGGGGCCAGGAGGCGTCGCCCGTCTTCAGGTACTGCTCGAAGGTGTGGGCGATGAGGTCGTCCTCGCGCAGGCCGAAGAGGGGCTGGTTCGGGACCTTGAACAGCATCGCCACCGGCATCCCCGTGCCCTCGGCGACGAGGTTCAGGGTGAGGTGGTCGCCGTTCGTCGGTCCGTCGCCGGTGATGTAGAGGATGCCCACGCCCTTCGCGGCGAGCTTTTGGGGCTGCCGGAAGAGGACGCGGTGCTCCCAGGTCGTGCCCTGCCACGTTCCGCTCGTGAGATCGATCTCCCGGTTGCCGTCCTTCGTCGGCCCGAGCGCGTAACGGTAGGCCGGGTCGGGCTTGCGGAGGTAGGCGTCCAGCTCGGGAGGGACGGGGGCGGCGAGGGCGAGAAGGGTGAGCATGGGCCTAGGGTACAGGACGACAGGCTTTCGGTTATAGTGACCGGTAAGCCGTACGGAACTTTCGTGACTCGATACTGGTTGACATTTGTGCGGGTAAACGTTCTACCATACGGGGGCGATGTAAGTAGATGACGTATAAGGCTAGAGAGATCGCAGACTACTTCCTCTGGAAGGGAGAGCAGCTTGAGGAGGAGAACGACCTCTCCAACCTCAAGCTTCAAAAGCTTCTCTACTACGCGCGGGGCTTCAGCCTCGCGCTTCTGGATCGACCGTGCTTCTCTGATCCGATCAACGCTTGGCCCCACGGACCCGTCGTGGTCGCCGTCTACGAAGATTTCAAGAACCACCGCGGCGACGTGATCCCGTCAGCCCTCTCCGACGGCCTTCCGACTTTGGACGCGGAGACGGTCGAAGTTCTCGACGAGGTTTTCGACGTCTATGGCCATTTCTCGGCATGGCGCCTGCGCGACATGACGCACGCTGAAAGGCCCTGGCAAGAGGCGGTCCAGCGGAACGAGATCAGCCACGAGTCGCTTCGCTCCTTCTTCAAGACGCGCGTCCGTGAGTAAGAAGCTCCGAAGGATCGCGGACGCCGACGTTCTCTCGTCGGCGAGGATCACCGCCCCGCAGGGCGCGGACGACGAGACTCCTCGCTGGTGTTTCCGCCATCTTCAGAAAGACTGGAGCATCTCGATGCTCGGGACGGAGCAAAAGGCGGTCCTGCTCGACTCTCTCGACCGTCGAAGCGCGATGCTCTGGAAAGACATCAAGCTTCAGCCCCGCGTGAAGCTTGGCTACGAAGCGATCCCAGAGTCCAGCATCTCCGGCGGGAAGCCTGACGTCGTGATCGGCCAGACGATTCTCTGCTTCGAGATCGGGGACGTCGGTCGGTTTCTCGGCGTTTGGAGCGGTCACACCTTCCACGTCGTGTGGATCGACTTCACGTTCACGCTCTACAGACATTGATTTCCGCTTGCCGGGTCTAATGTTCCCATGACCGAAGCCGCTCCGCTCGAGACTCCGAAGGTTCGCTGGGACCTTTCCGCCCTCTTCTCCGGTCCCGACGACCCGCGGGTGGAGGAGTCGTGGAAGCGCGCCGAGGCGGGGGTTGAGGCGTTCGAGGCGGAGTACCGGGGCAAGGTGGCCGACCTGTCTCCGCAAGCGTTGCAGGACGCGATCGCGAAGCTGGAGGCGCTCACGGTGGACGTGGCGAAGCCCATCGGCTACGCGAGCCTGCTGCACAGCGCCGACTCGGCGAGCCCCGAGGTCGGCGCGTTCTACCAGGCGCAGGTCGAGCGTGCGACGGCGCTGAGCGTGAAGACGCTGTTCTTCGAGCTGGAGCTGCAGAAGGCGCCGCACGTGGACGCCGACGCGGCGGGGCGATACGCGCACTACGTGCGAACCGCCCGCGCGCTCTCGCCCTTCCGACTGAGCGAGAGGGAGGAGATCGTGATGGAGGAGTTCGCGAACAGCGGCTCGCGGGCATGGGACCGGCTTTTCGACGAGCTGACCTCGAACCACGTCTTCAAGCTCGACGGCGAGGACGCGACGCAGCAGGAGGTGCTGACGCTCCTGCGCGACGCCGACCGCGCGGTGCGGCAGAAGGCGGCGGACGCCCTGACCGCGGGGCTGAAGGAGATCGAGCGGACGCTCGTGTTCATCTACAACACGCTGCTGCTCGACAAGGCGACGGACGACCGG
>CAXTOO010000288.1:0-4532 GCA_964245875.1 uncultured Fimbriimonas sp. | reverse complement strand
CCGGAGGGGCCGGGGATCGCGTGGAGGTCGAGAACAAGATCGACTGGAGCACCCGGGAGCACGCCCTGAAGGCGGCGTTCCCGCTCACGACGGCGAACCCCAAGGCGACCTACGACCTCCAGGTGGGCACGATCGAACGGGGCAACAACGACCCCAAGAAGTACGAGGTGCCACAGCACCAGTGGTTCGACCTCACGCAGCCCGACGGCAAGTACGGCGTCGCGATCCTGAACGATTCGAAGTTCGGGAGCGACAAGCCCACGGACGACACGGTGCGGCTGACCCTCCTGTACACGCCGGGCGTGCGCTCGGGCTACCAGGACCAGGCGGAGCAGGACTTCGGCAAGCACGACATCCTGTACGCCATCGCGCCCCACGCGGGCGACTGGCGGCAGGGGAAGGTGGCCTGGACGGCGAAAAGGCTGAACCAGCCCCTGCGCGCGTTCGTCGTGCCTTCGCACCCGGGCGAGCTGGGTCGTTCTTCGTCGCTGGTGACCGCCTCGACCGACCAGGTCGAGATCGCCGCGATCAAGCAGGCGGAGGACGGCGACGGCATCATCGTGCGGCTGCGCGAGCTGACCGGCAAGCCGGCGACGGGCGTGCTGCTCAAGATGTCGGGGCCGGCGGTCTCGGCGGAGGCGGTGGACGGGCAGGAGCGCCCGCTCGGGAAGGCGACGGTGCAGGGCGGCGCGGTGGTGGCGTCGGTGAAGGGCTTCAGCCTCGCGTCGTACCGGGTCCGGATGGGTCGACTCGACCGACGGATGCTACAGACCGTGTCTCAGGCGATCGACCTGCCGTACGACCTCGACGTCGCGAGCACGGACAAAAACGACAAGGACGGGGCCATGGACGGTGCGGGGCGGTCCTACCCGGCGGAGATGCTGCCGAAGAGTCTGACCCTGGACGGCGTCGGATTCAAGCTGGGCTCGACGGCGGACGAGGCGAAGAACGCGGTCGTGGCCAAGGGCCAGACGATCGCGATCCCGGCGGGCTACGACCGGGTCTACGTGCTGTCCGCGGCAACGGAGGACACGAAACCGAGCTTCAAGGTCGGCGACAAGACGGTCGCGGCGGAAGTGCCGAGCTGGACCGGCTACGTCGGCCAATGGGACCTGCGCCTTTGGAAGGGTGTGCAGCCCGAATTGGCCTACGGCTGGGACTTGCCCTTCGCCGGCGTCGCGCCGGGCTACGTAAAGGGCGCGGAGGTCGCGTGGTACGCCTCGCACGACCACCTCGCTGGCAAGGGGAACGGCTACTACGAGTACACCTATCTCTTCAAGCACGGGTTCGACGTGCCGAAGGGTGCGACGACGATGACCCTGCCGGACGACCCTCGGGTCCGCATCTTCGCGGTCTCCGTGGCGAAGTCGACGCACGACGACGCGACGCCGGCGGCTCCGCTGTACGACACGCTGGCGGACCACACGCCCGGCGGTCCGCCCCGGATCTCGGTTCCGACGGAAAGGCTCAACGAGGGCGCGAACGTGACGATCGCGCCGCCGCTGTACGGCAACGTGGCCGACGTTCGGTACACGACGGACGGCGGCGCGCCGACGGCCTCCTCTCCGGCCTACGTGGAACCGATCTTCGTCGGCAAGCCGACGTTGGTCAAGGCGGCGTTGGTGCAGGCGGACGGCACGATGGGCCCGGTGGCCGAGTCGCGGGTGGAGGCGAACGACACGACCGCGCCGAAGGTGGTGTCGCTGTCGTTGGTGCGCTCGCTGGGCGTGGCGACCCTGACGTTCTCGGAGCCGGTGGACCGCTCGCTCGCGGGGCGGGTCGAGAGCTACGTCGCGACCGGCGCGCAGGTAACGAAGGCGACGGTCTCGGGCGACGCGCGGAGCGTGACGCTCACGCTCGGCGGGCCGGTGATCGCTTCGACGGGCTTCGCGGTCACGACGACCGCGAAGGATCGAGCGGGCAACGAGGCGACCGCGGTGGCGGGCAACCCCGTGGAGGCGATGCCCTTGTACTCGGGCCTGCCGACCGCCGTCTCGAAGGCGACGCGCATCGACGCGCCGGTGCCCACGAGCGGCAAGGCGCCGTGGACCATGAACCTTTGGGTGAAGGTCGACAAGCAGCCGGAGGATCGAACGCTCATCGCGGGCTTCGGGCGGACGCGCGACGGGGAGGGCGGCACGGGTCGGTACCTCGCGCAGATGGGCGGGCACATCCAGTTCTGGAGCGCGAACGAGGACGTGGCGACTTCCACGGCCTTGGAGCTAGGGCGTTGGCAGATGCTGACCGCGACGTACGACGGCACGACCGTGCGAGTCTACAAGGACGGCAAGGCGATCGGCGCGGGACCCGCGAACCTGCACGACGATGTGGCACGGGTGAACGTGCTGCCGGTCGACGCATGGGAAGGCAAGCGCCGGGTGGACGGCGAGGTCCAGGAGCTTACGGTGTGGGGCGTGGCGCTGCCGGCCGAGGCGGTGGCGAGGCTGTACGGACAATCGAAGCGATAGGCAGAAAGATGGTTCCCCTTGTGGCGAGGCACGAGCTAAACGGGGAACCGTGGGGCAGGGGGTCCAGGCTCCTTCTCGTCCTCCTCTCCCTTTTTCTCGTCCCTCTCGCCTCGGCCCACCCCGCCAACGTCCCTTCTGCGCAGATCAAGGTCGCGCCGGACGGCACGTTCTCGGCGCGAATCCGATTCGACGCCATCGCCTTCGCCACCCGCGCAACGCCGCGCGACGCCGACGACCGGGCGATGAACGCGCTTTTGGACGGACCGGACGACGCCCTCGCGGCGTCGTTGGCCGACGCGGCCGGAAGGTTTCGTCTGGAGTTCGCGGCCTTGGAAGGAGGTGCGATCGACCGCTTGGCCTTCCCGACGGTCGGCGCGGTGCGGCGATTCCTCGGAGGAAACCCCAGCCCGCGTCTGCCGGTGATGCTGACCGCGCTCGTCAGGGGCCACTTGCCGCCCGGGGCGCGCACGGTCGCCTTCCGCTACCCGGAGGCGTTCGACACGATCATCCAGACGGTCGAATTCCCGTACCGCGAGCCGGAGTCGGAGCCGGTGGCCCCGGGGCAAACGAGCTCGACGCTGGGCATCCCCACGCCCGAAGAGGTCGCGCGGACGGCGGCGGCGTTTGCGACCCCGCGAGGCGAGGGCGGAGGGCGGAGGGCGGAGGACGGAAAGGATCAGCCGACGCGCACGACGCCCACGATCGAGAAAGCGAGGTCGGTCGCCGACGTGCTGCCTTCGAACCCGGTCAAGACGGCGCCGTCGACCTCGCCGCGGTCGAAGACGACATCGACGATCCCCCGCCTCTCTCCGCCCCCGACCCTCGTCGCCCCCCGCCTTCCGCCCCCCGCATTCCGCCCTCCGCACTCGATCAATCCGCTTGGCGCACAGGTGGTCACTTACCTGCGGATGGGCTTCACCCACATCGTCCCGCAGGGGCTGGATCACATCCTGTTCGTGTTGGGACTTTTCCTGCTCGGCTCGAACACGAAGGCGTTGGTCAAGCAGATCACCGCCTTCACGGTGGCCCACTCGATCACGCTGGCCCTGACCGCGTTGGGCGTCATCCGGCTGCCGGGTCGGATCATCGAGCCGGTGATCGCAATCTCGATCGCGTTCGTGGCGATCGAGAACCTGTTCACCCGGGAGGTGCGGCCTTGGCGCACGGCGGTGGTGTTCGCGTTCGGCATGGTGCACGGCATGGGCTTCGCGGAGGTGTTCGCAGACGCCGGACTTTCCGGAGCCGGGCTGCTCACGGCGTTGCTGAGCTTCAACGTGGGGGTCGAGTTGGGCCAGCTCTCGGTGGTAGGGATGGCTTTTGGGGTGGTGGGCTGGTTCCGGCGTGACGCCCGGTACCGTCCGGTCGTGGTGGTTCCGGCGTCGCTCCTGATCGCGGCGGTCGCGCTCTTCTGGAGCGTCCAGCGCATCGCGGGCTGAGGTGTCGGGTATAGTTCCTCTGGTCGGCGGGGCGTGGCGCAGTTTGGTAGCGCGCTTCCATGGGGTGGAAGAGGTCGCACGTTCGAATCGTGTCGCCCCGACCAGAATTCGAACCTGAAAAGGTCCCGAGGGGGAGTTTAGCGTAGGCTAAACTCCCCCTCGTCTCTCATTCGGTCTCTCAAACGAGCGCGGCACACTCCGTCCATGGCCAAAAGGGCGGACAACATGGACGGGTCTCTCAGAGAGACGCTCACCGGCAGGCACACCGGGAAGTGGCGGGTGCAGTACATCCAGGTCGACGACCTGGGGCGCAAGAGGCGGCTCTCCCGGCTCTTCGAGACCAAGAAGGACGGGCGGGACTTCCTCCAGTCCCTGCGGCACGGGACCAAGGCGGAGATCGCCCGTCAGAAGGAGCTGACCCTCGCCCTCTGGTTCGACTGGCTGGCCGAGCACGACTGGCCCGAGAGCCTGGACGGGAAGACCATCGCGTTCCGAAAGGGGCGCTTCGACAAGCATGTGCGGAAGGTCCTCGGGCACATGCCGCTCAAGAAGGTCGATCCTCTGGCGGTGCGTGCGTTCTACCGGGAGCTCCGCGAGAACGGCGTGGGCGACGCCAGCATCAAGGCAT
>CAXTOO010000287.1:0-4540 GCA_964245875.1 uncultured Fimbriimonas sp. | reverse complement strand
CCCAGGAAGAGGAAGTCGCCCGCCCCCTCCTGGTGGTCCTCGACCGCCTTGACCCGGAAGCCGTTCTCGCCGAACCAACGGACGAAGTGCGGCTCCTCGCCCTGCCGCTCGGTGAACCGGAACCGCGCGGGCACCGCCATGTCGCCCCGCACGACGCCCGCGTTCGCGGTGAACACCATGTCCGGCACACCCTCGGCGGGCGCGACCGTCACGACCTCCGCCCCCATCGCGCCGGTCAGCGTCTCGACGAGGCCGTCCCACTGCGCGCGGGCGAGCGAACGGTCCACGTCGCCGACGTGCCCGCTCATCCAAGGGTTGATGACGTAGTCCACGCCAAAGAAATCCGGCGGGCACATGAGGAATCGAGGCATAAGGTCATCTAAGCACGAAGCGGACCAATCATCACACAAATGCGATCAACACGAACGATCCCATATCAAAGCGGCACTCCTGCTTAGTAACCCAGCACTCAGAGCGGCAGATACTCGACACGCGACTGCCACTCGTCCTCGACGGACGCTTCGGCCACGAGCAGAAGGTCTTCCACAAGGCGACCGATGGAAACTCTCCTGCGGCCTTGCCCGTCCTCCTTGGCGAGCAACACGTCCACGCCCCGCCGTCGAAGCTCACGCATCGCGCGTCCCTCGAAGTTGACGTCCGCGTAGAGCTTCACGAACCGCGGAGCGCCTTCAGTCGGTGGGCGAGGTCGCTCTCCCCGGCGGCGGCGCGCATCCTCTCAGAAGCCTCATGATAGTCCGCGATCTCCCCATCAACCGCCTGCCTATGGTCGAGGTAGTAGGTGATCGCCCCAAAAAGATCCGCCGGGGCGATCCAATCGTACTCCTCAAGAACCCGCGCTACCGAGTCCCCCTCGCTCCGATAGGTCATCGCAAGGTGGATGAGCTTCAGCCGGGTGGCGCCCACGTACGCGACGCCCCGCTCGTCAAGCCGGATATGCCCGTCCATCAGTGCGGTCATGGCCCTATTCTACGCCTCTCCTGCGGCTGACCGCCAACCTTACAAAGCTCGTTGAGGAACCACGTAGAGGCCGTAGGCGTTGCCGTCGCCGCCTATGTCAGTCGCCGTGCCCGCAAGTGGAAGGGGGCCAGGGTTCTCGTCTTCATCGGGAATGACGAGCCGCACATCAATCTGGAGTGTGGCGAGTCCTTTCGCTTTGAGCGAGAGACGACCGCTCAGGAAGTAGCGGCTGGCGTTGTCTGTTGCCTCACGAAGGCTGCCCGAGATTGTGCGGACGGTGCCGTCCGTGTTCGTCCAAGATCCGCCGACCTTTCCCGAGGTCGAGTAGGTCAGGCGCAAAGCACCCGAGGTCCCCGCCTCGGGACGTGACCATGCCCCCGTGTAGGTGGCCGCATAGTCCTTGAGGAACGCATCGCTTGTGCCAGCAGTCCGAGGTTCCGCCCCAACCTCCGCAGAACCGCCGGTAAACCGATAGTAGTGGAAGACATCGCCCATCGAAGGCGGCACCGACTCTGCAAACGTCACGACCGCGCCGGAAGCACGCTTGACAAGCGAACCGTGCAGACCAATGCCTGCGGTGGCGCCGCTCTGAGCTAGGGACAGCGTGCCATCGGGGGTGATCGTGCCGACGAACGTCGCATCCGCGTTGCTCGCAGCCTCGCGGCGGGTCCCGCTGACCGTACCATCCGCGGCGATGACCAGCGACGCGGTGCCCACCATTAGGTTCTCCCCTACTGCGGCGGTTTCGGGAAGGGTGTAGTACGTTCCCGCGTAAGTGCCGACGTAGTCGGCGACGGTCCCACCCCCGCCCGTCGGCGTGGATGCGTCCGACGAGTTCGATGAAGACCCGCCGCACCCGGTGAGGCCGATAAGGAACGATGCCGCGCCGAGGGAACAACGATTCACTGGAGACCTGCGGGATTAAGATAAAGGAAGCGGTTGGCACTGCCAGACCCGCGGTTCGTCGTGGAAACGCAAGCTCTCGCAGAACTCCTTATCCAGTTGGAGATCGTGCTCAGACTCGCCTTCGGGTGGACGCCTAGGTAGGCTGCGACCGCTCCCGTCACAAAAGGAGCGGCCAACGAAGTGCCCGTCCAACTCCCGAATCCATTGGGATCCAGATAGTACGCCGCCTTGACATTGACGCCCGGTGCGAACACGTCAACCCCCGAGCCATAGCCGCTTCCAGAGTTCCAATCTTTGGTGCTAGGTGAAGGAACCCATCGACCGTAGTCGCCTCCGGGGGTTGTCATGCCAACCGCCCCGACGGTGATCACCCGTCCATCGTTCGCTGGCGAGATGTCCTTGACATCGACGTTGTAGTTGTTCGCAGGCACGATCACAGGGATACCCTTGTCGAGCAACTTGTCCACTTCTTTATTAAGCTGGGTTCCTTGCTTGTTCTTCGGGTCCAGAGGCGCACTGAAATGCACGACCGAAACGCCGGGAAACGACTTGTAGTTCTTGAGTACCCAGTCAAGTGCGGCGATCGAATTGCTGTAATAGCTGATGTGCTCCATCATCTTGATGGAAATCAGGTTCACATTCTTCGCAACGCCGCAAAGATTGCCGCCGATCACGCTCGCGATCTGCGTTCCATGTCCGTCATTGTCCACAATAGAGGTGCTGTTCGCACTTGGGTTCAGCACGTTGTAGCCCGGCTTGACTCGACTTCCGAACTCTGAGTGGCCCGCCGCGATCCCGTCGTCGAGAACGAAAACGTTGACCCCGGTGCCCTGGCTCGCCGTCGCGTAGTGGAAGAGGCCATCAAGGTTATTGGTGGTCTGATCGATCGCATCCAGACCCCACTGCCATGGACCGAACCCCGGACTTGTGTCGAGACTCTCTGAGTCGGGCAGATTGGAGGGGCCGTCCGCCTCGACTGCGGCGACCCGCGAGTCCAGGCTCATCGATTGTGCCTGGGCAGATGTCATTTGCGCGTGGAACCCGCCCCCCGCGCTGTAAACGACATCGCAGGTTGCGCCGTAATCGTTGCAGATGCTTGATGCCTGGGCTAGCGAAGCATCGTCCTGTTGCGCGGTTCCGACAGCCTGGGTGTACATTGCCCTCGACTGAGGAGTCGCAGTGCCATCGGAGTCGACAGGCAGGGGATCCTGCGACACATCCTCGCCCCCAGGAACGTACCCATCGTTGAATGTGACCACGTAGGGACTGGTGGTGTTGGAAGCAGGCAAAGCAGCCTCTCTAGCGGAGACTGAATGGCCCGCAGGGAGAGAAGGAGCCACGAGCAACAGGCTCAGAGGGATTCCGGCGCGCAACAGGGGGGGGGATCAGCATGAACGGCTCTTGGTTTACTACTTCGACGGAGAATGAAGTGTCAAAGGAGTAACTTCACTCTACATCTGGGACCACTCTTTGGCAAGCCTTTCTCTTGCGAGAAGCTTAGCAATCTCCACGAGGACGGCATCCATTATCCTAGGTCGCCTTCTCATACGCCGCCCAGAGCCGCTCGAACTCCGACACGAGCCCCTCGATCGCCCGGAAGCCGCCCTCCCAGAACGAACGGTCGTCCAGGTCGATGCCCAGATGCGCCATGAGCTGTTGGGGCGTTTCGCTCCCCCCGAGCCTGAGCACCAACAGGTACTTCTCGACAAAAGGAGAACCCTCGTCCTTGGCCCGCTGGTACAAGGCCAGGGCCAGCAGCTCCCCGAACGAGTAGGCGTACACGTAGAACGGCGAGCCGATGAAGTGGCCCACGTAGCTCCACCACATCCGGTGCTGCTCGCCCAGCGTCACGCTGTCGCCGAACATCGCCTGCAGCTCCTCCGTCCAGAAATCCCCGAACCGCTCCGCCGTCAGCTCCCCCTCCGCCCGCCGCGCGTTGTGACAGCGCTGCTCGAACCGGAACATCGCCGCCTGACGGAAGATCGTCGCGAACGCCCCCTCCACCTTGTCCGCGTAGAGGGCGACCTTGTCCTTGGGAGAAGCCCCCGCCACCAGCCGCTCGAACACCAGCATCTCCCCGAACGTCGACGCCAGCTCCGCCAGCGGCAGCGTTCCGTGGAAGTTGAAGTACGACTGCCCGCGCGAGAGGGACGCGTGGACTCCGTGCCCCAGCTCGTGCGCCAAGGTCATCACGTCGTCCATCCGGTTCTGGTAGCTCTGCAGGATCACCGGATGCGTATCTGGCGTGTTGTACGCGCAGAACGCACCGCCGCGCTTCCCCTTGCGCGCCTCCGCGTCGATCCAGCCCTTGTCGAAGAACTCCCCCGCCCGTGAGGCCATCTCCTCGCTGAACGCCCCAAAGGCCCCCAGCACGATCCCCTTCGCCTCGTCCCAGCCGACCTCCTCCTCCGCGTCGAAGAGCGGCGCGTACCGGTCCACGTGCGTCAGCTCGGGCAAGCCCAGAATCTCGCGCTTCACCCGGTAGTACCGCGCCACCATCGGATAGTGCTCCACGCAGAGCTCGATCACGAGGTCCACCGTCGACTTCTCCAGCTCGTTCGAGAGATGCCGGCTCTGCTCGGGATACTCCAGCCCCCGCAACCGGTCGTCCGTCGCCTTGTCGAGCAGCAGCGTGTTGTAGATGAACACGAGCGTC
>CAXTOO010000286.1:0-4588 GCA_964245875.1 uncultured Fimbriimonas sp. | reverse complement strand
AGGCTCGCTCGGGGAAGCGGTCGCAATCGACCGCACTCTGAGCCGGAGTTTTGTCCCTCGCCCTGCGGAGGTCGCGCCGATGTGGCGCCCTACCGGGCGAGCTTGCGTGGGATCGGGCCGTCCTCCAGCTCGAAAGCGTCCTCAAGGCGTCGGAACGACAGGAGGTCGCGTCCGGCGGCGAGCGCGAGGGTCAGCGATCCGAGGGCCTCGACGGTCCAGGCGACGAGCTTGCGCGGGGTCACAGGGACCTCCGGGCGGAAGGATTTTGGTTTGGGGCAAGTTGTGGCATCGCAGGCTCGATCTCCGACGCACCCACTTGGTACGTCGTTTGGAGGACTCCAATGTAAGAGGAGACGAAGGACCCAGTAAATACGTTCACTCCTAAAATTCTCTTTGAGCGGCAAGGGTGGGACGGTAACCTGTGCGGGATGAGTCCCGTCGTCGTGCGTCCGGTCGAGGAGCGGGATCTGGAGGGCTACCTCGCGGTTCGCAGCATGACCTACAACGACGGTCTGGCCCTCGAGCCCAAGGAGGACCGCTTCGGCATCGAGCGGTACGTCGGGCTCGTGGACGACGAGGTGGCGGGCATCTGCAGCGTCCTGCCGATGAACGCGACGCGGGCCGCGGCCTTGGTCGCCTGCGGCGGCGTGGCGGGGGTGGGGGTGGCGCCGGAGCGGCGCCGGGGCGGGGTGGGCGGCGGCATGATGGACGGCCTGGTGCGGCTCATGCGCGAGGGCGGGCGGCCGCTCGCCTCGCTGTACGCGTACCGCGAGCCGTTCTACGCGCGCTCGGGCTACGCGGTGGCGGGCAAGCGCGTGCGGCTCACGGTGCCGACGCATCGGCTGCCGAAGGTCGAGACGAGCCTCGCGACGCGGCGCCTGGCGCCCGCCCAGTGGCGGACGATCGAGCCTTGCCACACCGCCTACGCCCACGCGCGCAGCGGGGTCCACGTGCGGAGCGAGGCGATGTGGGAGCGGGTGCTGAACGAGAACCGTCCGCTCGCGATCTACGCGGTGGGCGATCCGGTCGAGGGCTACGTGGCGGTGTCGCACCGGACGGAGTTCTGGAACGAGCAGTGGCTGAGCGAGGTCGTCTGGTCGACGCCGGAGGGGTACCGGGGGTGTCTCGACCTGATGCGACAGATTGGGATCAACAAGACGGCGGTCGCGTGGTACGAGCCGAGCGACTCGCCGTTCTACGCGCTCTACCTCGACCAGGGGGTCGAGGCGCGGATCGAGCGGCCGGCGATGTTCCGGGTGAACGACGTTCCCGCCGCCCTGCGGCTCCTGAAGCCGGGCGCGGAGGGGGAGACGCGGCTGCGGGTGTCAGACGCGGCGGTGCCGGAGAACGAGGGGCCTTGGCGGGTGCGCTTCTCACCGGACGGGGTGATGGTCGAGGCTTGCGAGGGACACGACGCGGCCATGGACGTTGGGCGGTTCGCGCAGGCGTTTCTGGGCGAGCCCTCGCTGGACGACCTCGTGCGGATGGGGGAGGTGGAGGGCGACGCGTCCGTCTTGTCGCGGCTTCTGCCCCCTTCGCCGACGATCTGCGGCGACTTCTTCTGATGCCGGTCCGCTGCCTGAACCCTCGCTGCGCCCGGGAGTTGCGGGACGACTGGGCGTTCTGCAACTGGTGCGGAACGGACAACCGTCCGCCCGCTGCCCGCATCCCGGTGGAGGAGGACGAGCATCTCGCGCCCGAGAGCGAGCACTGCGTCCGGTGCGGCGTGTCGATCCTGGACGTGAACCGGCCACCCGACGAGGACGAGCACCGGCTCCAGGCGATCGGCGGCTGGATCGCCCTGATCCTCGGGGGCGGGGCCCTCGTGGCGTCGTACGCGATCCGTCCCGGCGGCCATCGGGGGATCGCCTTCTCGGAGTCGGATTCCCACGCGGCCTCGATCGCCTTTCTCTGCGCCCGGTACGGCTCTCTTCTCATGGCCGGCGGCGTGGTGCTCCTGCTGGTCACGCCCGTCGTCCGTCGGCGGCGGTAAAGGGAGGCCTTCAGCTTTTAAGGCCGAGATTCGTAGACGTTCGGACCATAATGATGGTATGCACTGCCGCGTCCTTTCCTCCTTCTGCGGGGCCTTCGCCCTCCTGCTCGCCGGGTGCGGCGGGGCGGGCAGTTCGACCACGACCGCGATGTCGCCCATCGACCCCACGGCGTCGCGGGGGGGCGGCGTGGGCGGGGCGGCGGCCGAGGCGGTCTTCAAGCCGGGCGTGGGCGTGAACGTGCCGCTCGGCACCCTGACGGCCCTCGCCCCGAAGAGCCTCCTCGCGAAAGCGCCCGAGGGCAAGGTCGACAGGGACGGCGCGGCGAAGCTGGCGAAGCTGGGCAAGGAGGGCGTGAAGCTCGACGACGCCTACCACTACGTCGTGGCCGACGCGGCGGCCCCGCAGGCGACGGTGGGAGAGAAGGGCGCGACGGTCCCGCTGCCGGCAGAGGCCAAGCCCAACCCCGACGGCTCGATCTGGGTGGTGGACGCCGATACGCGGCGCGTCTACACGCTTTCCGGGGTGAAGCGCGAGGCCGACAAGCCTGCGACGGTCGCCGAGGCGCCGAGCGGCGACCTCGTCCACCCTACCGCCGACGCGGCGGTGCCGCCGCTGGGCCTCGTCGCCAGGGCGGACGAGGCGAGCAAGGAGGTGACGCACGCGCTGAGGATCCTCGCCAAGGGCGTGGGGACGGAGGGTGCGCCCGCCGACGGAGCGCGGGTGCGGCTGAAGAAGGGCTTCTCGGAGAAGGACGTGCCGTTGCTTCCAAAGGCCCTGATCCACGCGCTGAAGAAGTACGGGGCGGTCTTGAGTTCCGGCGAGGGCGCGCCCGCCCTGTCGGCTTTGGCCGATCCGCGGTGGACGAAGGAGGACGTGAAGGCGTTTTCCGCCCTCCATATGATGGACTTCGAGATCGTGGTGCCTCCCGCCAAGCCTAGTAGTTCCGCCAAGCCTGGCAAGTAGGATGTCCCCATTTCTACTGTAGACCGGCGAATGGTGCCATTCTAGGCTTTCGTTAAGGGTAAAAATCCACCTTCGTATGGGTCCCATTTCACCCGATGATTTAAGGTTCAACCGTTTCGGCCTGTCCCAGCAGGAATCACGCGTCCTGGCGCTGGCGATGTCCGGTCGGATCGACAAGATGATCGCCTCCGAGATGGGCATCAGCCTGGGCACGGTGCGCGTCTACTGGAAGCGCATCCGCCAGAAGGTGGGCGGCACCCGTTCCGAGGTGATCGCGGAGCTTGCCCGCAGCTCCCTCAAGCTGAACTTCGACGACGAGCGCGACCGGGCGACGGCGCTGCAGGTCCAGCTCGAGGCGAGCATGGTGCGCGAGCAGGCGCTCCGCGTCTACGAGACTGCCTTCTCGAGCTATCCGACCGCGCTCGCCATCCTTGACGGCCCAACCGGGCATATTCTGAGCGCGAACGACGCCTTCGCGGAGCTTCACGGCTACGAGGCGGACGAGCTCGTCGACGTCGCTTCCGAGAGCCTGATCAAGCCCGGCGACCTCAAGGCGTTCGAGAAGGAGTCGAAGTCCGCAGGGCCGGGAAATCGGGTTGAGATCGCCACGACGCGGGTCCGCAAGGACGGCAGCACCTTCGGCGCGCGCGCCCAGCTTTCGGGGGGCGAGGGTGCCTGGGTGCTGGCGATCAAGGCCTAGGCCAGCGTCGCCACGGTGACGCCCGCGCCGCCTTCGGTCGCGTCGCCGTCGCGGTAGCCGGAGACCGAGCGGTTGCCCTTCAGCGCGCCCTGCACCACGGTGCGCAGGACGCCTTCGCCCTTGCCGTGGACGATCCGGACGCTCTCCAGGCCACCGAGGGCGGCGTCGTCGAGGAAACGCTCGAGCTCCCGGATTGCCTCCTCCGCGCGCAGGTGGCGCAGGTCGACCTCGGGCGAGGCGGTGAGCGCCTTGGCGAGCTGGATGTTCGGCCTTGCCCTCAAAGTCTCCTGGGGGGGCTTGTCGACCGGCTCCAGCGAGGCGACAGGCACGGTCATCTTCAGGGTTCCGAGCCGCACGGGCACCTTGCCGTCCTTGGGATCGTCGAGGACGTGGCCCACCTGCGAGTGGCCCGCGAGGCGGACGACGGCGCCCTTGCGAACGGGCGGCGCGTCTTTGGGCCGCCGAACCTTGGGAGCGAAGGAGCGGGCGAGCTCCGTGCCAGCGGCGTCAAGGTCGCGCAGGCCTTGGCGGGCGGTCTCGGTCGCCTTGCCCGCGTTCTTCATCTCGTCGAAGAGGCGAGCGGCCTCCAATCGGATCTCGCGCAGGGCGGCCTCGATGACCGCCTGGGCCTTCTCGTTGGCGGTGCGGCGGATCTCGTCGGCCTCGGCGAGCTTGCGCTTGGCGACGGCCTCGTCCTTCTTCAGGGCGGCGGCGCGACGGTCGGCCTCGCTCTGGGCGAGCCGCGCCTGGCGCTGGGCGGCTTCGAGGCGCTCCAGCATGAGGGCCATGTCCTGGGCCTCGTCGCCGAGGGAGGTTCGGGCCGTCTCGACCACCGGGGCGGGGATGCCGTAGCGCTCGGCGATGCGCAGGGCCTGCGACGCGCCGGGGGTGCCCATGAGGAGGCGGTAGGTGGGCCGTAGGGTGCGCGGGT
>CAXTOO010000285.1:0-4625 GCA_964245875.1 uncultured Fimbriimonas sp. | reverse complement strand
ATGCGAAGATCGCTGGATCTCAAGACCTTCGTCGTGATCTGCACCTCTATGCTCTTCGGTGCGGCACTCATGGCAACAATGAGTTCAACGGCTTACGCGCGAGGTCCTGCATCTGTGCAGTGGGACATCGCCAGGGAAGACACATCCCCAGCTGTTAAGGAGGCAGGTGAGAATGGCTGGGAGCCATTCGCTATCTATGGTAGCGGCGATAGTCGTCCCTATGTCTATTTTAGGAGAAGAAGATGAGCCTTCCAATACTCTGTAATGGCGGAAGTTGAATCTGCACTGAGCGCAGGAGATAAGGTAGCCTATGCTTTCGTGTCGGAGGGGTGTCCTCCCCGGCGCGCCGCTTCGTAGGCCGCTTGCCTGGATGTCCCCGTGTGGGCAACGTCGTCAGGGCAGGGGGTCGGAGGAAGCAAAGCGAGGAAAATTTGATCCCAGGGATTCTAGGCAGGAAGGTCGGCATGACCCACCTCTTCACGGAGGAGGGCAAGATGGTGCCGGTGACCGTCATCCAGGCGGGGCCGGTGTACGTGACGCAGATCAAGAACGAGAAGCCGGACGGCTACAGCGCGGTCCAGGTGGGCTATGGCGACGTGAGCGATAAGCGGCTCACGTTCCCGAAGTTCGGCCACCTGAAGAAGGCGGGGCTGAACAAGAACCTGCGCACCCTGCGCGAGTTCCGCACGGAGAGCAACGACGGGCTGTCGCTCGGGCAGGAGATCGACGCGTCGATCTTCGGCGAGGGCGACGTCGTCACCGTGACGGGCACGAGCAAGGGGCGCGGCTTCGCGGGCGGCGTGAAGCGGTACCACTTCAAGGGCCAGCACATGACCCACGGCTACATGACGCACCGGCGTCCGCTCTCGAACGGCGCGACGGGACCCCAGCGCGTCTTCAAGGGCAAGCGCGGTCCGGGCCACATGGGCGACGCCCGCGTGACCCAGAAGGGGCTGAAGGTCGTGAAGGTGGACGCGGAGCGCAACCTGCTCCTCGTCGACGGATCGGTCCCGGGCGCGAACGGCAACCTCGTGATCGTGAACAAGGTGAGCAGATAATGGCCGACATCAAGATCGTTCGACCCGACGGCCAAGACGCAGGCACGCACACGCTGGGCGAGAAGCTCGCGAACGCGACCGCGAAGATGGTCACGACGCACCGCGCGGTGGTGGCCGAGGAGGCCAACAGCCGCCAGGGCACACAGAAGACCAAGACCCGCAGCGAGACGCGCGGCGGCGGTCGGAAGCCGTACAAGCAGAAGAAGACGGGCAACGCCCGACAGGGTTCGATCCGCTCTCCGCAGTACGCGCACGGCGGCATGGCGCTCGCGCTGACGCCTCGCGACTACGACAAGAAGGTCAACAAGAAGGAGAAGCGCGCGGCGATCCTCGGGGCGCTCTCGGCGCACCTGGAGGCGGGCAACGTGACCGTGGTGGAGACCATCGCGTTCGCGGCGCCGAAGACGAAGGACGCGATCGCGCTGCTCCTTGCGGCGGGCGTCGCGAAGGACCAGCGCCGGGTGCTGGTGATCCTTCCGGCGGTGGACGACGCGACGTACCGCTCGTTCCGCAACCTGCCGAACGTCGAGGTGCGCACGGCGCCGTCGACCGAGGCGGGCGCGAAGACGAACGCGTTCTCGACGCGCGACCTGCTGATCGCGCAGAAGATCGTGATCGCGAAGGATGCGCTGGCGCGCATCGAGGAGGTTTGGGCCAAGTGATCAAGGATCCGTATTCGATCATCGTGCGACCGCACATCACCGAGAAGTCCGTGGCCCTGAGCTACGGCGACGAGCGCGCCGCCGACCTGCGCCTCCGAAACGAGGCCAAGAAGAGCGGCGACAAGAAGGCGCCGACGAAGCACACCGAGGCCGACCTCGTGCGCAAGTACACGTTCATCGTGAACCGCGACGCCAACAAGATCGAGATCAAGCAGGCGATCGAGGCGATCTACAAGGCCAGCGGCACGGAGATCACCGTGGACTCGGTCCGCACCCTCAAGGTGCTGGGCAAGAAGCGTCGCCGCGGCCAGTCGACGGGCTACGAGCCCAACCGCAAGAAGGCGGTCATCACCCTCGCGAAGGGCCAGATCCTGGAGGATTACGGAGTCTAATGCCGACCAAGAAAATGAAGCCGACCTCGCCGGGCATGCGCCACGCGATCAAGGCGACCTACAGCGAGCTCACCGCGAGCAAGCCCGAGAAGACACTGACCGTCGGCCTGAAGAAGTCCGGCGGGCGCAACCACTACGGCCGCGTGACCTCGGTCAACGTCGGCGGCGGCAACAAGACGAAGTACCGCATCATCGACTTCAAGCGGAACAAGGACGGCGTGGCGGCGAAGGTCGCGACGATCGAGTACGACCCGAACCGGACGTGCCGCATCGCGCTGCTCCACTACGCGGACGGCTCGAAGGCGTACATCCTGGCCGCGCGCAACCTCGCGGTGGGCGCGAGGGTCGAGAGCGGTGAGGGCGCGGACATCCTTCCGGGCAACGCGCTCCCGCTGAAGAACATCCCGCTCGGTACGCTCGTGCACAACATCGAGCTGCAGCCGGGCAAGGGTGGGCAGATGGTTCGCTCGGCCGGCGCCAGCGCGCAGGTGATGGCGAAGGAGGGCAGCTACGTCACCCTTCGGCTTCCCTCGGGCGAGATGCGCATGGTCCACAACACCTGCCGCGCGACGGTGGGCGAGGTGGGCAACGCCGAGCACGAGAACGAGGCGATCGGCAAGGCGGGCAAGAACCGCGGCCTCGGTCGCCGGATGCACGTCCGCGGCGTCGTGAAGTCGCCGCGCGACCACCCGCACGGCGGTGGCGAGGCGAAGTCGCCGATCGGCCGCAAGAAGGGTCCGGTCGACCGCTGGGGCAACAAGGCGCTTGGAACCCGCACCCGCTCGAACAAGCGGAGCAACAAGTTCATCGTTCGCCGCCGCGGCTCGAAGTAAGAACCCTCTTCGGTGTTCTTGGGGCGCGTTCTTTCGGGAGCGCGCCCTTTTTGTTTTCCTCCGTTCCGGCACTTTCGGCTGGGGAGGAGGTCTTGGCGTTTGCGAGTACTGGGTTGACTCTATCGTCGTGGGGAGCGATGAGGGTGCTGTTCAACACGAAGGCGCGGAGCGTAAGGAGACGCTAGCGGGGCCATGCTCTCCTCGTCTTCGAGAAGCCACAAGGTCAACTACGACAGTGATCATGGCGGCGATCTCGGAGGAACGGATTGGGGAGGTTGGTCGCGGCGGCGGACCACCGCGAGGTCAAGCTCGAGATGCCGACGTGGGATGCGACGCCGGGGAGGCATTTTTAAGTAAATGTGCTAATTGTGTTTTAAAACACTAAAAAGCAGCCGCTTGGACGATCCGAACGCAGGGCGGGGACCGAACGCGTAGTTCGACGCAGAGGACGTTCTCGGAATCCCGCGCCGCCTTGTCGGGGCTGAACGGCGTGTACGAGAGCGAGGTCGACCGAACGATGGACGGCGGGCTTCGGCTCTACCCCGCTCATCGCGACGAGATCGAGACGCTCCGGCAGAAACCGCTCGCCGCGCCGTAGGCGCCGAGGAAGGCACCCTTGACGGGGCGAGGCGCTTCGCGCTAGGACGGAGCCTTGGCGGCGATGTTCGCGTCAAACCCGCATGACCGCGAGAATCCTTCTCTTGGGCGGGGTGGCCCTCGCCTCCGCCTCCGCGAACGCCCAGATCGACAACGGCCTGCCCGGCCCCCAGCCCCTCGACGCCGGTGCGATGATCCTGAACCGCCAGCTCCTGAGCGGCATCATGGACCACAACCAGGAGGTTCGCGGCGGCAAGCCCGACCGCAACGCCGCCGGTGTCCTCGTGTACCGCCGCAGCCCGAGGGTCACCGAGCGCGTCAAGCGGGACTACCTCGCGCGGGCGGAGAAGGCGTACGGATCGTCGACCGCCGCCAGCCTTCGCCGGATGCTCGCGACGCGCGACTTCGTCGCGATGTGGGCCAAAGGCGCGGCGGCGGACGGGATGAGCCCGAACGACCTCGGCGACAGCCTCGCCGAGTACTGGACCACGAACTGGGCCATCGTCCACGGCGACTTCAGCGCGGCTCCCGCGCTGACGAAGGCGGTCCGCTTCCAGATCGGGCCGAGCGTCGCGCGAGTGCCCCAGATCCGCCGGATGAGCGACGCGCAGAAGCAGGAACTGTCGGAAGGGCTCATGCTGAATCTCGTGGTCGAGGTGATCGGGGTCCAGGCGGCGAAGCAGGGGGGCGACCCGGCCCTGATGCGGAGGCTCCAGACGCAGACTGCCGCCCGCTTCAAGCGAGAGTTCGGCGTCGACCTCAACGCCGTGAGGATCACCAACCGGGGCATGGTGAGGGCATGACGGCCATCCTGTTCGCGTTCGTGCCCCAGGTGGATTCGGGGCGCAGTCGGGCATCGATCTCGGCTCCGGCATGATGAGCGTGGCCACCATGGATTCCGCTACCGGCCGCCGGGGTCCGTCACCGGGCGCGTGAAGCGGCGGTCCCTCGACCCCCATGCTCAACTCCCTGCCGAAGCGCCCGCTAGGCCTTGTCCGGCGAATCCTTGCGGGCGTCGGACGCCCTCCCGTCGCGGGGCGAGGGCCGGCCCGAAAATATTTTCCTTTCGCAGGTTGGGTCTTT
>CAXTOO010000284.1:0-4637 GCA_964245875.1 uncultured Fimbriimonas sp. | reverse complement strand
CGCAGGCGGAACCCAACGGGCGGCGGGCGGGAGGATTATAATGTCGCCATGCCGACCGACTGGTATCCCGACGCGCTCGCCGCCCGCGTCCCCTGGCACGCCAACCTCGCCGCGCAGGCGGCGTCGTCGGGGGTGGCGCGGGGGCTGACCGCCACACAGGCCGCGCGGGCCGCGCTCGACTCGGCGCCCCTCGCGCTGGCGGTCGGCACCCTGCCGGGCATCGAGGCGCGGACCCGCCAGCACGCGGGCGTCCCCGAGGCCTACCCCGCCCGCGCCGCGACCGTCGGCGAGGCCTGCGGCGTCGCGCCCGCCGGGCCGAAGGGGCCGACCGTCCCCGACCTGAAGGCCGCCGCCCTCACCCAGTCGCGGGTCTCGCTGGGGTGGGGAAGGGCGGATGGGGGAGGATCGGCGTGGCGACGACCACCACCTGCCTCGACGCCCGCCCGCCCCTCGTCCCCGGCCCTCCCGCCCGCGGCTCTTCTTCGGCGACTCGGTCGCGGTGACGGCTTCTCCTTCCTTTCGCTCCGGTGAGAGGAAGGGGCTGGGGGATGGAGAGTCCGAGAACCCCGCCCCTTCCACCTGGGGCACGACGCCAGCGGACTCTCGGCGGTTCTCCTTTGCGTCGTGTCCTCCGGCGGACCCTCCTCACCAAGGGGAGGGAAACCGGACTCTCTCCCCTAACCCCCTCTCTCGCAAGCGAAAGAGGAGTCCTACGTCGTCACCTTCACAGCGAGCGCGTCCAACGGCGCGGGCGTGGTCACCGAGCTGCTCGCCCAGAGGCTGGCCTCGCGCTACCGGCGGGCGTACCTCGACAAGTACCGCCACCAGACCTTCGTCGCCTTTGCTACTGGTCACCTAAGCGCGGAGATCCCGCTCTTGCCAGGCTTGGTCGCCCTCGCCGCCCGCTTCGTGGAGCGGGCCACCGGGCAGGCGACGGGACTGATGGAGCTCGTCGTCGTGTGGGTAGGGTAGGGCATCCGCCACCACGATGGTCCCGCGCATCGTGGCGCGTTCGCCAAGTACATTGGAGGGACGATGTCCATCGTGCTGGCCCCTAGGCGGGAGAGGAGCGGGAGTGCGGCGCGCGACCGCGCTCTGCCGCTCCTGGGGCTTCTGGCGCTGTCGGGCTGCGCCGCGCCGCCTGTCCCGGACATCCAGGAGACCTCGAGGCGGACGGCGAGGCTGGAAACCCCGGCGACGGTGAAGGCCGGACCCTACCGGATGGACTTCGTGGCGGAGGGGTCCGAGGCGCGGTACATGGAGTGGGAAGTGGGCGCCGACCACGCGACGGTGACGGTCGAGGCGCGCTTCACCCTCGCGCGGCCGAAGGGGGCGCCGGCCCGAGTGCGGATGGTCGTCACGCCCGCCGCCATCAAGAGCGGATTGGACCCGGCATTCGACCCAGGCACGAGCTATGGCGATCTCAGCGGCCCGAAGCCGAACTGGGTCGACATGGTCTACTTCACCCTCAACGTGCCGCCCGGCTGGCGGGGGGAGAGCGTCGTGGTGGCCGGCGAGCTGCAAGAGGTCGCCTCCGAGCCCCATACGGCGAGCTTCCGGACCCTGAGGCTCGGCCCCGGGCCGGAGCCTGCCGCCGAGGGCTGGCCCCGGCCCGGCCCCTCCGTGATCGTGCCCGCCCCCGAGGCGGTGGGGCTGGCGCACGGGGTCGTGGCCACCATGCGGCCCCAAGCCGAGGCGACGAGCGCGCTGCCCCTCACCATCGACTGGGACCCCCGGCGAGTCCTGCCGAAGTGGCCCAAGGAGACGGCGACGCTGTCGATCCTGAGGACCAACGTGGGCAAGCTCGGCGCGCAAAGAGGGAGCGGTGAGGGGTCGTTCGTCCTCGAGCTTGGCGAGGATCCCGACGCCGAGACGGACCCGAAGGAGGTCCGGGTGGACTTCGAGTTCGTGAAGCCCGCGCGGCGCTACCCGTTCCTCCTGCCGATAAGGCTAGTTTGGCCGAAGGAACCGGCCCCACCGCGCGGATAGCCTCCAGAGGGCAACCGCCGTCGAACCTTCCACGGGTACGGCCACGAGCCATGCCGCCACTCGCACCAGGCTTCGTCGCCCTCGCCGCCCGCTTCGTGGAGCGGGACACCGGGCAGGCGACGGGACTGATGGAGCTCGGCGTCGTGCGGGTCGCATGAGCGATCGCCCCGGCGCGCTCCCCTCGATGCGCGAGGGGAGCGCGGTCGTTCAAGCACGGCCGGCGCCCTCAGGGCTTCGCTTCGACCTGCACGGAGAAGGCCGACGACTGCGCGGCGCCGTAGACGGGGTAGCCGTAGGACTCGAAGTAGCCGTACTGCGAGGCTTGCGGAGCGGCGTAGTTCCACATCACGGCGTCGCTCGACCTCGCCACGAGCCAATACTTCTTGCCCGCGGTCAGCGTCGCCCCGGGGGCGGGCACGACGACGAGGCCGCCCTTGGCGTAGTACGCCTTGGTCTTGGCGGCGTAGGAGCCGAGGACCGCGCCGATCGAGCCGTTGGCGTCGGCGCACACGAGGATCGTGAACGACTGCGCCGTGCTGAGGCCGGCGCCGGCGTAGGGACCCCCGTTCTGGCTGCCGATCGCGAGCGTGACGCTCGACAGCCTTCCGCTCACGCGGGAGGTGAACTGGAATCCGACCGGCCCCGTGGCCGGGCTGACGACCTGGGCGCCGGGGGAGACGGGGCCCTGGATGTTCGAGTAGGCGTCCTGGGCCTGGGCGGCGAGGGCGGACGTCGCCGCGGCGGCGAGGAGCGAGAGGCGGAGCGAAAGGAGATGTCTCATGGTCGTGTGTCCTCCTGGGGACGCGCCTCCAGTCGCCGGACGCCCGAGGAAAGTTGGCGCGGAGGGCGATTCCACCGAAAAACCCCTTTCTCCTGCCCGCCGCCAACTATTCGCGGCCCCAGGCCGACGGAACGTCATTCACAATGAGGGCGAGGGTGGGAAAGACTTGAAGGTGGGCGTGCGTCGATGGGTCGGGGAGGGGGCGCGGAGGGACCGCTCCGTGCTCGACGCCCGGGCCGACTTCGACGCGATGGTGGCCTCGCTGGAGCCGGAGCTTCGCCGCTTCGTGGCCCGCAAGGTGGCGGCGGCGGCGGTGGACGACCTCCTCCAGGAGGTCTGGATCGCCGCCTGGAAGGCGCTCCCGACGTACAACAGGAGGGCGGCGCTCCGGACCTGGGTGTACGGCATCTGCCTGCACAAGTGTCACGACCACTACCGGGAGCGGCGCGCGGAGGAGCGGCTCGTCCCCATCGACGCGGAACCCATCCCCGACCCCCACCCGTCTCCCGAGAGCGTCGTGGTGCGGGCCGACACCGTCCGGCGGCTCCTGGCGGGAGTCGACGAATCGCAGCGCGCGGTCGTCGAGCTGTACTACTACGCCCAGCTCACGCTCGCCGAGATCGCGGACGCGCTCGACCGAAACCCCAACACCGTGAAGTTCCAGTTCTACCGCGCCCACGCCGCGATGCTCGACCTAGGCGAGCGGGAGGGCCTGCGATGAGATGCGAGGACGACGAGCTGCTCATGCTGGCGCATCGCGCGCTCGACCCGCGCCGCACGTTCGCGGTGCGGCTCCACGTCCTGGTCTGCCCGGCCTGCCGGGCCCGGCTGCTCCGGTTCGAGGCCCTGAGCGCGTCTCTGGCCGAGGCGTTCCCGAACCCGAGCCTTGGGGTGCGGACCTTCGGGCGGACGCCGCCGAAGCGGGTTTGGCTGCCGCTCGGCCTGCTCGCGGCCTTGCTGATCCTCATCGGCGGCCTTGCGACGACGAGACTCCCCGCGTCCGCGCCAAAGGCCGTCGCCCCGTCGCCCGCCGCGCGGTGCACCTGCCACGACGGGAAGGACGGCTGGCGCCAGTGCCCCGTCCACCGGCCTCGCCCGGCCCCGCGATAGCGGGTCCGGGCCGAGGGAAGGCGATCGCTCGCTTGGCAAACCACCGTCCGGACGGTGCGAAGGGTCGAGCCGCGCAGCCGCCACGCCTCGAAGTTCGCGAAGCGAGCGTCGAAGCCCAGCTTTTGGAACCTGAAGGATGGGACGCCTCCGGGCAAGACGGCGGCGGGGACCCGGAACCGGTCGTAGTCCTGAACCCGAGGGTCCACACGCCGCGCCGCCGGGAGGTGGGCGGCCGTGCCTAGGGCCGGTGGGACGAGCGGAAGGAGCCACGCCCTCCCCGGCTCGATCACGGCGTAGGCCCGGCGCCGGTCGGGCACCGGTCGCCAGGCCCGCTCCTGCTCGACGGCGCTTCGATTCGGCCGCTCGAAGACCGAGCGCACGTCTCCCTCGGGACGAAGGGCGTAGGCTCGGCGGGTCGCACCTGGATCGGAAGGAGGCAAACGAGAGTCACGCGGTGCAGACGCCTAGGCCGTGCGAGGGTTACGCGAGGCGCGGGGCCGCACTCTCCGTGGGGGCGCGCGCGTTATCGAAGTTGACACGATTGGCCTGTGTCGGACGCGACTAAAACGATCCCTTGCCCTACGTGCGGCAAGCGCCTCTAGCTCCTCCTGCCGCCGATAAGGCTAGTTTGGCCAAAGGAACCGGCCCCGCTGCGCGGAACTTCAGTTTCTCGCACGAGAAAAGCCAAACGGAATCGCGAACGCGGAGCGTGTAGTCGGAGGCGAAGCCTTCGCGTCGGCGTCACGCTATAATCCCG
>CAXTOO010000283.1:0-4640 GCA_964245875.1 uncultured Fimbriimonas sp. | reverse complement strand
TGCGCCCTCAACCGCGACCTGACCCTCGCCACCGGCAACGCCCGGCACTTCGGCTCCGTCCGGGACGCGGGCTTTCCGCTGCGCCTCGAAGACTGGCGAGCCGCGTGAGGCCTTGCCGCCGCGGCGTAGAATAGGGCCATGGGCTACGACATCAAGGCGCTTCACCTCGACGACGACAGCCCCGAGGGCCGGGCGGTCCGCACCATCGTGGCGCGCGAGGGCGTCACGCCCGAGGAGGCGGTGCGAGTGGCGCTGCGCGAGGCGGAGTGCCCGAGGACGCCCGCCGAGGAGATGTGGGGCCTTTTCTCCAGCCCGGAGGACCTCGCGATCTTCGAGGAGGCGATGGCGATGACCCGCGATCCTCGCCACATCGGAACCGAGAGGGAGTTCGATCTCTGACGTGATCCAAGAGGCGATCCTCGACACGGACCTCCTATAGGAGATTCTCAAGGGGCGCAATCTGAACGTCGAACGCCGAAAGAACGCCTACGCGCTCGCCCATGGCGTCCTGACGTTCACCTCCGTGACCGCGATGGAGATCCTGCGCGGTCTGCACCTCAAGTCGTCCCACGCCCAGATCTCAAGGGCGGAGGCGAGTTTCGCGCGCAATCGGGAGATCGTGCCCCGTGTCCTGGACTACCGGCTCGCCGCCGAGATCTCCGGCGCGCTGAGTCGCCGCGGCACCCCGATCGGCGTCGCCGACCCCCTCATCGCCGCCTGCGCCCTGAACCGAAACTTCGCCCTCGCCACTGGCAACCTCCGGCACTTCGGCTTCGTCCGGGACGCGGGCTTTCCGCTGCGCCTCGAAGACTGGCGAGCGGCGTGAAGACCTACCGCCGCGCGATCTGCTGGGTCCGGCGCGACCTGCGCCTGCGCGACCACGCCGCCCTCGCCCTCGCCACCTCCCAGGCGGATCAGGTTGTGGTCGCCTTCGCGTTCGACCGTGTCATCCTCAGCGCGCTGGAGGACCGCGACGACCGCCGGGTGACGTTCATCCGTCGCTCGCTGGAGGAGATGGACGCCAAATTGCGGCGGGTCGGGTCTCGGCTCGTCGTCGTGCAGGGCGACCCCGTGGAGGCGATCCCGGAACTTGTTCGAAAGCTCGAGGCGGAGGCCGTCTTCGCCGCGCGGGACTATGAGCCGTACGCCATCGCGCGGGACGCGGCCGTCGCCGCCGAAGTCCGGCTGGAGACGGTGAAGGACTCCGTGGTCTTCGAGGCCGACGAGTTGCCGCGCAACGAGGTCTACTCCGCCTACGCCCGCGCTTGGCGCGCGCGGTTCGATCCCGAGCGCGACGCCGCCTACCATCGGGCCGACCGAGTCGCCCTGTGGCCTGCCGACGAGCTTCCCGAGGCCGATTGGGACATCGGGTTCGCGCCCAAAGAGTGCGCGGTCAAGCCGGGCGAGGACGCCGCCCGTGAGCGACTTCGAGCGTTCACCACGCGGCTGGAGCACTACCGCCAAGATCGCCACGTTCCGTCGATCGAGGCGACGAGCGGCCTCTCCGTCCACCTCCGCTTCGGCACGATCTCCGTCCGCGAGTGCGTCCGCACGGTCCTGGGCTTCCACGGCGAAGGGCCGCAGAAGTGGCTCGGCGAACTGATCTGGCGCGACTTCTACGCGGACGTGCTGACGCGAAACCCTCGCGTGGCGACCGAACCCTACAAGCCGAGAACGTTTCCGCAGGGCGACGAGGCGCACTGGGCCGCGTGGACCGAGGGGCGCACGGGCTACCCCCTCGTCGACGCCGCCATGCGCTGCCTCGCCCAGACCGGCACGATGCACAACCGGCTGCGCATGGTCGTTGCCTCGTTCCTCGTGAACGACCTCCACCTCGACTACCGCCGGGGCGAGGCCTGGTTCGCGCGCCATCTGCTCGACTACGACCTCGCGAGCAACAACGGCAGCTGGCAGTGGTGCGCCTCCACCGGCTGCGGCGTGGGGCCGCGCCCGAACGTCCTCAACCCCACCGTCCAATGCGAGAAGTTCGACCCTGACGGCATCGTCGTCCGCCGTTGGATCCCCGGGCTTCGCGGCCTCTTCGGCCCCGCCGTCCACGCGCCCTGGAAGGCGTCGCCCATGGAACTCCAGGCGGCCGGCGTCGTGCTCGGGGAGACGTACCCCTTCCCGGTGGTGGACCACGCGGTGCAGGTCAGGCTTGCGGTCGCCGACCGCTGATTTTTTCCATTTCGTTTTGGCCCCTTTTTGGTTGGGCCTTTGGCCCCATTTCGCATTCGGAGTGGTTGACGAGGAGATTGATGCTGCGGACGAGCCATCGCAAGGCTCGCCTGAGTCGATCCAATCACAACGCCCTTGATCGGCACGAAAGTCAACCATCCCATCGAAGTCGGCGAAATCCCCGTTTACGATGGGACGTGGGTTCGGGACCGCGCAGAGGCTTATGCGAGCAAGCTCGCGGGGTTAAAGCGGGAACGAGTTCCCGCACTCCCAAAGAGGAAGCCTCTCATCGTCTGAAATCGCTACGCAGTCGATCTAACGCATCGAGGACGACTGTCCAGGGGCGGTGGAACGGGGAGGCGTCGCTCCAGGAGACGCACTGCGCGGTGCGGACGGTGGCCCATCCCCAGATCCGCTCCGGCGGATCGCCAAACCTTTCCGCGAGGCGGACGATGCGGCGATGGAGGAGGCGTGGCAGGTCGGGCGAGTCGGCGAGTTCGGGCACGGGATTCCGCAGGAAGGCGGCGCACTCGTAGGCGGGGTCGCCGACCACGCCCTCGGGGTCGATGGCGACCCACGTCTCGCCATCGCGCAGGACGTTGAAGTGGTGCAGGTCGCCGTGCAGGAACGCGGGCGGGGGTGCGGTTTCGACGAGGCGGCGCGCGAGACGGGCGAGGTCCGCCGCGAGGTCGGGCCGGAGGGTGGGCGGGAGGGGGCGGGCGTCGAGGGTCGGGCGGATGTATTCCCCGATGGGCTGCCCCGTGCCCTCCGCGCCGCGCAACCGGAGGACGAGGTCGGCGAAGGCGTCGACCGCCTCGTCCTCCGGGACGTCGGCGAGGGTGTGGCCCGGTCGGATGCGGGGCATGAGGGTCGCGCCCGTTGTGGGGTCATGGGCGAGCACCGTCACGCCGCCGTGACCCGAGAGGGCGAGGAGAGCATCGAGCGCGCCATCCTCCCGCCGCAGGGGAACCCGCAGCACCCGCTCGCCCGCGGTGAGGACGAGCGAGCCGGTCGCGTTGGGAAGCCACCCGTCGATCGGGAGCGACCACTCGTCGGCGAGGCGCTCGGCGTTCGCCCGCGCGTCCGCCAGCATGGCCTCCGCCCGGTCGCCCGCACTGGCGCGGAGATGAAGGAAGAGGTGGGAGTCCACGGAGCGTATCTGAAGCTCAGTCTGAGAGCTTAAACCCAAAAGTCTTTTCGGCGATCGTTCCCGTCGAACATGCTGCCCCGATCAAGTTTGTCGCCTTGTCCAGCGTAGTCGTAGTGGTCCATCGCCAAGTTAATCTCGTTCATCTGTCCGACCAAGTCGGGGAAGAGCGTTTCGTGCCTGACGTTCATCTTCCTTAGCTGAACTAGGTAGTCCAAGGCAAAGCGAGCAGGAAGTGTGTAACGGACGAGCCTATCTGACAAAGGCTCGTATGAACCGCCGGCAAGCGGGATCTGGATCATGGAGATGATGTGATCAAGGGGTAAGTCGGGTGTCACCCGAACAAAACTTCCTTGTTGGGCGATTAACCGGTCGTTTCGGTACACCCTTGGGAACACGTTAGACACGTTGACCTTCATCGATTCCCGAGATGGCCATCCTCGTGTGTCGGCTTTGAGCTTCGCTTGGTTCCTTGCAATTTCCACGCTCGACTCACCAGGGACCATCTCGTAATCGAAGATGGTACGTTCCTGGATTGGATTCCAGTAATACGTTGGGATCTGCCAAACTGCTAGTCGGTTCTGGCCACGCCAGCCATGGTCTTGGTGAACCAGCGCGTCATAGGCCGCAAAGTACAGTGCGACATAAGGCGAGTCGGTCATGTCGAGCAACGGCGTCTTCATCCCAAAGTGTTGGCAGATTGAAAGCAGCTCGTTGTAGCCCTCGGTTCTTTCGGGTGTATGAATGTCGCGATCGGTTAGTTCATCCTGGAAAAGTATACGGAGATGAGGATCGGTTCCTAGAGCTTTCTGAACGCCTCGGCCAGAGTCTTTGATGCGCTCTTCAACTGCTCTGGAGAGCTCAAGAATGTTTTTGGAGCGGCCACAATGATGAGTGACCGCCTCGTAAAGAGGAACTCGAAACCTCTCGGCATTGAAAGCACTTGATGTTAGCCTCCATTTAGCGTCCGCTTGCCCGCGCCAGGCAATACCATGGCGATGGCTGTGTGCATTGACTGCCTTGACGAATGCCTGAAACGAAGCGAGTGGCACCTCCTTACCTTGAGGCTGCGCGAAGTCGAAGGGATCGGGGGCAAACGTCTCTTCAGGCTTCATGATTTTCTAGACGAAAGAGACATGGGTTATGGCGGCACAAACATCCGCCTGTACCCGTGGCACCCTCGTCTATGCCGCGATCATCAGCTTGTCCCTCACCCGCTTGAACGCGGCGAGGGCGAACTCCAGATCCTCCTGGGTATGCGCGGCGGAGGGCATGGTGCGGATGCGGGCCTTGCCGCGGGCGACGGTGGGGAAGG
>CAXTOO010000282.1:0-4645 GCA_964245875.1 uncultured Fimbriimonas sp. | reverse complement strand
AAGCTGGAGCAGGTGATGGAATATGCGGGCGGGATGAAGTTCCAGAGCAGCGGCACGGTGGCGGTGTTCGTGCCGCGAGCGGACGGACTCTTGAATCTGAGACTGCGGCTGAACGGTCGCGAGGACGTTCGGTTGGCACGGGTGAAGGAGTCCTCGCCCATCGAGACTTACGTGGGAACCTACGGGAAAGGAGCGGGTCCCATGCGACTGGAGCGGCAGGGACGGTGGCTGGCAATGATGTACGCGGTGGACGGCGACCCGCGGACCGTGCTTCCGCTGGCCTTGCTGCCGGCGGGGAAGGATCGGTTCCGATTGCCCCGCACCGATCTGGAGCTGCGGTTCACACGGAACGCGGCGGGGAGGGTGTCGGGGGTGGAGAGTTGGCGTGGGGGGAAGCGGTTCTGGACATCGGAGAGAGTGCCGGGCTGAAGCCCAAGTCAAGCTGACCCCCTCCCCCGCAGTTCCCCCTTCGCTCGTGTCTCGCGGCAAGGGAAACCACCTCCGGAAGTAGACTATGTGCATGCCGCGGCGGGACGCTGAGGAGTGGTTCGTGCAGGTGGGGCGGGAGATGGCCTCGCTGGCCGAGGAGATGAACGCCGGGCGGCCGCGGGTCGCGGGTGGGCTGGGCTGGGAGCCGCGCGTGGACCTTTTCGAGGAGGACCATCGGCTGCTGCTGCGGGCGGAGCTGGCGGGGGTGCGCTCGGAGGACGTGACGCTGCACTACGTTCCGGAGCGACACTCCATCGTGCTGCGGGGGATTCGGCCAGAGACGGGGCCGAGCGACGGCGGGCGGCGGGCGGCGCACCTTTTGGAGATCCCGATGGGGGAGTTCGCGCGGGAAGTTGCGCTGCCGGCGGTGTCGATCGACGCGCGGGCGATCCGGGCGTCGTTCCGGCACGGGATGCTTTTGGTGGCGGTGCCGAAGATCGATCGCGTCATCGTGGCGCACACGACGTACGTTAAGGAAGGATAAATGACCGACGCCAAGACGACCGTAGGAGAGGAAGAGACGATCGTCGACGAGACGCCGAGCGAGGATTTCGACGTCATCCCGCTTCCGGCGGGCGAGGAGGACGAGCACGAGGACGAGCCGCGGCCGGACATCCCGGACGTCCTGAGCATCCTGCCCCTTCGCGACAGCGTGATCTACCCCATGCTGATCGCGCCCCTTAGCGTGGCGCGGGACAACAGCGTGCAGCTCATCGACGAGTCGGTGGGCGGGCAGAGCCGGGTGATCGGCGTGGTGGCGCAGGTCGCGCCGGGAGAGGACAACCCAGGCTTCGACGACGTGTACGACCACGGCTGCGCGGTGATCATCCGGACGCTGGTGAAGATGCCGGACGCGACGCGGCTCATCGTGCAGGGGATCGCGCGGTTCCGGATCGTGGAGCGTCTGCAGGAGACGCCGTACCTGAAGGCGCGGATCGAGGTGCTGGAGGAGATCCCGATCCCCGAGGAGAAGGGCGAGGAAGCGGAGGCGCTGCGGCGATCGATCGCGGCCTTGTTCGAGCAGGCGGTGCGGCTCTCGCCCCAGCTTCCCGAGGAGCTTCGGACCTTGACGACGGCGGTGCAGGAGACGAACGTGATGGCCGACCTCGTGGCGGCGCACATGACGCTTTCAGTGGTGGACAAGCAGCAGGTCTTGGAGCAGTTGGACGTGCTCAAGCGGCTGCGCATCCTGCTGGAGATGCTCGGCAAGGAGGTTCGGGTGCTGGAGCTTTCGAGCAAGGTGCAGAGCGAGGTGAACACCGAGCTCAGCAAGACGCAGCGCGAGTACTACCTGCGCGAGCAGCTCAAGGCGATCCAGAAGGAGCTGGGCGAGGGCGGCGACACGGCCGAGGAGCTGGACGAGCTGCGCGTGAAGATCGACGCGACGCCGCTCTCGGCGGAGGCCTTGAAGGAGGTCAACCGCGAGTACGACCGGCTGAGGCGGATGAACCCCGGCGCGCCGGAGTACACCGTGGCGCGGACCTACGTGGACTGGATGGTGTCGATGCCGTGGGCCTCGTCAACGGTGGACGACCTGGAGCTGGCGCACGTGAAGGAGGTGCTGGACGCCGACCACTACGGCCTGGACAAGATCAAGGAGCGGATCATAGAGTTCCTGGCGGTGCGGAAGGTGAAGGGCGACGGGCCGATCCGTCAGCCGATCCTGTGCTTCTACGGCCCGCCGGGCGTGGGCAAGACGTCGCTGGGGCGGTCGATCGCGAACGCGATGGGGCGCAAGTTCGCGCGCATCTCACTGGGAGGAATGCGCGACGAGGCGGAGATCCGCGGCCATCGGCGCACCTACATCGGAGCCTTGCCGGGACAGATCATCCAGAACCTGCGGCGGGCGGAGTCTTCCAACCCGCTGTTCGTGCTGGACGAGATCGACAAGCTCGGGTCCGACTTCCGGGGCGACCCTTCGTCGGCCTTGCTGGAGGTCTTGGACCCGGAGCAGAACAGCACGTTCCGGGACCACTACCTGGACGTGCCGTTCGACCTCAGCCGCGTGTTCTTTATCACCACGGCGAACCGCCTGGACACGATCCCCGGTCCTTTGCGAGACCGCATGGAGATCATCGAGCTGGGCGGCTATACCGAGGAGGAGAAGGTGGAGATCGCGGTGCGGCACCTCATCCCGAAGCAGATCGAGGAGCATGGCCTCCGGCCCGCGCAGATCGCGTGGAGCCGGGATGCGGTGCAGAAGCTCGTGCGGCAGTACACCCGCGAGGCGGGGGTGCGCAACCTGGAGCGGGAGGTCGGCTCGGTTGTCCGGAAGGCCACGCGGATGGTGGCGGACGGGCATACGCGGAAGATCACGGTGAACCCCAAGTTCGTGGAGACGGCGCTGGGTTCGCCGCGCTTCCTGCACGACGAGGTGGTGGAGCGTGACATGGTGCCGGGCGTGGCGGTGGGCCTCGCCTGGACGCCGGTGGGCGGCGACGTGCTTTTCATCGAGACGACGCGGATGGCGGGCCACAAGGGCATGATCATCACCGGGCAGCTCGGCGACGTGATGAAGGAGTCAGTCTCGGCCGCCTTGTCGTACATCCGTTCGCACGCCGAAGGGTTAGGCATCCAGCCGGACTTCTACGACAAGACGGAGATCCACGTGCACGTTCCTGCCGGAGCGGTGCCGAAGGACGGACCCAGCGCGGGGGTTACGATGCTGACGGCGATGACGTCGCTACTCACGAACCGGCGGGTGAAGTCGCGGCTGGCGATGACGGGCGAGATCTCGCTGTCGGGCAACGTGCTGCCGGTGGGTGGGATCAAGGAGAAGGTGCTTGCCGCCTTCCGCGCGGGGGTGGAGACCTTGATCCTGCCCGAGCAGAACCGGAAGGACTACATGGAGGACGTGCCACCGGAAATCCGAGAGAAGCTGACGGTGCACTTCGTGAAGCACGGCGAGCAGGTGCTGAAGCTGGCTTTGGAGAAGGGGAAGGGGTAGCACCCTTCCCTGCAAAGTCGGATTCCAAGGGGCCTTTCGAGCGCTGCAA
The DNA here is from genome assembly GCA_964245875.1 of uncultured Fimbriimonas sp. Taxonomy (GTDB): domain Bacteria; phylum Armatimonadota; class Fimbriimonadia; order Fimbriimonadales; family Fimbriimonadaceae; genus Fimbriimonas. Next base: position 1,160 of record CAXTOO010000282.1, on the reverse strand, counting down.
GTTCGTTGGCTGCTTGCAAACGGGGGGCGGATGCTATCAAAGAGGGCCCTGCGTAGATTCGCCGTGCACCGCTTGAGGTACGAACGGAGAACTTTTGTTCAGATTGGAATTTCTCGCGTTCGAGGGTTGGAAGATCTCGTTGGGCCACACAGAGACCTGTTCGTAAGCGACGGAAAAGTCAACCATTAGAGGTCGAGGTTTATGCCGGGACGAGAGCTGTGTATCGGCTGCGAGGGGCGTTTCTCACGGAGACACAAAGGCGCAAGGAGTCGGTCGAAGATTTTGTGGATGAGGCCAGGATCTCTCTTCGCGATGCCACTCTGGCGAATGGCTATCGAAGGAGCGTGACCTTGCGAACCACGTTCTTCTTGCCGACGAGGGCAAGGTCGAAGCAGAGCCTAAGTGGCTTTGACGGGGCGTCAAGTTCCAGTTCGACCTGCCCCTTCCTCCTGCGGATGTTTTCGGCCATGCTTGGCTCCTTCGGGATCGTCTTGCCCGCGAGCGGCGCGCCTCGGTGGGCGAAGAGCCAGTCGTCGACCGCGCGGACGTCGAGATCGAGAAGCCCGATCTCGACGCGGCGCGCGACGGGTCCGGCGGTGTCCCAGGTCTCGCGGCGTCTCAGCAGGTCGTCCGCGTTGCTCACGAAGAAGGCGCGGGGAGGGTCGAGGCTCTCCAGGACGACCTGGTTGCCCTTAGCCACCAGGCGGGGCGAACTGGAGTCGTCGAAGTTGTAGTTCGACGCTCCGGTGGCGACGCCGGCGCTCACGTAGCCTTCCTCAGTGCGTCGGAGAAAGCCGAGGCGATAGGCGTAGCGGACGCCCATGTCGGAGAGCGAGGTGGCGTCGAACGCGATCAGCGCGCCGGTTCGAAAGAACGGCCCGAACTGGCGGTAGCTCCACCGCATCGCCGCCGGAAGGTTCAGGCGGCCCTTTCGGCTGTAGGCGGAGACGGACGAGGCGTATCCCATGCGCACGTCCACGAGCATCCGGTCGCCGTCACGGAACACGGTCGCGCCGAGCGACGAGGGATCGGACGTGGCCCCCTCGCCCTTCTTGACCGCCGCCGCGAACGGGCGGAGGGCGGCGTCGACGGTCGAGCCGTGGGCGACGCGGGAGACGACGCCGTCGGCGAGGCGGTCGAGCGCCGCCTGGAGTTTTGCG
>CAXTOO010000281.1:3431-4647 GCA_964245875.1 uncultured Fimbriimonas sp. | reverse complement strand
CGCGGCGCGATCGAGGCGGGCGGCGAGACCGGCGACCGGCTCACCGACGCGTACGGGCTGGCTTTGATGCTGCGGATCAGTTTCTCCAGGTTGCCGGGCACCTCCTGCTGGCGGTTGGCGATTTGGCCCTGGAGCTTCGCGGTCTTCGCCTCGTAGCCTTCCAGCTTGGCGAGCCGCGCCTTGTTCGCGCTCAGAGAGTCGATGGTCTTCCGAAGCTCCGCATCGGTCCCCGCCTTCTCCTTCGTCAGGCTCGCCACCACCGCCGCGTCCAGGGTGGCCGAGCGTCCTGCGGACTCCCGATCATGTAGGCGACGACGGCAACGGCGATGCCGCCCACGCCCCAAGCCGCGTCGCGCAATCGACCTTCGATCTTCATTGCGCCACATCGTTACTGGATGATAAGGGAACCGCGTGAACAGGCGGTACGCTCATGGCCTTGAGCGAGGAAGGGGCCGAGACGTACACGAGGAATCAGCTTCGAGCGAAGCTGATGGCCGAGGAGCGTGCGTTGCGCGAGTCCGAGTTGGAGAAGGTCGGCTCCGCCCTCTCGTCGGTGCCCACCCGAGCCAGCCAGACGGTCACCGTCGGGGCGGCGGCGGTGGGTTTTCTCACCTCCTCGGCGGTTGTGGGGGACTTGGGCTGGTACGCCAAGCTCGACCACCGCTGGCAGACCGCCGTCCTTTGGATGGGCGGCGTCCAGATCGTCCTGGTCGTGATCGCTCTCGTGCTCTCCCTCAGCATGGCCCCGCCCGACTCCGTAGGCCTCTACCAAGGGCCACCCACTACGGAGACCGTCGCTGAGAAGAAGCCTTGGTGGCGGTTCTGGAAGACGAAGGTCGCGGAGGAGCCGCCCCCGCCCATCGGCTTCGCGGACGAGGCGCGAGACAGAATCCTGTCCACGGCGGGGACGAGGCTCGCGACGCAGGTTCAGGTCGACGAGTACATGGCGATGATCGCGTTCCTACGGGCCACGGAGGACAGCGGTCTGCTCCACCGACGGCGAAGACGCGTGGCCTTTGCCGCGTGGTGCGTCGCGCTGGCGGCCCTCCTCGGGGGTGCGATCCTCTGCGTCGCCGCAGCGAACCGCCTGGGCACGGCGACGGGACAGGGAAACCAAACGCCGACGAGGAACGTTATAATGGGTGAGGAGAATACTGATGCGACTCATCGAGTGGTTCCGTTCCAAGCGCGCCAAGGGAGCCGTCCAACGCCTTCC
>CAXTOO010000281.1:0-3421 GCA_964245875.1 uncultured Fimbriimonas sp. | reverse complement strand
GTCCTGTACAACGGCAAGGTGTTCAATCTCGCAGGTCGGGTGATCCGCGCGGACGAACTAGCCGAATCGACGAAGGTCGTTCGTCGTATCGTTGACGAGGATGCGGTCGTCAAAGCCCTACGTTAGGCGACCTTACCGACGATCTTTCTGTATGGGCTGTGCCCGTCCCTTAACGCGCCCTCCACGAGCCGCTGGAAGAGGTGGGCGGGGTGCGTGGCTAGTGCGCCTGTTGAAGCGGAACTCGAACTCGCTCAAGTAGCGCTGGAGATGCTTGCGCGAGACGGCCCCCTGGTGGATGCCCAGCATCCACCGCTTGAGCAGGGAGAACACTTGATGGACGGACGGCAGGACGACGTGCGCCTCCAGCCCCGAGCCGTCCACCACCTGCCGAACGTGCGCGTAGCCGCTCCGCTCCAGGTCGGCGTACCCCCGCCAGCCGTCCGTCCTCACCGTGGTCTCCAGTTCGAGCCTGCCCACGACGAACGCCGTGAGCTTGGCCTTCGAGCAGTCCTCGATCACGGCGAGCCTGACGCGGCCCATGCCGCGCTCGGCCCTCTCGACGGCGCAGGCCACCACCGTCTTCTTCTCCGCACCGCGCCCGCGAGTCCCTTGGGCAACACCGCCGACGTAGGTCTCGTCCACCTCCACCTCGCCCGACAGCGGGGCGCGGCTCGGGTCCACCATGCAGCGGCGCAGCTTCTGGAGCCACGTCCAGGCGGTCTGGTACGAGCCGAGTCCCAACTGACGCTGTAGCTTCCTTCGCGCTCAGCCCCTGCCTGCTCGACACCATGAGGTAGAGCGCGAGGAGCCACACCCTCAGCCCTTTCCTCCTCCCGTAGAAGGCCGTGCCCGACGTGGCGGAGTGCTGTCGTCGGCACCTGTGACACTGCTAGGCGGCCCGCGTCGCAAGGAGGCACGCGCTCCTAACCCCACAACGGTCGCAGACGAACCCCTCGGGCCGCTTCTGCCGCGCCAGGTAGTCGGCGCACGCCTCCTCGGTGCCGAACTTCGCGAGGAACGCAGGCATCGTCTTCGGGAAGTCGCGCTCGATCACTGTAGACATTAGTCCACAAAACTTCGGGTCTACTTGGGTTCGCCGCTGAGCGAAGCGGATACCCCGTTTCGTCCAATAAGAACATGGAAGCCGTTCGCGACGCTGCTCACCCCTGTCCGACGTGTGGCAAGTCCCGATTCCTCTGGGGACATCTCGGGGCGTGGGACGCGGGAAAGACCGGGTTTTACGCCGATGGCCGTTCGGTCATGGATCGGCTCGGCGGGGTGGGGCAGAGCATCGTGCGGACGCGGCTTTGTCTCGGTTGTCGCCGCCTCGATCTTTTCGTGCCCGACGGGGAGTTTCCCGTCGGGCGCTGAACGATCCTAGACGCCGACGGACGTTTGCAGGATATAGCCCGACTCGCCGTGGACCGACTCGTCGAGGCCCGTCTCCTCGGCCGCGTCCGTCGCGCGCAGGCCGACGGTAGCCTGGATCAGCTTCGCCAGGAGATAGGTGACGATGAACGCGAACGCGCCGACCGCGCCGACCGCGACGAGCTGCTTCATGACGCGCTCCATCGCCGTGCCGGTGACGAGCGGGTTGATCGCGGCGTCGCCGAGCGCCCCGGTGGCGATGGCGCCGAAGAGGCCGCCGACGCCGTGGACGCCGACCACGTCGAGGGCGTCGTCGTAGCCCAGCTTGTGCTTGAGCTGGATGGCGAAGTAGCACACGACCCCGCTCATCAGTCCGATGACGATCGAGCCGCCGGTGTTCACGAAGCCGCAGGCGGGCGTGATGGCGACGAGGCCCGCCACGAGGCCACTGGCTCCGCCGATGGCGGTCATTTTGCCGCTTCGCAGCTTCTCGACGCCGAGCCACGACAGCATGGCGGCGGCGGCGGCGAGGTGGGTCGTGAGGAAGGCGTTGATGGCGACGTCGTTCATCGCGAGCGCGGAGCCCGCGTTGAAGCCGAACCAGCCGAACCAGAGCATTCCCGCGCCAAGAAGGGTCAGGGTGATGTTGTTCGGCGGCGGCGTGAGGTCCTTGCGCTTGCCGAGGACGAGGATGAGCGCGAGCGCCGAGATGCCGCTGGAGAGGTGGACGACCGTGCCGCCCGCGAAGTCGAGTGCGCCGAGCTTGGCGAGCCAGCCGCCGGGGTTCCAGACCCAGCAGGCGGCAGGGCAGTAGACCAGGAGCGACCACAGCGTGACGAACAGGACGTAGCCGCGCCACTTGATGCGCTCGGCGATCGCGCCGGAGATGAGCGCGGGGGTGATGATCGCGAACTTCATCTGGAACAGCATGAAGAGCGCGGCGGGGATGGTTCCCGGCGCGTGGGGATAGCCCTCCTTCGTGGAGATGTTTCTGCCGAGCGCGTATTCGAAGGATCCGAAGAAGCCGTTCGTGGTCTCACCGAAAGCGATCGAGTAGCCCACGAGGATCCACAGAAGGCTCCCGATGCCCATCATGAGGAAGCTCATGAGCATCGTGTTCAGCACGTTCTTCTTGTGGACCATGCCACCGTAGAACAGCGCCAAGGCGGGCGTCATCAGCAAGACCAGGCTGGTCGCGACCATGACCCAGACGCTGTCGCCCTTGTCGATGGCGGGCGCGGTGGCCGCCACAGCCTGAGCGACGTCCTGAGCGAGGGCGAGAGAAGTGAGAAGCGTGAGTGCGCTGCACGCGGCGGCCTTGTGTTTCAACAACGGGAGTTCTCCATCGGAATTTTCCTGAACGGGTCCACGTCATTGGGGATAGGGCATTATCCATTATCTTTCTGGGATTTAAGGGCAGAATATTGCGGTCCATGCCGCGTTTTTCGCCAGTCCGGTACCCTCTTGCCTATGGCAAGCAATGAAGTCGTTCGGCTCCGGACGAACCTCGGCGACATCCTGGTGGAGTTTCTGGAGGACAAGGCGCCCAAGCACGTCGAGAGCTTCAAGAAGCTCGCCCGCGAGGGGTTCTACGACGGAACGCGGTTCCACCGCGTGATCCCGGGCTTCATGATCCAGGGCGGCGACCCCAACTCGAAATCGCCCGACCGAACGCGCCACGGCACGGGCGGCCCCGGCTTCAAGCTGCCGGCGGAGTTCAACGACACGCTCCACGAGCGCGGCATCCTCTCGGCGGCGCGCTCCTCGGACCCCAACTCCGCGGGCTCGCAGTTCTTCCTGATGGTGGCCTACAACTCGCACCTCGACGGCCAGTACTCGGCCTTCGGCCGAGTCGCGGAAGGCATGGACGTGGTGGACAAGATCGTGGCCCTGAAGCGCGACCGGAACGACAACCCGCTTGAGGACAATCCGGCGATCATCGAGAAGGCGACCGTCGAGACCCGCTCGGTCGAATAGGTCCTCTAGGTCTTATGCCGGACCCCGACGTCACCGCGATCGTGCCCGCCCTCGACGAGCAGGCCACGATCGCGGA
>CAXTOO010000280.1:0-4652 GCA_964245875.1 uncultured Fimbriimonas sp. | reverse complement strand
CGGCGATCAGCGTGGCTACCTGGCGGCCTCGATGCTCGCGAAGCCATTAGGGTGCTCCGCTCGCCGCTCTTCCTGATGGCGGTGTGCGGCGATGGGCTTTCTGAGGCAGCCCGTGTCGACCTTCCCCCAGTCCTCGCAGGTCGTCGAGAGGAAGGAGTGATACGTTGTGCTCTTATAATGCACGCCGAGGCCGTCGGTCGCAGGCAGACCCAGCAGCTGGAGGGAGGGGCGAACGCTCAGGAACGCTTCCCGCTCCATCGGGCCCTTTGGGAGGGCGGCTGGCCAAGCGGCTTCCCCCCAGTCCCCTGGCGTCGGTCAACGTGCGGCGGGCGCCTGTCGGATCGGCGATCGACTCGAATCCGTCGCCGAGGTCGAAGCACGTCCAGCCATGGCTGCTCTTCTGAATCGAGGAGTTTCCAAGGTCGCGGGGCTCGCCGCCCAGGCGTTCGCACTCCAGCCCGGCGCCCACCGCGAGACCGTGCGCCAGGTTGGAAAAGCCTGCGCAGGCCGCGGGCGGTCGAGGAGAACCGAGCATGAAGTCACTGCGGCTGCGCCTCGCCTTGCCGGCACCGTTTGCAGAGTCGTCGGCCGTCGCATGCGCCGCGACCCACGCGCAGGATGCTGCAGTTCCCGCTCGCCGTCCACCTGCCAAACCCGCTCGCGAAGTCGTCGATCGCCTTCGAGGGCGGAGGGGTCTGGCGCGCGGCGAGCAGGGCAAGGAGAGGGATCAAGGACATGGCAACAGGGGCATTGCACAACCCTCATCCAGGGAGTAGTTGACTTTTTCGCCCGCCCGGTACGAAGAGGTGAGAGCCTACGCTCCTTGTCCCGTGTCTCCCACGGTGGAAAACACGTCAACCATCCAAACCGCAGAACAGGTCCAAAGCCCCATCCGAAAGGGGACCAAAACGAAATGGGAAAAACGTGGGGTCCGAAAGGCCCACGACCTTTCTTAAGGTTTCTCCGTGTCTCCGTGGTTCAAAAAACTCGTCAACCACCCTTTCGCAGGTTGGGCCTAAAGGCCCAACCTGCGAAAGGGAATTTTTTCGCCGCCCGCGCGAGGCCTCCTCAGCACTCCCGCAGGATCCGCACCACGTACAGCGTGCCGCCGCGCTTCGCGTACGCGATCAGCCGACCATCGTGCCCGATGCCGTGCACGTGGACGCCCAGGCCGTCGAGGTCGGGCCGGCGGCGACCCATGTCCGGGAAGCGGGCGAGGTCCTCGCACCGCTCCATGAGCGTCTCGAGCGCCTTCGCCGCCAAGGGCTCCCCGAGGGTCGCGGAGGCGTCCTCGTAGAAGTCGAGCAGGTCGGACTGCGCGGCGGGGGTGTGCTGGAGACGGATCACCGGCGGACCGCCCGGCGCACCACGTCGTCCGCCGTCACCGGCGAGGCCCGGCCCGCGAGCACCTGCTCCAGCCCGATCGCCACCGCCCGACGCAAGGGCGAGGGGAGCCCCTTCTCCTCCAGCAGACGCAGCGCCGCCTCGACCGCCGACTCCGGCGTGTCGAAACGCCCGTCGCCCACGAGGCGGCGGACGTACCGCGCACGGTCGGACGAGAGTAGGACCTCCACGGAAAAGGGCTTTCCACGGGCGCTCGCCCCAGTCGCCCGTCGTTATACGGTGACGAGGCAGCCGCAGCGGAGGACCAGATCGACGGGCGACTGGTGCCGCTCCACGGCCCGGTCGGTCCGATGGTGCCAAACGATGCCCGTGTACGGGTCGAGCACGATCACGTCCTTCACGCCCTGCGCGAGGTAGAAGGGCGGGCTGAGCTCCAGGTCCTTGCGCTCCGAGCCGCGGCTCACGACCTCGACCACCCCCTCGGGAACGAGGGTGACCGCCTCGTCCTGCTCGTCCGGCTCCCGGCAGAAGATCGCGACGTCGGGACGCCGTAGGGAGTCGTTCGGGAAGCGCACGTAGAGGTCGCGGTAGGCGTGGCATCCACAGTCGGAACCAGACTGGGGATCACGGCGCACCGACCGTTCGATCCTCGCTTCCGCTTCGATGTGGCGGCGCGAAGGCATCACCTCCCACACGCCGAGGCCGTCGATGATCTCCATGCGGTAGCCCGCTTCCTCCGCCTGGGCGAAGATCAGTGGGAAAAGCTCTTCCTGTTGGCGGGTCACCGCTCCATTGTAGCGGCGTTCCCGCGCGGCCGGATCGTCACCCGCAACGTCGCGTAGCCGTCGATCTGGAAGTGCTCCACGTGGAACGTGTGTCGGCCCTTCGCCAGATGGACGTCCTTCCGGTAGGTCGTGGGACCCTGGTAGCGCCACTCGTCCACCAGGAGCGTGCCGTCGAGCGACAGCCGCGCGCCGTCGTCGGTCGTGACCTCGACCGTGTAGTCGCCCTCCGGAAGCTCGAAGCTCCCGTCGGCCCGCGTCGCGTAGTGGTCGGCGGGTAGGCCGGGGGCGAGGGACGCCCCCACCAGATCGAGCCGATCCGCCCTCAGGGTCCTAAAAGGCGCTCCGAGGAAGGGCGACCCCTTCGGCGCGGCGTGGGGGTTGGAAGGATCGACGCTCTCCGTCCAACGGTAGAACGCCGCCGTCCAGGCGATCGGCGCGTCGAACCGCGAGAAGCCGAACCGCACGGGCCTCCCGGCGGGCGTCACGATCCCCCGCACGTCGGTGATCGCCCCGCCGACGTACTCCAGCTCGACCTTCGTCGTGCCGATCCGACCCGGAGGAACCCGGATCGCCACCGTCCCCGGCACCGGGCCGCTCGTCGCGCCGAGGGCCGCGCCCTCGGCGGACACGAGCCGCCAGCGCCCCTTCGGCCCGAGGACCCGGTACCGCCCGGTCCCCTTCAAGGTGCCGACCTCGCGCGCTCCGCTCCCCGCGCTCGTCCCGCCGGGGAGCGGAGCGGCACCAGACGTCCTCTCCGGCCACAGCAGAGGACGCCGCGAGTCGTACGGCCCCCACTCGTCGACCAGGATGGTCGACCAGCCCTGCGGCGCGCTTCTCGCCAGGAAGGGCATCAGACCGCCCTTCAGCGGAGCGACCCGAAAGGGACGGGCGCTCTCGGGAAGCCGGAGCGGGTTCCAGACAACGGCCCCGCGCCGGATCTCGACGCGCTCCTGCGTCCCCGGAAGCCCCGCCGACGAGAGCACCAATCCGCTCACCGTGTTCGTGACCGGCAAGGGAGAGAACGGCTCGCCCGCAAGGCGCGCCAGCCGCCCGCCCGTGTCGAACACGTTCTCCGAGAGCAGCGTGTTCGTCGTGCCACGGAGATCGAGCGCGAGGGGGACGTCGCGGAAGAGGTTGCCCACGATCCGACTGTCCCGGCTCCGCACGTCGCGCGCCTTCGCGTAGGCGAACGACGGGTCGGGCGGGTCGGCCCAGAGGGCGAGCGCCACGTCGTCGCCGTCGAACGCGTTGAACGCGATCTCGTTCGCCTGCCCGTGCTCGATCGCGACACCGCGCTGGTTGCCCCGGAAGTCGTTGCCCACGACCTTCGTGTCGTACGAGTAGCCGCCCCAAAGGCCGTGGAACGCGCCGTGGACCCGGTTGCCCACGAAGGCGTTGCGGCTGAAGGTCGCCTCGATGCCGTTCGTCACGGCATGGCTGAAGTCGTTCGCGTAGACGAGGTTGTCGTTGCAGCCCCCTTGCCCGGTGTCCAGGGTGCTCTGCCCCGCCCAGAGGAAGAAGCCGTCGCCGCCGTGGGTCACGGAGTTGTACGCGAACGCGTTCCTCATGCACCCCTCGAAGACGAGGATGCCCGCCGAGTCCTGGCCGCGGTTGTACACGCCATGGGAGAAGCCGCGCACGTCGTAGTCCATCCGGTTGTGCATCACCCGGTCGTCGCTGGAGTGGTACATCCCGAGGCCGACGCCGGAGTTGTAGGAGAGGTCGCAGTTCCACACGAGTCCCCGGTTCGAGCGGTTCAGCATCAGGCCGCACTGCCCGCCCGTCACCCGCAGCCCCCGGACCTCGAAGCCCTCGCAACCGTCGAGATACGCCCCCGCGCCGTACCGGAGCCACTCGCCCTCCTCGTTGTGGTGGAAACTCATCCAGTCGGCCTCGTCCTCCTTCTCGACCGTGGACCTCAGCCTCTGCTTCCAGTTGTAGGAGAGGTCGCAGTCAAGCAGGCGCAGCCCCTTCACGCCCTTCGCCATGAGGGCCACCTTGTAGCCGTGGACGCGGAGCCCCTTGATCGTCACGTCGCTCCCCTCAACGAGCACCCCGATCCCCTGGCGCACGTCCGGCATCGCCGTCGCTGGTGTGCCGCGCAGGACGACGCCGGTGAAGTCCACGACGATGCCATCGCCCCGGACGGTCAGCGCGGGCTTCGCCTCGCCCCCCGGCAGCAGGTACGCGCCCGGTCGGACCCGCGCTGAGGCCGACACGACGAGGCCCGGCCGGGGAACGACGGTCGAGGGGAGAAGCATGGCGGGGAGTTTAGCCCGCATTCGCCGTAACGCTCTCCTATGCTGGCCCGTATCTCAGACGTGAGGACCACACGAATCATGGGGGCCACGGCGGCCCTGATCCTTCTCGCGGGCTGCGGCGGAGGCGGCGGCCGCGACGGCGGCACCGCCGGACGGGGCGAGATCACGGGACTCGTAGTCGATCTCGACGGTAACCCGGTACGCGGGGCGACCGTCTACACGGACGGCGGAACCTCTCGCCAGACCCTGACCGACGCCTCCG
>CAXTOO010000279.1:0-4696 GCA_964245875.1 uncultured Fimbriimonas sp. | reverse complement strand
CCGCCCAGCCGCCCCTGCAAGACGTTCAGCCCCATCAGCTCGCGCGTCGTGCTCATGAACGTCCGCGCCTCAAACCGCTCCTGCCCGAACCCCTTCACCGTCTGGATGCCCACGAGCTTCTCCTGCATCTGCCCGTACATCGCGTCCCGCTTGCCCCGGATCTCCTCGCTCGTCTCCTGCAAGGGTCGCCAGAAGTGGCGGAAGTTCCACACGTACAGCGGCGTCACGGAGAGGGCCATCAAGGTCAGTACCGGACTCACGCTCAGCAGGTAGCCCAGCACGAACACGAGCTGCGCGGTGTCGCTCAGGATCTGCGTGCCGTTCGTGGTGATGAGTTGGTTCACCGTGGCCGCGTCGTTGATGACGTTGCTCACGAGCTTGCCCGTCTGGTTCTTCTCGAAGTAGGCCTGCGGCAGCCGCTGCATGTGGCCCAGCATCCGGTCGCGCGTGGCGATGAGGAACCGCTGCCCCAGCGTCGAGATCGCCACCCCCTGCGCGTAGGTCAGCAGCCCCTGGCACGTCGCCACCCCCGCGATGAGCCCGAGGTAGAAGAGCGTGTTCACCGCCTCCCCGCGCTGCAGCCGGTTTACGATGTCGCCCAAAATAATGGGCGGCAGCACGCTGAACCCGCTCGCGAGCATCGTCAGCCCGCCGCACAGCGCCGCGAGCCGCCGGAACGGCCGCATCTCGTGCAGCAGCCGCCGGAAAAGGCTTTCTCGGATCGGGATCGCGTCCGCCACGGTAAGAGTAGAGTCTAGCCGCCAAGAAGCGACTCACGTAGATCGCAGAACGATCCTTACCGTGGTCACAGACGATCACGGCGCGGAGTTCGTCTTAGGCTTCCAGATTGCGGGCACGGGATAAGGCTTGTCGAAGTCCTTGGAGAACAGCGTGGGTGCGGCGAGCTTAAGGTAGACCACGAAGTCGCCCGCCATGCTCGAACCCTTGGCCTGCATCGCGAGGTCGCCTTTGGTCGTCATGGTGCCGAATTTGCTCCGGATCACCGCGTCTTTGCGCTTGCTCCCGTCAACGAGCAGTTGAAGGCCATGGACAAATTCTGAGCGGTAGCGCCGGGTGAACCCCGGCGCGAAACGGTCGAGCCCCGCAGGATTGAAACGCCGGGCAGCCTCCAACATCGCTCGATTTCGCCGCAGTCGCTCATGCGTCGCGGGATCGGGCTCGCGGTAGATGGGTCGTCGGTCCACCGGCGCCCTATACCACCGGTAGAGTTCGAACAGAGTCCGCGACCGGGCAACGAACGGGTCGGGGGAGCAGCTGGACGGTCCTCCCGCTCCAAGGACGAGCAGAGCGAGAAGACCCATGTCAGCCCATCCTTCCGCAGCACTGCGGGGGGAACGACGGCTGCCAGGGCGTGCTGGGCGGGGCGGGCACAGGCGCCCAACCCGGCTTCGTGCGGACGATTCGCGACTGGCGGCACATTTCGGAGTGATCGAACACCCACGTCCCGTTGACACACTTCCAGACGTCGATGATCTGGTGCTGGCTGAATGTCTCAGTATAGTAGGTGAGGGGAAGGCTGTAGGTGACGCCGATCGTCAATGTGAGGCTCGGAAAAGCCTGCGACAGCTCCCACTTGTTTTCCGCGGTGACGGTAATCGAGATGTTCCCTCCATTCTCGGTGCCGTAGACGGGAGGGTCGATCGTGATCTTGCCCTGTGTGAAGCCCGGTCCGGTGCAGTAGCCGGGCGGCGGCTGGTGCCCAGGCTTCGGTCTGCAGCGCTGGGGCGGACGAGGCGGGTAACCCACGTCCCGATGCTGCGTACCGCTTCCGGACCTCTCGCTTGTCGTTGTGGCAGTCGACAACGCCGCCGTGATCGCCACGGCGACTTTGTTGTCGTCGTAGCCGACAAGGTTCGTTCCCTGAAGCGTGTCGGCGGCTTCGACGCACGCCTCCACCTCGAGGCCGGACTCGGCCTCCGCCAGGGGGGCAAGATAGTACGGTTTGGGTTGGTTCTCGATCGCCGCATTGAGGCTGTCCACGTAGTCGGGGTCCGTCGAGTTCGATGCGTAGGCAGGGCGCACGTCGAACGGAACCTTAGTCGCAACGGGCGTTCCGTTGTTTGCCTTGGCGATGTGAACGACGGTCGTCACCGTGCCCGACGGAGTGATGTAGCGCAGCACGTCGGCGCGGGTTCCCGGAACGTAGGGGGGAGCGGTGTACTTGCCGGAGCCATCGACCGTGCCGTAATCGGCAGTCCATTGTCCGCCGCTGTAAGACATCGGAGTCGAAAGGGCAAGGCGGTCACCCGTAGCGACCGACAGGATTGATCCGTCGTTGCCGTTCTGACGATGAACGTGTGCGTCAACACTTGACGGGAGGAGAGCGAGTGCGGCAAGGGTTCCGAGCGCCAAGGCGCTGAAGGCCAGCGACACTGTAGTCGCTGCTTTGATGGTTCTCATCCACAGCATTGTAAGACACTTTTGATCGAATTTATGGATACTTTTTAAGGTTCTTTGCGACAATTCCGTTGAGGTCGTCACCTTCGCGACTTGTCTTGCATCAGTCTATCGGATATCCATGGACGACATACGGTTGTGATGCCGCGTCTTCAACTGGATCGCCGCCGCGCAGACGAGCTTCACCCTTCAGGCCTTCGTCCTACGCACGGCCATGCGCGCGAGCGGCCTCCTGTAGGAATCCTTGCCCGGGACACGCCGCCAGCGGGACGTCCGGTGCAGCCGCAATTACTGCGGCGAAAGCGCGGACCCCTGCGCCGAAGGCGCGGTTCCTTTCGATGCGGGACCGCGTTCTGCACACTAAGGCATGAGCGCGACACGTGCAGGACGCGACTTTTTCGCTGCAGAACTTCGCCCTGCACGTGCAGAATCGACGCCTGCACGTGCAGAGCAGTCTTTTTTCGCCGCAGCGGCGCGTGGAACGCCTTAGCCATCGAAAGGCAACACTAGGGAAAAAGCCGGAAGCATCCGATGCGCTCTCTGCGCGGAATATTTACTCCACCACAAACCCCGAGGCCACCGTCCTCCTCGCCCACCAGATCGTCGCCGTCGCGGGGTCCAAGCCCGGCGACTGGGGCCTGAGCGCCGCCCAGATCACGCAGCTCACGGGCACATCGGGGAGCCTCGACACCCAGAACGGGCAGGTCGTCTCGACCCGCCAGGCCGCGCGCGCCGCGGTCCAGGCTCGCCTCGCGGGCGACAAGGCGTGCAAGTCGGCCATCGCCGGCATCGCACGGACCGTCTACGCGAACAAGGCTCTGACGCCCGCGCAAGACGGACCGCACGAAGGTCGCGCCGGTGACGCCCACCGACCTCACCGCGACCGTCCAGACCAACGGCGACATCGTTGTGAAGTTCGTGGCGCCTGTCCCGGGGTCTTCGACCCCGCGCTACCTTCTCCAGACCCCTTCGAGGTCGGCTTGTCCACGAATGGTTGCTCGAGTTTCGTAAAGCTTCCAGGGTCGATAGGGTCCGGGATGGCGTTCAAGGCACGTCGACCCCGGAGGGGTCACAGAAGGTAGCCGGATGTCGAAGACACCGGGGCGGGTAGCCGGATGTCGAACACCCGACCACGGAGGGGTCGCACCTACGCGAAGTACCGTGGGTCGATCTCGACCCCGGCCTCTTCGAGCAGGGCGCGCAACTCGTCCGCCGAGTCGAGCTTTCGATGGTGCGCCTCCTGGTTCGCGATGTAGGCGACGACCGGCTCTGGAGAGCCGACGGACAGCGCCGCGTAGCCCTCCTGCCATCGAAAGTCCCGCAAGCCTTGTTCCCCGCGCACCCACTCCGTCGAGGCTTTCTTCGTCTCTCGCACGAGGTCGGCGACGGCGTGGGTCGCCTTGATTCCGACCAGCAGGTGGACGTGGTCGTCCACCCCGCCGATCGCGAGGGGCGTCGCCCCGAGTCCCCGGAGGGTGCCACCGAGATAGGCGTGGAGCCGAGGTCGCCAATCGGACGCGATCACCGGTCGTCGGTCCCGAGTCGAGAACACGACGTGGACCTTCAGGCTTGTGTAGGTGGACGCCACGGCGGCAGGCTACCGCGTGCGACCCCTCCGGGGTCGGAAATTAACCGTTACCTTCCCCGGGGTCCTTCGACCACCGGCTACCTTCTAGGACCCCTCCGGGGTCGGGTAGGCGAACCTTATTCTGCCCACGGGGTGAGGGAATCAACGGGTCTTGCGAGAGCGCTTACCGTTGCTGATCTCGATGATCAGCGCGGTTGAAGAGACGACGAAAAGCCCGGCGGTCAGATAGGTCAGCTGAAGCTTAGCGCCTTCGAAAGGGTTGTGCTGGTCTTTTTGAGCGCGAAGCCACAGCAGGTTGCCCAGAAGAACACAGAGGGAGCCAGCGGCCACGAAGGCAAAGGGGCTTATCTTTGACTTCATCTCGCCATCATAACGCCCCTCCCCATGGAACGGAGAGGGGTTCCTACCGCGCGAACTCGCGCACGACCTCCGCCCAATGCACCGCCAGCGAACGCGCCGCGCGGTCGCTTCCCGCCTCGGCGTCGATGTGGACCAGCGGCTCCAATGCGTCGGGCCGCACCAGGGCCCAGCCGTCGCCCTCGCGTACCTTCAACCCGTCGAGCGTCTCCACCGCCGCGCCGCCCGCGCGCTCGGCGAGCCGCCGCATCAAGGACCCTCGCACCTCCCAGCCGACTCCCACCGTCTCCTTCGCGAGGTGGAACGGCGGCAGCGCCGCCACCCGGTCCCGCA
>CAXTOO010000278.1:0-4737 GCA_964245875.1 uncultured Fimbriimonas sp. | reverse complement strand
CGCGCCCGCACCTCGGTCACCCGCGCCGCGTGCTCCTCCCGGAAGACCGGCGCGATGAGGGTGCCCGCGTCGCGGTGGACCCGGTCGTGCAACCCAGCGAGGCGCGCAGCGGCCTCGTCCCGCCCCTGCGCGTGGGCGAGGGCCACCGCGCCGAACAGGGCGTCGCCGAGGCTCCTCTGGGATCCGGAGCGCACGGCGGCGTCGAACGCCCCGAGTAGCCAGAGGGTTGCCGTCTCGATGTCGCCTTCGCGTAGGGCCAGCCATCCCAAGAAGAAGCGATCCTCGTGAAGGGATCTCCACCGACCGAGGCGGCGATCCTCCGCCTCGCACGCGACGAGGAGCGTCTCGGCATCCGCACGTTCGCCGAGGAGCGCGCAGGATTGGCCGAGATTGCTGGCGAGGCTCCGCGCATCGTGCCTCTCGCCACTCGACTGGATCAGGGCGCGACCCTCAAGCAAAAGCCCTTTCGCGCGTGCGGCATCCCCTTTTCGGTTCAGGAGGTCGCTGAGGTTCATCAGCGCGTTGATGATCAACGCCGCGTCACCCTCCTGGCGGCGCTCCTCCAGCGATCGCTCCTGGAATGCGATGGCCCGAGGAAAGTCGTCGGCCATGGATGCTAACATCTCGACGACGAGAAGATTGGATGGCCAGTGCGGGCCGCCGAGCTTAGGCCAAGAGACAAGTCCGCGTTCCCAGAGGGCGAGCGCCTCCGCAGGCCTTCCGCGAAGATACCAAAGGGGGGAGGCGATTCTCATCAGAGTGCCCGCAGCGTCCCCATCGGTTCGCAGAAAGCGTTCGCACGCGGCGCGCAGGTTATCGAGGTCCCTCTCGAGGTGCGTGTACGCGGCGGCATCTGCCCGCATTGCCCATCCTGCCCCGAGCAGTTTATAGGCGGCGAGCATCCCCCGCGCCTGCCGCTCGGCAGGCTCCTCGCGCTCCTCGGGCCGGCTCGCCAAACGTTCGGCGGCGTATTGGCGGATGGTCTCCAGCATCCCGTAGCGGTCGGCCTCGGGGTCGTAGTGCACGAGCGACTTGTCCACGAGGGCGGCGAGGAGGTCGAGGGTCTCCCAGGCTTCGAGGGGATCGAAGCCGACCGTCGCTTCGGCGGCCTCCAGGGTCCAGCCACCCGCGAAGACGGAGAGGCGGTCGAGGGCGGTGCGCTCGGCGTCGGTGAGGAGGTCGTAGGACCAGTCGACGAGGGCGCGCAGGGTCTGCTGGCGCGGGAGGGCGGTGCGCGTGCCACCGGTGAGGAGGCGGAAGCGGTCGTCCAGCCGTTCGAGGATCCTCTCGACGGAGAGGGCCTTGACGCGGGCGGCGGCGAGCTCTAGGGCGAGGGGGATGCCGTCGAGGCGGGCGCAGAGGCCAGCGACGGCGGGGGCGTTGGCGTTGGTGACGCTGAAGGCGGGGAGGGCGGCGCCAGCGCGCTCGACGAAGAGGCGGACGGCGTCGTAGGCGTCGAGGCTCTCGGGGGTGTGTGCGGCGTCCCGTCGGGGGAGCGCGAGCGGCAGGACGCGGACGACGGCCTCGCCCGCGACGTTCAGCGCCTCGCGGCTGGTGGCAACAAGGCGGACGCCGGGGCAGCCCCGTAGGAGGGCGTCCGCAATCCGCGCCGTCTCGGCCAGGAGGTGCTCGCAGTTGTCGAGGACGATCAGGAGGGACCTTTCGCGCAGGCCCTCGACGAGGCTGGCAACGGCCCCGCGTCCGGGCGTCTCGCGCAGGCCGAGGGCGTCGAGGACGGTGGGCGCGACGAGCGCGGGGTCGCCCAGCGGGGCGAGCTCGACGAGCCACGCGCCGCCGGGGAAGGCGTCGATCGCCTCGGCGGCGGCCTGGAGGGCGAGGCGGGTCTTGCCGGTGCCGCCGGGACCGGCGAGGGTGAGGAGGCGGGTCTTCTTCAGGGCGTCGGCGACCTTCCGCAGCTCCTCCTCGCGCCCGACGAAGCTGGTGGTCTGCTCGGGCAGGTTGTTCGGGAGGGCGTCGCTGTCGAGCGAGCGCAGGGGCGGGAACTCGCTTGGGAGCGAAGGGTGGAGGAGGCCGTAGACGGCCTCGGGGCGGGCGAGGTCCTTGAGGCGGTGCTCGCCCAAAGGGGTAAGGGACGCGCCGCTCGGGAGGGCGTCGCGCACGAGCTCGTAGGTCGCGGCGGAGACGAGGGTCTGCCCGCCGTGGCCGGTCGAGAGGAGGCGGGCGACGCGGTTGAGGGGCGGGCCGAAGTAGTCCTCGTCGCGGGCATCGGCGGTGCCGGTGTGGAGCGCCATGCGTACCTTGATCGGCCTCGGCGTGGCCCACGGCTCCTCGGCGAGGGCCCACTGGGCGGCGAGGGTCGCGGCCATGGCGGCGGGGGCGTCCTCGAAGGCGGCGCAGAAGGCGTCGCCCACGGTCTTGAAGACCACGCCACCGTTCTGGACGATCGCGGATCGCAGGAGGGCGTCGTGGCGCGCGAGGGCGGGGCGCATCGTCTCGGGACTCCCATCCCAGAGGCGTGTGCTGCCCTCGATGTCGGTGAACAGGAACGTGACCGTGCGGCCCGTCATGGGGCGAAGGTTACACCGAGTACCCTCTCCTCCGTGCGCAGGCCCAACTACGGCGCGGTCACGGGGGTCACGGGGGCGTTGGCGGCCGTGTGCGGCCTGCGGCTCGCCTTCCAGGGCGCGATTCCCCCGCCCCACGCGAACGTGTCCGCGCTGGGGCCGGGCGAGTTCGTCGAGCAGGCCCAGCGGCAGGACGTCGACTGGAAGCCGCTGGGACCGAACGCCTTCCACGAGGCCCAACGCCTCACCCGCCCCCTGATCGTCGTGATCGGCGTGCCCTGGAGCGGCATCGGCCGGAAGGCGGACGACGCGTTCGCGACGCCGGAGGTGGCGCGCGCGCTCAACCGGGGCTTCGTGGCCGTCCGGATCGACGGGGCGCAGAGTCCCCGCTGGCTGAGCCAGTTCCTGCCCCTGCAACGCGCCGGAACCCCCTTGAGCGTCGGCTTCCAGGCCTGGATCTTCGACCTCAAGGGACGCCTCATCGACTCGATCTCGCGGATGGACGCGAAGTCCGAGATCGATCCCTCGACGATGCTCGACCTGCTGCTCAGGGCGCAGAAGGCGTTCGCGGACGACGTCCTCTCCGATTCCACGCCGGACCTGGAGGCGAGCCAACAGGCCGACGCGGCGCGACTCGTTCAACCCGCGCTCGCCGATCTGGAGCTGTCGGGCGCCGCTCCCACGCTCGTCCAGGGCCTCGACCCTGTTTGGGGCGGGTGGTCGTCGCGGGGCCTTCTGCCCAGCCGCCCTCTCGCTTTCCGCTTCCTCCAGCTCGCGGGGAGATGGAACGAGGCGGGCGACTCCCTCCGCCGGACGCTGTTCTCGCCGTGTGCCGACTGGCTCGACGGCGGCTTCTACCGGATCGCCCGCGCCGACCTGCGGACGCCCGAGTACGACAAGCCGACCGTCATGAACGCGCAGCTCGCGGAGGCGATGGCCGTGCAGGACGCGGCGCGGCCCGATCCCCTGCTCCGCCGCCGCGCCCGCGCGGCGGTCGGCTGGCTGCTGGGCCTGCGCCACGACGATCTCGTTCCCGGCGCGGAGCAGGGCGACGAGGACGAGAAGGGGCGCTCGGCGCGGGCGAGCTTCGCGCCGTCCCGGCTGCGCGAGGGCGTCGCCTCGGGCCGTCTGACCTCCGACGCCCGAGCGTGGGCCGAGAGCGCCCTTGGGCTCGACGGTCCGGCGCGCGTCGTCCTCCCCAACGCCGCCGCCGTCGACGACGCCCGGCTCGACGAGACCCTGGCCGCCCTGCGCCGGGCGGCGGGTCCACATCGCCGCCTCGTCGCGACGGGCCTCTGCGACGTGAACGGCACCGTCGCCGCCTGCCTGTTGCGCTGCGCCCGCCTTTGGGACGACCGCGACCTCGCGGCGAGGGCGGGTGCCATGGTCGACGCGCTCGAGCCGTTCGCGCGCGGCGCGAGGCTCCGCCACGGTCTCAACGACCCCGAAGACGCGCTTCCGTACCTTGGCGACGCGCTGGCCTACGCCGACGCCGAGCTTGAGGACTATCTCACCAATGGCCGCGTGCCAAGCCTGAACCGAGGGGCGGCCGCCCTGCGCGCCGCCCTAGGACGGTTCGGCGGTCCTGAGGCGGGTCTCCTGCGTCCGAGTCCCGCGGGCACCGAGCTGATGCCCGGCCGGAGCGAGTTGCCCCAGGTGACGGACGACGAGCGGGAGGCGCTCTCGGCCACCGCGCTGCGGCTCGCCGACGCATACGCCTCCGTGTTCGGCCCTGCGGGAAACGACTTTGCCCGAGCCGCGGACGACATCGACACCGGACTCGCCGCGGTCGCCGCGGCGGTCCCCGCGATGGGTGGCGCCCTGGGCGCGCTCGCGCGGCACGCCGACGCCGGCACCCTCTTTGTGGTGGGTCGCGACGCTTCGACCATCGCGGCCCGCCTGCTTCGCCGCCTGCCGAATCGCTTGATCGTTCCGGTGTCCGGCCCGGTTCGGCCCGACCTGCGGCTTCGCCCGCCGGGGGTGTACCTCACCACAGCGGGAAGCCTCTCCGGCCCCCTCTCGGAAGCGGAGGCGTTGGCCCGTCTTCCCGTCGAGCTGCGTCTCGGACCCTAGGCCCTGTCCGGCGGATCGCCCGCGGGCGCCGGACGCCCTCCCGTCGAGGGGCGAGGGCCGGCCCGAAAATATTTCCCTTTCGCAGGTTGGGTCTTTAGGCCCAACCTGCGCGGAGGGTGGTTGACGGGTTTTCCACCGC
>CAXTOO010000277.1:0-4752 GCA_964245875.1 uncultured Fimbriimonas sp. | reverse complement strand
TCATCGCGATCATCGCGATCCTCGCCGCCATCCTCTTCCCCGTGTTCGCGCAGGCGAAGCTCGCCGCGAAGAAGGCCGTGGACCTCTCGAACTGCAAGGAGATCGGCATCGGACTCCAGCTCTACCTCAACGACGCGGACGACACCTACATGCCGTCCAACCACCGCGAGAACAACGACGGCAACTTCGAGACGCACTGGAGCTGGATGGTGCTGCCGTACATGAAGAGCGAGGGCATCTTCGTGTCGCCGGTCGCCAAGTTCGGCGGCTGGGCGCCGTCGCAGTACAACACGACCAACAACAATCGCGGCTTCGGCGTGCCGAGCATCCAGTCCGGCTCGGCCAGCTCGTACCCGTCCTCGTTCACTCAGCAAGTCGGAAGAATCTCGTACATCGCGAACCAGTCGGTGATGGGACGCAAGCGCACGACCACCGACACCTCCAACGTCGTCTCGGCCACCGCCATCGACGGCGTCTCCAGCACGATCCTCCTCGCGCCCGCGACGGAGTCGAAGAACTGCATGTGCGCGGGCGAGACCGGCGAGTGCCGCACCTACCGCCCGGCGTTCGGCATCGCGGCCAAGGGCCAGAGGCAGCTCTCCGGCAGCAGCCTGCCCGCCGCTGGCGAAACACCCTTAGAGGCGATCACGCCCGCCACGTTCAACACGCTCTTCAACAAGTGCGAGGGCAAGAACGGCCAGACGGCGGGCCAGCCAGCCGTCGACCTGACGCTACGCTACACCAACTCCGGCGTGTTCAGCGACGGCAACAACTACGTGATGGCCGACACCAGCGCGAAGTACTACAAAACCGCCGCCACCTTCAATCCTCAGCGCTATATGTGGGGCAAGCAGGCTTACTCCCTCGGCGGCCTGCCGGTCTACGACATGACCGCGAACCCGCCTCAGCCAGTGCAGTGACGTTCCGGCCATCCCCGCCCGATCGAACCGCGCGCCTCCGGGTTCCCGGACCCCTCACCCCCAGCCCCTCTCCCCCGGAGGGGAGAGGGGAGTTCTGTTGGACGCCCTGAAACCCGACGAGTCCCGAAGCCGCCGCTCTCCAAGGATTGACTTTTTGCCCGCTGAGGAGAGAAGGCGATGTGCCCCTCCGCGTTCTCCATCGATCACGGAATCCAATCTGAATGAAAAATCTAGGAATCAAGACCGGACCGACCCCTTGAACCTGAAAGGGACCGGTTTTGATAGCATCCGAACCTCGTTTTGCAAGCATCCAACGCAATCTCGACCCCCAAAAGACGCCAAAACCCTTCGGCTCAGCCCACCTCGGACTTCGCCCGGTTCCACAAAGCGTCCCACGCCTCGGGGTCGAGTTCGCCCAGGGGCGCGCGGGCGAGGGACTCCACCCGCTCGAACCGGCGCGAGAAGCGGTCGAGCATTCCGCGCAGCGCCTCCTCGGGGTCGACCTTCGCCCAGCGGGCGACGTTCACGACGGTGAACAGCAGGTCGCCGATCTCGGCCTCGACGTGGATCGCGTCGCCGGAGGCGAGCGCCTCGCGGACCTCCTGCCTCTCCTCGTCCAGCTTCTCCAGCACGCCCTCCATCGAGCGCCACTCGAAGCCCACGCGAGCGGCGCGCTTGCTCACGAGCAGGGCGCGGGCGAGGGCGGGCATCGAACGGGGCACGCCCTCCAGGACGGACGCCTTGCCCTCCGTCTTCTTGATGGCCTCCCAGTTCCGCAGAACGTCGTCGGTGCCTGAGACGGCGACGTCGCCGAAGACGTGGGGATGGCGGCGGACGAGCTTTTCCACGATGCCGCGCGCGACCTCGTCGATGCCCCAGCCGCCCGCCGCCCGACGGATGCCGGCGTGGAGCACGGGCTGCAGGATGAGGTCGCCCAGCTCCTCCCGGAGCGCCTCCAGGTCGCCCGCGTCGATGGCGTCGATCGTCTCGTACGTCTCCTCGACGAGGTACTTCCGGAGCGTCTCGTGGGTTTGCTCGCGGTCCCATGGGCAACCGCCGGGACCGAGGAGACGGTCGACGACGTGGACGAGCTCGCCCAGCGGCGTCGCGTCTGCGGCGGGCAGGAGGAGGGTCGCGCCATCGGGCAGACCCTCGGGGGGCACGGGCAACATCCCCTCGCGGAACGAGGGGTGCTGGGGGTCGGGATGGTAAAGGCCTCGCACGTCGCCCTCGACGAGCATCGCCGCGGTAAGGGGGACGACGCGGACCACGCCGTCAGCCCTGCGTCCCGCTCGTCGCCGCGTTCTTGAGCAGCTCGTCGTAGAGCTTCTGGAACTGGGGCTGGACGATGGTCACGGTCGAGGCGCGAGTGGCGGCGTCGAGCGCCTTGGTGACGTCGTTCTTGGCCCGGCCGCGCTCCAGCATCATGTTCCGGCGGATGCGCGCCCGAAGGTCGGCGTCGAGGACCATCTTCTTCGACGGGGTGATCCGCTCGACGAGGAACCTCACGCGGGTGCCCTGGTCGGTGGTGATCCAGGCGCTGGCGCTCCCGGCGGGGGTTGCGACGATGGCCTTGCGGATGGGGTCGGGGATGTTGGTGTCGGGCACCTCGCCGTAGTCGCCACCGCTCGATTTCGTGCGCTCGTCTCCGCTGTAGAGCTTCGCGACGTCGGCGAAGGGCTTGCCGCCCTTGAGGGCATCGTCCACGAGCTTCTGGGTGGCGTCGTCGCCCACGGCGATGACGCGGAGCTTGTAGCGCGTGGGCTCCTCGAACTGCGAGGGAAGGTCCTTGTACCGCTTCTCGACCTCCTGGTCGGTGATGGTGACGCCGGCGGTGACGAGCTTGAACTGCGCCTCCTCGTTGAGCATCTCCGTGCGGAGGTCGCCCTCGCCGCGCCCGGACTCGACGAGCTGCGCCCGGAGGGTCGGGTTGGCCTTGTAGACGTCGGCGAGCCGCGCGTCGATCTCCGGCGCGGTGGGGGAGACGTTGCGGCTCTTGGCGAGCTGGAGGATCATGCGTTCGCTGATCATCTGGCGCAGGAGCTGGAAGCCCACGGGCAGGTTCGCCTTCGCGAGGGGACTCTGCGGGCTGACCTGGTACCACTCCAGGCGGTGGTAGTACTCGCCCTGCCGGATCGCCTCGCCGTTGACGGTCGCGACGGGGGCGTTGGCGTCGAGGGTGGGGACCTGGGCTTGGGCGACCACCGCGGCGGCGGCGAGCAAAAAGGGAAGCAGGCGGCGCATAGCTTTTTTACGTCCGAGGACCCCTGGACGGTACCCTGAACCTCGTTGACGAGGGTGGAACTCGAGACGGCGGCGAGGGGGCTTGGCTTCTCGGCGGTGGGGGTCTGCGACGCCGTGCCCGCGCCGCACCTGCCGTTCTTCGACGCCTGGGTCGCGCGGGGCCACGCGGCGGGGATGGGTTGGCTCGCGGCGTCGCGCACGCTCCGGGCCGACGTGGACGCGCTGCTCCCGGGCGCACGGTCGGTGGTGGCGGTGGCGCTGGACTACAACCGTCCGGTGGAGCGGCGACCGGGATTTCCGCGGATCGCGCGGTACGCCCTCGGGCGCGACTACCACAAGGTGGTGCGCGCGAAGCTGCGGCGACTGGCGGCGATCTTGGAGGCGGAGGGGTTCGCCTGCCGTCCGTGCGTCGACTCCGCCCCGGTGTTCGAGCGGGACTTCGCGCGTCTGGCGGGGCTGGGCTGGTTCGGGAAGAACACGCTGCTCATCGACTCTCGGAGGGGCAGCTTCTTCTTCATCGGTCTGATCCTGACGACGGCGCGGCTGGAACCTTCGACGCCCGCCGAGGGCGGGTGCGGGAGCTGCACCCGGTGCATCGACGCCTGCCCGACGGGAGCGATCGTGTTCGCGGACGGCCGTTGGGGGGTGGACTCGCGTCGCTGTGTGAGCTATCTCACGATCGAGCACGAGGGAGCGATCTCGCCCAAGTTGGCGCGGGGGATGGGCAGCTGGACGTTCGGGTGCGACGTGTGCCAGGAGGTCTGCCCGTTCAACGCGGAGCGCGAGGCGCAACCTCTGAGGGGTAGGGTGGCAACGGAGCCGGATCTGCTTCTCTCGCGCGAGTGGCCGTCGCTAGAAGGGATCGAGGGACTCTCGCCGGAGGCATGGGACGTGCTGACGCGGGGCTCGCCGGTGAGGCGGGCAGGGTTGGAGGGGCTGAAACGGAACGCGCGGATCAACCGTGAGAACGTGCGTAACATCTAGCGCGAGCAATTGCCAGAGGCGAGTAGAATACGCGGATGCCACGATACATCGTCGTTCCATTTGTCGCGAACATTAAAATAGGCCAAGGGTCCGACATCGTCGCGCGGCAACTTAACGAGCTGATAGACCACTACACGGCTCAGGGCTTGGACTACGTTCGTCTTGAGGCCGTCTCTACGATCGTGAACAATCCGGGATGCCTCGGGTGCGGCGCTTCGAACGCTCAGGCGGTCTATTACGTTGCCGTCTTCCGCACGACTACCTAGCGTCGTGCGGTCTATCGCACTTTTCCTTATTCGATTGTACTGGCGCCTTCCGGATCGTCTGAAGCGTAAGTGCATCTTCCGTGAGAGCTGCTCCCGGCACGTCCACCGAGCGATCCTGGAGCGCGGCGTCCCCGCCGGAATTGCGTCGATGCGGTTCCGGATGCGAACGTGCAGACCTATCCGGTCCTATTCGCTTGGAGAAGGAACGGAACCGGGTACTGTGGTACTAGCCGATGGATCGACCGTCTGTGAGGCCGACCTCGTCCCCGAAGCATACGGGGCTTACAAGGAAATCTCGTTGCAATTAGAGGGTTCGGAGGAGAGTCTCCTGTAGGGTC
>CAXTOO010000276.1:0-4846 GCA_964245875.1 uncultured Fimbriimonas sp. | reverse complement strand
CGGGCAGGCGGATCGGGGGGTGGGCGAGGAGGCTCTCGAGGCGCAGAAGAGAGTTTTGTTAGACGCTCTAAAAACCCATGAGCCGCTACCAAGCCGGAACCGACGACGAGTTCGAACCCGGATCAGGGGGCCGCGTCCTCCGCAACCGCCTCGGCATCGTCGATCCTGAGCGCGCGGGGTTGGTCGAAACCGTCCTGCTGATGGAACTCTACCGAAGAGTTGTTCCCCGCGTGAAGCCGACGTTCGTCATCGATTCGAAGGCGATCTTAACTCTCCACCGAGACTGGCTTCAGGCGATCTATCCCTTTGCCGGAAAGCTGAGAACGATCAACGTGAGAAGGCGGCGTTCTTTTTGCGCCGGTTGCCTACCTGCCCCAGGGGCTGGCGGAACTCGACATGATGTTCAAGCGGCGGATGCCTTGCACCGGCTTTGATCCCGACCAAACGACCGCGGCGATCGCCGAGAGCCACGCCGAGTTCATCGTCGTCCATCCATTCCGGGAGGGGAACGGGCGTCTCGGACGCTTGCTCGCCGACATCATGGCGACCCAGGCTGGCTACGGCCCTTTGCGATGGACTCTGGCAGGTCCGGAAGCGAGGTCACGCTATCTCGCATCCATGAACCGGGAACTCGTCAAAGACTACGTGCCGCTGACGGCTCTAATTCGGGAAGCCCTTCGCGCATGATGTCTCTTAGCCGCTCCTCCGTGATCTCGATGCCTTCGCACCGACTCGACTCCACGACGGCGCGAAGGATCGCGGAGTCGAGTTCAGGCTCGGTCAGCCTCGCGGGAGCGACCGTGTCGGCCATGCCCCATTCTACGCTCCAAACCACCGCGCGGGTACCCTGACCACCCCGCGCGCGATGAAACGGATCCGCCTCGTCCCCCGCCTCGTCCCCCGCCTCGACCCGCGCCTCGAGGCGGAGCTCCGGCCCCAGCGAAGGCTCATCCTCAAGGGCCTCGTCTGCGCCGGCGTGGTCAGCCTCCTCAACACCGCGCCCATCCCCATCATCGGCTGGAGCGTGAACGCCATCAAGGACGCCGCGCCCCTCGCCAAGAGCCGCGAGGAGGGCGTCCGCCAGCGGAAGAAGGAGCTCCAGGAGAGCCTCAAGAGATCGTCCCGCGCGCTCGGGGTCACCGACCCCCAGGCCGTCGTCCTCGCCGATCGGGTCTTCGACCGTGTCGACTCCCAACGCCAGGCGCCCCTCGCGCGGGAGCTCTCAAAGGAGATGGGGCGACCCGAGACCGAGGTCGCGAACGCCCTCGAGAGCGGCGGCAACCGCCCCTCGGGCAGCCTCGGCCCGCTCCGCCTCCTCGCCCTGTACTGCGCCCTCGTGGTCGCGATCTTCGGCCTCAAGTACGTCTTCGTCCGCGCTAGCGCCGTCCTGCTGAGCCAGGCCGCCGCCAGCGTCACGAACCGCCTCCGCCTCCGCCTCTTCGCCAAGCTCCAGCGTCTGCCCATCGCCTACTTCGGCGACCGGCGCGCGGGCGCGATCCAGAGCGTCCTCACCAACGACGTCGGCGTCTACTCCGGAGCCATCGGCGTCCTCAAGGACAGCATCGAGGCGCCGCTCACCATCCTCGTCTCCCTGGCCTTCATCCTCTGGAACGCCCCCCTCCTCGCCGCCGTCGGCCTGCTCTTCGTGCTCCCGATGTCCGCCGTCATCCGGCGCAACGGCCAGAAGATCAAAGGCTCCCAGACGGAGGTCCAGAACTCGCTCTCCGACCTCTCAGCCGTCACGTCCGAGACCCTCCAGGGGGTCCGCGTCGTTAAGGCGTTCGCCGCCGAGCGCAAGGTCGAGCGCGACTACGAGGCCCGGCTCGACGCGACCTTCGCCAAGGGGATCGAGAACGCCCGCGTCACCGCCTCGCTCCGCCCCCTGGTCGAGCTCCTCGGCGCGACCGCCGTCGCCAGTGTGCTCCTCCTGTGCGGCTACCTCTCCTACCTCGGCCGACTCGACCTGGGCAACATCGTGTCCGTCATCTTCGCCTTCGACCGGATCAACCAGGGCCTGCGCTCCGTCACCGGCATGACGAGCACCCTCAACGCCATCGACGCCGCCACCGACCGCGTCCACCGCGAGATCCTCGACGTGCCCGACCAGGTCGAGGACGCCGCCGCCGGACGCACCCTCGAAAGTCCGAAGGGAAGGATCGAGTTCCGGAACGTCTCCTTCGCCTACCCCGACGGCACCGAGGCCCTGCGCGACGTGAGCTTCACCCTGGAGCCCGGCACCTCCCTCGCCCTCGTCGGCCCCAGCGGCGCGGGCAAGAGCACCGTCGCCGACCTGCTCCTGCGCTTCTACGACCCCACCGCAGGCACGATCCTCTTCGACGGCGTGGACGTCCGCGACCTCAATCTGCGCTGGCTGAGGGAGAGGATCGGCGTCGTCCCCCAGCAGACCTTCCTCTTCGCGGGCTCCATCGCCGACAACGTCCGCCTGGGCAAGCCCGACGCCACCGACGCCCAGGTCGAGCGGGCTGGAGGCATGGCCCACGTGGAGGAGTTCGTCGCCGCCCTGCCGGCGAAGTACGCCAGCCCTCTGGGCGAGGGCGGCGCCGGCCTCAGCGGCGGCCAGCGCCAGCGCGTCGCCATCGCCCGCGCCCTCGTCCGCGAGCCCGCCCTCCTCCTCCTCGACGAGGCCACCAGCGCCCTCGACGCCGAGAGCGAGCGCGCCGTCACCGAGGCCCTGGACGAGGTGATGCGGAGCCGCACCACCCTCTTCATCGCCCACCGCCTCACCACCGCCGCCCGCGCGAGCCGCATCCTCGTCCTCTCGAAGGGGGAGGTCAAGGAGTCCGGCACCCACGTCGAGCTGATGGACAAGGGCGGCGCCTACGCCGGCCTCTTCGCCGCCTTCAGCGGCGGCGTCCTCTGAGCTCCCCTTCCTCGTCGCCTCGGCGCTTAACTCCCAATCGGCGCGAAGCTTTGCCGGGCGATGAGGAAGGGGCTGGGAGATGGAGCCGCATCTTATAAGACTTAGGTAAACCCACCCCCCATGGACCGCCAGCCCCGCCTCGTCGGAAGCCTCGTCGAACTCCGCCCGGCGACTTCCGACGATTGGTCCTCGCTCTACGGCGTTGCGCAAGACCCTCTCATCTGGGAAGTCCACCCCGCCCACGACCGCTGGCAGGAGCCGGTGTTCCGCGCCTTCTTCGAGGAGGGGCTCGCCTCCGGCGGGATGCTCGTCGCCCGAGACCGCGCCACCGGCGGGGTCATCGGCAGCTCCCGTTACGACCAACGCCGCGTAGATCCGGACGAGATCGAGATCGGCTGGACTTTCCTCGCGCGCTCGCGCTGGGGCGGACATCACAACGGCGAGATGAAGCGCCTCATGCTGGACCACGCCTTCCGGTTCGCCCCCCGCGTGATCCTCATCGTCGGCGAGGGCAACCTGCGCTCCCGCCGCGCTGTCGAGAAGATCGGCGGTCGCCTTACCGACCGCCGCCTTGACGCCCCGATGGCCCGCCGGTCGGCCCCGCACGTTGTCTACGCGATCGAATGCCCCGACGCCGCTTGACCTCCGGCTCCCCTTCCTCGTTCGACCGTTTGGCACGGCGTTGACCTTGAACGTCGGCCGCCCGTAGTCGCGGGATGCCCTCGTGCCCGCGCCGCGAAGCGGTCTGCCGACTCAATCAGGGCAAGTTTCTGGCATGGAAAGCGTGGTGACCCACGCCACCCTCGATGGAAAACCTGGATGCCGCGCCTTCCGCGAACCCCGCGCGATGACCTTCCCAACCGAACGTTCGCGCGAACGGCTAGACTGAAAACGTCCGTCCGCACGTTGAAAACCGCAGATCGGTACTATAGAGCGGACGGCGTCCGACGAGCGTTCCAGGCTCCCTGGCCGCGAAAAGGGTGCCGTCTTACCCACCCGCAAGGGTGGGTGCGGATTGAAACGCGGCGTTGAACTCCTCGACCCGCCGCCGCTCCTGGGGTCTTACCCACCCGCAAGGGTGGGTGCGGATTGAAACCGGCAGAAGTCGATGAACCTCTCGACGCGAACCGTCTTACCCACCCGCAAGGGTGGGTGCGGATTGAAACGTTGTAGCGGAAGAGCCCGGCCGAGGGGATGACGTCTTACCCACCCGCAAGGGTGGGTGCGGATTGAAACCCACGTCACGACGCCCTCATGGATCGTGATTTCGGCGTCTTACCCACCCGCAAGGGTGGGTGCGGATTGAAACAGATTCGTATCAATCAGTGTTGTTCTTTGAAATCGTCTCACCCACCCGCAAGGGTGGGTGCGGATTGAAACCGCTTGTCGAGTTCGGCGAATCGAAGATGATCACTCCGCGTCTCACCCACCCGCAAGGGTGGGTGCGGATTGAAACTTCATCGAGCACGCCGATCTGAACTACTCCCAGAGTCTCACCCACCCGCAAGGGTGGGTGCGGATTGAAACAAATTCTTGAACTGCGACTTTCAGCCGCGACTCGGGTCTCACCCACCCGCAAGGGTGGGTGCGGATTGAAACTCGTCCAGGATTCGGGTTCTAACATGACAAGGCTCAAGTCTCACCCACCCGCAAGGGTGGGTGCGGATTGAAACCTCCTGATCGCCTCCGCATTCACGCTCCTCGGCTCCATCGTCTCACCCACCCGCAAGGGTGGGTGCGGATTGAAACCCCTCGACATCCTTGCGGCTCATCGCCTCGGCCTCGTCTCACCCACCCGCAAGGGTGGGTGCGGATTGAAACCCTCGTGGCTCGACGACAACGACTGCCCGCCCACGAGTCTCACCCACCCGCAAGGGTGGGTGAGGTTCGGATTAGCGCGCGAACAACTGTTATCCATGCCGGTTGGGGACTCTCCAGAAGTCACACCGAGTAGGGCGATGCCGA
>CAXTOO010000275.1:0-4872 GCA_964245875.1 uncultured Fimbriimonas sp. | reverse complement strand
GCGCGATTGCTGGGCGCGGAGCGCGAGGCGTACCGGCTCATGCTGCTCTCGGGCATGGCGCGCGACACGGCGATGGTCGAGCGGATGCGTCCGCTGGTGAAGGCGTCGGCGTCGGCGAGGCTGGCGATGATGCGTTACGGCGCGGGGGACGAGGCGGGGGCGCTGGACGCGCTGGTCCGGCAACGACCGGAGCTCGCGGCGCTGGCGGGCACGCCGGTCGAGGAGGCGTTCCTGGTGGCGGTCGCGGCGGCCTGATCCGAGATGGTTCCCCTTGCCGCCGCGGCGTAAGGGCCTCGACCTTCGACCGTCCACACCGCGATCGGCAGGGGGAACCGTGGGGGAGGGGGCTGTCGCGACTTCCGCACGTTGGCGGCAGGTCGGACCACCACCCCCGGCCCCTCCTGCCTCCCGCCCGCGATGATTGTTCTCCAAGATCGTTCAGCGCGCGCCGCGGCGGCAAGAGGAGGGGAGGAGAAACCTCATCCCCCGAAACCATGCCCCGCCGGGTACCGTTGAACCTTCCGCAAGATGCTCCAGTTCCTGCTTCACATCGACAAGCACATCGCGGAGCTGATCGGCGCGTACGGCACCCAGGCGTACGGCATCCTGTTCGCGATCGTGTTCGCGGAGACCGGGCTGGTGGTCATGCCGTTCCTGCCGGGCGACACCCTGCTCTTCGCGGCGGGCCTCTTCTGCCGTCCGGACAGCGTGGGCCACCTGAGCTTCCCGCCCATGTTCGCCGGGTTCGTGCTCGCCGCGCTCTGCGGCGACAACCTGAACTACTGGATCGGCCGCCGCCTCGGTCCCGATCTCTTCAAGCGCGAGAACGTGCGCTTCCTGAAGAAGAGCCACCTGGAGAAGACCCAGCACTTCTTCGAGAAGCACGGCAAGCGGACGATCGTCCTCGCACGGTTCGTGCCGGTGGTCCGCACGTTCAGCCCGTTCGTGGCGGGCATGGGCAAGATGCGCTACCGCGAGTTCCTGCTGTGGAGCGTGATCGGCGCGGTGCTGTGGGTCGGCATCTTCCTCTCCGCGGGCTTCTTCCTGGGCAAGCTCCGGATCGTGCAGGACAACTTCGGCCTCGCGATGATCGCGATGGCGGTGCTGACGTTTCTGCCGATGGCCTACGAGGTCTGGAAGGCGCGGCAGCGGGGGGAGATTTAGAGAGTGACGAGTGGGAGAGCCTTCACTCCACACTCGTCACCCGACACGATACACTCCTCCCGTGCCCCTTCCGCTCCTTCTGGCCCTCGCGGCGGCCGTGCCCGCGTGGACGGTGACGCCCACCGACACCACGTCCAGCTTCCGCGCGATCTCCGCGCCGGGCGGCAGGGTCTGCTGGGCCTCCGGCTCGAAGGGGACCTTCGCCCGCACCCTCGACGGCCGCAGGTGGACCACCGGCGTCGTGAAGGGCGCGGAGACGGCGCAGTTCCGCTCGATCGTCGCGTTCGACGCCGACTCGGCGGTCGTGCTCGCGATCGGCGACGGCGAGGAGTCGCGGGTCTACCGGACGGACGACGGGGGCCGCAGCTGGGCCAAGGCGTTCCAAAATCCTGATCCGAACGCCTTCTACGACGCCCTCGCGTTCTGGGACCGCGACCACGGCCTCGCGTTCGGCGACCCCGTCGACGGGCGGATGCCGATCCTGTCGACGGACGACGGTGGCCGTTCGTGGAGCCGGGTCCGGGCCGACATCCCTCTCGCCGAGCCGGGCGAGGCGGCGTTCGCGGCGAGCGGCCGATGCCTCGCCCTGAGCGGCTCGTCGGACGCCTGGATCGTGACCGGCGGGGGCGCGGCGCGGGCGTTCCGCTCGTCGGACCGGGGCCGGACGTGGGCGGTCGCGCCGACGCCGATCGTGCCGCTCTCTTCGAGCGGCGGGCTTTTCGGGGTGTTGCCGCTGGGCGGGGGCGACGCGCTCGCGGTGGGCGGAGACTACGAGCAGGACGACGACGCGGGGTTTCTGCTCCGGACGACCGACGGCGGTCGGACTTGGCCCGTCTGGAAGGGCTTTCGACCTGCGGGCCTGCGCGAGGCGGCGATCCGGGTAAGCGGCGGCTTCCTGCTCGTCGGCTCCGCGGGGACGGACCTCTCGAGGGACGGCGGCAAGACGTGGACGGCGGTGAAGAACCCCGGCGCGCTCCACACCGCCGCCGTCGCGGGCGGCACGGTGTGGGGCGTGGGCGAGGGCGGGCTGATCGCGCGGCTGGTGGACTGACGCGGGCGGGGCGCCCGCGCCACAATGGGGAATGCCCAAGCGTCCCGTCCGTCCCGACGACCTCCTGAGATTCGTGCTCGTCGGCGACCCGCAGCTCTCGCCCGACGGAGGCGAGGTGCTGTTCACGAAGCGAACCGTGGACGAGAAGAACGCGACGGTGGGGCAGCTCTGGAGCGTGGGCCTGGGGGGCAATCTGAGGCAGTGGACCTCGGGCGAGAAGGGCGCGGGCGGGGGGCGGTGGAGCCCCGACGGGTCGCGGATCTTCTTCACCTCGGCGCGCGAGGGCTCGGCGCAGGTCTACGCGATCCCGACGAGCGGCGGCGAGGCGTGGAAGCTGACGAGCTTCGAGGAGGGCTCGATCGGCGACGTGCGGGTCTCGCCGGACGGGACGAAGCTGGCGCTGACGTACCGCCCCGCGATGCCGGGCGACACGAAGGCGGCGAAGAAGCTTCGCGAGGAGAGGGGCCTGAGCGAGCCGCCGGTCGAGATCGACCACGTTCTGTACCGCTACGACGGGGACGGGTACTTCGCGAACGAGCGGTACGCGCTGGTCGTCGTGGACGCGGCGACGGGCGAGGCGACGAAGCTCCTCGACACGGACCCGCACGGGTCGTACGACTTCGACTGGTCGCCGGACTCCTCGGAGCTGGCGGTGGTCCACAACGCGACGGACCATCCGTTCGTGGATCCGCCGAACCGGCAGATCTGGCGCGTTTCAATGGACGGAAAGGCGGCGATGATCCAGGGGCTGCCGAAGGGGGTCAAGGGCGAGCCGCGCTGGTCGCCGGACGGCCGGTGGATCGCCTACGCGGGCGACGTGGACGAGGACGACCCCTGGGGCACTCGCAACACGAAGCTGTACGTCGTCTCGCCCGATGGGGGAGAGGCAAAGGACCTGACGGGATCGACGGACTACGATCTGAGCGTGGCGACGCTGAGCGACACGAAGGACGCGGGCGGCGGGGCGGTGGTGGAGTGGGCGGCGGACTCGTCGGGGCTCTACGTTCAGGTCGGTTGGCACGGCGAGCAGCAGTTGGGCTGGGTGTCGCTGGCGGGCGGGGTAGAGCTGCTGACGGAAGGTCGGCACACGTTGTCGATCGGGAACGCGCGCGGCACCCGCGTCGCGGCGACGTGGGGCGACGCGACGCGGGTGCCGGAGATCGCCATCATCGAGCCGGAGCTGGCGACGGGGCGGATGGTGCCGAAGCTGCTGACCGACCTGAACCACGACGTGCACGAGGAGCTGGAAATCGTCGCGCCGGAGGAGGTCTGGATCGACACGACGGACGGGCTGAGGGTACACGGGTGGGTGCTCCGACCGGGAGATGGTTCCCCTTCGAGCGAGGAACGAGCGGGAGGGGGAACCGTGGGGGAGGGGGTTCGCAGCCCGGTCGTTCTCCAGGTGCACGGGGGGCCGCACACGCAGTACGGATGGGCGTTCTTCCACGAGTTCCAGTGCCAGGTCGCGGAGGGGTACACGGTGGTGTACACGAACCCGCGCGGCTCGAAGGGGTACGGCGAGGCGTGGACGGCGGCGATCCGGGGCGACTGGGGCCACAAGGACTGGGAGGACGTGAACGCCGTCGCCGACTGGATCCGTGCGCGGCCCGTGACGGGGAAGGTGGCGATCATGGGCGGGTCGTACGGCGGCTACATGACGAACTGGGCGATCGGCCACCGGCACGACTGGGCCTGTGCGATCACCGACCGGTGCGTGTCGAACTTCGTGTCGATGGCGGGCAACTCGGACTTTCCCCTGAACAAGGACGGCTACTTCGGCGGGGTGGCGTACGGGAACCTCGACGACATCGCGGGGCTATGGCGGCAGTCGCCGATCGCCCACTTCAAGGGCGTGACGACGCCGACCCTGGTGATCCACTCGGTGGGCGACCTGCGGTGCAACATCGAGCAGAGCGAGCAGGTGTTCGCGGCCTTGCAGATGCAGGGCGTGCCGTCGCGGTTCGTGCGGTACCCGGTGTCGACCTCGCACGGCATGAGCCGCTCGGGGCCGCCGGACCTGCGCCAGCATCGGCTGCGGGAGATCCTGGGTTGGCTGGGACGGTATCTGAAGTAGCCTTACCGGGAGCGCAGGCTTCAGCCTGCACAGGTGCCCCGGACTTCAGTCCGGCCTGAACTCAACGTAAACCTGGAATAATCGCCCAGGACTCGACGATGATCCGAAATTCCCTTCTGCTCGGCGTCTCTATCGTAGCTTTCGCCTGCCCTGCCCCTACACCGACGAGTCCAGTCATCCAGCCTCTGACGAAAATCACCATGGAAGGAAGTCCGCGGTCGTTCAAGACGGGCAGGTGCCGCAACGCCTTCCGCGACCTGGGGGAGAGCGACGCGGAGATCGCGGGGAACCTGGAAGGGGCTTGGCGGCAGCTCTTCTACGGCGACGCCGCGAACGAGCGCGCGGTCTTTCCGGTGGGCGCGGACGAGGCGTACGTCAAGGACATCGGCAACGACGACGTGCGGACGGAGGGGATGTCGTACGGCATGATGATCGCGGTCCAAGGGCATGATCGACTACCGTGCGGAGGCGGACGCGATGCTCCACCGACCGACGCCGATGTTCGACCAGGCGACGCAGCAGGTCATGACTTAGAGGTCGTTTCACAACTTGGCTTTGTGCCTCCCCCTTGCGCCTTCGCGCC
>CAXTOO010000274.1:0-4952 GCA_964245875.1 uncultured Fimbriimonas sp. | reverse complement strand
CCTCTCACCTGCTCCGCCTGCTCCGGCGTGTCGACCGCAACCGCGCTTCCCTGACCCTCCGACATCCGAATCCGCACCCCGTTCTCCAAGAACCGAAGCTGCTCCAGGCTTTCCGCCCGTTCGAGCGGCGACACCGGCCAGGTCGCGAAACGGAGCAGCACCTCGCGCCGAAAGGCGTAAAGCCCCAGATGCTTCCTCACCGTACGCGCCGAGCGCGGAAACGGGATCGCCCAGCGGCTGAAGTACAGCGCGTCGCCGTTGATCGCCGTGACGACCTTCACGACCGCCGGGTTGTCCCACTCCTCCTCCGGGCACGGCGCGCAGACCGAACCCATTTCGACGCCCGTATCCTCCAACAAGGGCGCGGCGCAGGCGCGGATCGTCTCCGGCGGCACCAGGGGCTCGTCGCCCTGCACGTTCACGTAGACCTCCGCCTCGATTGCCTCGGCGACTTCCGCGAGCCGATCCGTGCCGCTCGGATGGTCGAGCCTCGTCCGCACCGCCTCCGCGCCGAACCGCTCGCACGCCGCGAGGATCTCGTCGTCCGGCGTCGCCACAAGCACCCGCTCCGCGATCCCGCTCGCCCGCGCCGCCTCCACCACCCACTGCACCATTGGCTTGCCCCCAAGATCGACGAGCGGCTTCCCCGGGAAGCGGGTCGAAGCCATGCGGGCCGGTATCACGATGACGCAGGACATAAGGAACGTAGGAAGACCCTTCCCTTTTACCTCTTCCCTTGGGACACGAAAAAGCCCCGGCACAGACGCCGAGGCTCTTCGCTGGTTAAACCAGGGAGGCCGCACTCATAGAGAGCTACGACCGAGGTCGCAGCCCTTTAAAGCTGGCGACCCCCCTGGCGCTGTTGTTGATGACTACTCATACTCTAGCACCACCTCCTTGTCCTCTCTGAGGATAAGGATAGTTACGCACCTCCGCGGAAAGCCGTTCCCTCTCGAATCTTTTTTCGGCGGAAGGGCTTACCCTGCGAGGGCCTGCCGTCCCAAGCAAGTCAAGGCACGACGGAAAGATCTAATGCCGGGACCTTGGAAGACGACGCGGGCTTCGTCGCGCCGAGCGCGTCAAGGACCTTGTCGTCGCCCATGAGCAGCGTGACGTCCGTGCCCCGCTTCCCAATGTCGCGAAGCACCATCAGGCGCTGGCTTCCGTCTTCCCAGAGGTTCCAGAGCAGGCTGCCGTTCCGGACCTCGCTCATCGGCAGCGCGCCCGTACCCGCCCGCTGGGCCTCGAAAAGCCGCTGCGCCTCCTCCGGCTCCACCCTCTCCGCGTGGTAGATCGCCGCGACCACGAGGTCGTCGTGCAGGATGACCCCGAATCCCTGTCCCTCGTTGGTCTCCCATCCGTGCGCCTCGAAGTCGCGCCCGAAACGCTCGGGCAGCGACCGCAGGCGATACGCGCCGCGACGCTCCGGGAAGAGCCGCTGCGCCGCCTCCCAGGCATCGCCGACGTGGACGGAGTTGCCCTCCCACGACATCGCGATCCCATCCGTCCGAACCGCTTTCCCGGCCAGCTCGATGCCCGCTTCAGGAACCGTTCGTACAGCTTCCTTCGCCTCCTCCCCCGTGCAGCCCGCAAGGGCGATAGCAACAAGCGGAAACAGGCGGCGCATGGCTACTCCACCGAAGTAAGCCGATAGCGGGTGACCCCCGCCGGAGCCTTGACCTCGACCTCCTCGCCCTTCACGCGTCCCACCAGCGCCTCGCCGAGCGGCGAGGCGACGGAGATGAGGTCGTTCGAAGGGTCGGCCTCGAAGGCCCCCACGAGCTTCACCGTGAACTCGTCGTCGAAGCCCAGGTCGAGCAGCCCGATCTTCGACCCGAGCTGTGCGCCCCCGCCGCTCACGTGGTCCATGACCTTCGCCGTGAGGAGCGCCTTGTCGAGCTCGGCGATGCGACTCTCAAGCCGCGTCTGGTTCAGCTTGGCCTCGTGGTAAGCGGCGTTCTCCTTGAGGTCGCCGTGCGACTTGGCCTCGCGAATCGCCTCGGCAATGGCCGAACGCCTCGGACCCTTCAATTCGTCGAGCTCGGCCTTGAGCTTCTCGAACCCTTCTCGGGTGAACTGCACTCCACTGCTCATGGGATCGATATTGTAGCATGAGGGTGCCGATGAGTCCCGCCGAGGTCACCGTCGTCGTCGTCAGCTACAACACCCGCGACGCTCTTCGCCGCTGCCTGGACGCCCTGCGAGGCCAAGGCGCGGCCAAAGTCGTGGCCGTCGACAATGGCTCCGAGGACGGCTCGGACGCGATGGTCCGGAAGGAGTTCCCCGAGGTCGAGCTCGTCGCCACCGGCGAGAACCTCGGCTTCGCCCGCGCGAACAACCTCGGCGCACAAAGGGCCGAGACCCCGCTCGTCTTGTTCCTGAACTCTGACGCCTACGCCGATCCGCACGCCATCGCGCGGCTCGCCGCCGCCTTCGAGGAAGGCGTGGTCGCCGCGGGCGGCCGGCTCCGCAACCCCGACGGCTCGCTCCAGGAGTCGGTCGCCGGGCCGCTCACCCTGGGCGCGGTCTTCCTGGAGCAGACGCTTCTGGAACGCCTCTTCGGCGGCTACTGGCGGACGCGGTCCCTTCCGACCGATCGGCCATCCGACGTCGAGCAGGTCATGGGCGCCTGCCTCATGACGCGAACGGGCCTGGAACCCTGGGACGAGCGCTACTTCCTCTACTGCGAGGACACCGACCTCTGCCTGCGTCTACGCCGACGCGGACGCATCCTCTACGTCCCCGAGTCGGGCTTCGAACACGACCTGGGCACCAGCAGCCGCCGGGAGCCCTGGCGCGGAATCGCCCGCTACAACGCGGGCAAGGAGCTGTACTTCCGCCTGCACCACGGCATCCTCCAGTCCTACGCCTGTCTCCTGATGGACCGCCTCGGAGCGCTGATCCGGATCGTTCTGAAGCCGCGCGAGGTGAGGACGTTCTGGCGAGTGCTGGTTGAGAAAAGAGAAACGCGGAGCGTGTAGCCTTGCCCTCCTTGGGTACGCGGAGGCGTCTTGGCGCCGGGAGCCACACAATTTATTGTTCGCGTTCCGAATGCGCCTGGTACTCCCGCAACACCTCGTCCGGCGGACCGATCGCCGCCACCTTCCCATGCTGGATCCAAACGCACCGGTCGGCGAACTGGCGCACCGTGTCCTCCTGGTGGGACACCAGGAGGATCGTTCCTCCCGTCGCGCGGAAGGCACGGATCCGCTCGTAGCACTTCTGCTGGAACTCGTAGTCGCCGACCGCCAGCACTTCGTCCACGAGCAGCACCTCTGCATCGACGTGGACGGCGACGCTGAATCCCAACCGGGCCATCATCCCGCTGGAGTAGGTCCGCACCGGCGCCCAGATGTGGTCTCCGAGCTCGCTGAACTCCCAGATCGCCGTGAACCTTTCCTTCGCCTCCTGGCGGGTCAGCCCCAGGATGATCGCGTTGAACTGCACGTTCTCCGCGCCCGAAAGGTCGGGATGGAACCCCGCGCCCAGCTCCAGGAGCGGTGCGACCCGCCCTCGGGCCGTCGCCGTTCCCGAAGTTGGCTTGTAGACCCGTGCCAGCAAGGACAGCAGGGTGCTCTTGCCCGCGCCGTTGCGCCCCACGATCGCCACGCACTCGCCGCGCGCGACCTCGAACGACACGCCCCGTAGCACGTCGATCCGCCGCTCGTCCCGCTTGCGCCACCACAGCAGCAGCGTCTTGATCGAGCCGATCGCCGCGTTCCGCAGGAGGAACGTCTTGCGCAGGTCGTGAACCTGGATCGCCGCCTCCTCAGGGCCGCTCAACGAACCTCCACTTCATCCGGTTGAACACCGCGTAACCGAACACCAGCGTCGCGACCGAACCCACCGCCGCGTACCCGATCCAGGGCCAGGGCATCGGCGAAGGCCGCGCGAACTCGCCCTCGATCTTCACCGGCACCCCGGCGAGCAACGCCTTCCGGTAGGCGATCGAGAGGATGGCCTCGGGGTTGAGCATGTACAGGCGGAAAAGCCAGGGATCGCCCTCCAGCTTCTTCGCGACCGTCTCATGGAAGTAGACGATGGGGCAGAGGTAGAACAGCAGGTACGTGACGACGTTCGACACGTATTTCACGTCCTCGTAAAACGTGTTCAGCGCCGCGACGAGCAGCCCCATCCCCAGCGCGTAGCCCATGCTGACGAGCATGAGGAACGGCAGCATCCAGGTGGTCGCCTGGAAAGGACTGACCCCGAAGCCGCTCCGGGCGTACACCCACAGGAAGAGGAACAGGAAGAAGACCACGAAGCCGATCGCGAGGTGGACGAAGTTGCCCAGCACGGTCGCGAGCACGAGGATCTCGCGCGGGAAGTAGACCTTGCGGATGACCGGAAGCGCGGCGAGGATCGACTGCGCGCTGTCGAGCACCGCGAACTGGAAGAACGTGAACGGCAGGTAGGCCGCGAGGACGTAGGCAGAAAAGTTCTCGACCCCGTTGCCCAGCATCTTGCCGAACACCACCGTCATGACGAGGGTCGTCACGAGGGGATTGACAAACGACCAGAGGAAGCCCAGCGCGGAGTTCTTGTAGCGGACCCGAAGCTCACGCTGGGTCATCACGAGGAGGAGCTCCCGGTAGCGCCAAAGCTCGCGCAGCTCCTCGACCATCGAGCGCCATTCTACCGGCTAGTACGCTGGCAAGCATCATATGCCGGCGTACTGTAGCCGCGGGATGCACTTGTGCCCGCGCCGCGAAGCGATCCGCCAAGGGCTGAGAAAGGGCTTGTTCGATAGTAAAAGAAGCCTTCAAGACTCGAGCGACTCCGTGAGTTCGACCTTTCCCCTCGGCGGCTCTCACGTTCCCACTCATCTCCCTCTTGCGTCCCTCTTGCGTCATTGCCCGAAAAGGCAACAAGGACGCGGATCAGTCGAGATAAGGGCCGCTCTGCAACCGCCGCGAGGCACGGAGCAGATCGTTGAATTCCGAACCCACCGA
>CAXTOO010000273.1:863-4989 GCA_964245875.1 uncultured Fimbriimonas sp. | reverse complement strand
GGCCTCTTCGCGCAGGGTGCGGGTCGCGACCTGCGCGTTCCGTGAGTGCGTCGGCGCCGTATGGATCGACGACGCCGCACGGGTTGGGTTCGGGCGCGCGGAGCAGGAGGGAGTGCGCGGTGGGCAAGGGCGTTCAAGCCGAACGAGACGCCGCACCGGGAGCGTTCAGGTTGCCTTCCGGAACCGTCTCCTCCGTAGGAGAGCCGAGCGCCGCGCCCGCGTGGGCGCGCACTTCGGCGTGGGTCTCGATGAGGCGGTCGCCCGCCTCGCGCATGCGCGCGGCGCGCAGGGCGTCGCCCTCGGAGAAGGCGCGTTGCCCGAGGTGGGTGAGGTTCTCGGCCGCCTTGCGGATGCCCCGCGCGAGGCGCAGGATAAGGCGGGCTTTGCGGAGAGGGGGTTCCGCCGAGGCTTCGATGCCGGCGACCTGCTTCTGGATCTTGAACTCGTCGATCAACGTGACTTTGACTCCGTCGTCCGTCCCGCGTTCCCGCGGAACCGTCCCCTAGAGGATACCGTGGATGGGGCGAACGGTCGTGGTTCCGCGGACAAGACCCGGGTCGGCCGAGGCCTTCGTCTTCCGTTGCCGCCCGCGCCGGACTCCCTCCCCCTTCCTGCGGGCGGGAAGAAGTCAACCGTCGGTTACGGGGCCTTTTCCCCGATTTACCCTCAGCCTTCTCGGCTTCCGTTGGGACGCACGGGTCGCGGTCGCCCTACTTGCGCCGTCGACGGAGCAGGCCCAGCGCACCGAGGCCGAGGGCGGCGAGGGCGGAGGGCTCGGGGACGGGATCGGTGTTGTACTCCACGACGTAGCCGCGCGGATTCTGGAAGCCCGGGGGCGAGGTCGAGGGATCGTCGCCCCACGTGGAGCCGATTCCCGAACCCGCGTAGAACTGGCCGTACTGCGTCTCGGTCGAGGCGGGATAGCCGTCCGGCTGGCCGTTGGCCCAATTCGTGTAGCTGGCGGCGGTCACGGCCTCGCCGCTGGTCCACTGGAAGTTCGTCGCGCCCTGCACGTTCCGGGCGCCGAACCAGGGGCCGAGCCGATCGCCGTTCACGCTGAGGTCGGTGAAGAACGCGGGCGAGTTCACGAGGCCGAAGACGAATTCGTTCTCTCCCTCGCCGAGGATGGAGGCGAGATAGCCGCCGCTCGCGGTCGCGGCGGCGTTGGCGTCGAGCCAGGTGATGCCGGTGGGGACGTTGACGGCCTGGTAGTAGTGGCCCGTGCCCGCATACTGGGAGTACTGCGCGTGGGCGACGGTCGAGAGGGCGGCGAGGGACGCGAAGGCGAGGAAGGTGCGGATCGGATTCATAGGGCTCCCGGCGGGGCAAATTGCCCAACCTTGTCCTATTCTAGCCCATCAAGAGTTCAATCGCCAACTTGTCACGGTGTTGTCGCGGCAAGACGGAAGAGGCTCTCCCGGTACCGCGACCTGCGCGCGCGGGTCGCGGCAACCCCCTCTTGCCTTCGTCTTATCCCTTTTCCCTCCTCTTCTACATCCCCCAGGACCTCTTCAGCGCGTTCACGGCCTGCGCCTCGGCGTCCTTCGCCGTCTGCACCGCCGCGCCCATGCCGAAGAACTCGTGGGTCACTCCGGGGTACGTCTTCGAGGAGACCTTGACGCCGGCCTTCCCGAGCTTCGCGGCGTACATCTTG
Source organism: uncultured Fimbriimonas sp. (assembly GCA_964245875.1). GTDB lineage: Bacteria > Armatimonadota > Fimbriimonadia > Fimbriimonadales > Fimbriimonadaceae > Fimbriimonas. The sequence goes on along the minus strand of CAXTOO010000273.1, from coordinate 3,335 downwards.
CCCTCGCTCAGGAGCGGGTCGATCTCAGCCAGGACGAAGGTCGCGGCGGGCAGGCCCTTTAGGGCAGAGAGCGGCGCGTTGAGCGGCGAGGCCAGCTTGTTGCCGGGCAACCCCTTGGGATTGCCGAAGTAGTGCTTGTAGAACCAAGGCAGCATCGGCGTCGAGAGCGGCACGGACTTCATGTTCGCCCGGTAGCTCGGCGTGACCATGCCCTCCTGGGTGACGGGGTACACGAGCACCTGCGCCAGGGGCATGAACCCCTTGCGGTCCTTCGCCATCATGCAGACGGCGGTCGCGAGGTTGCCGCCCGCGCTCTCTCCGAGCACGGAGAGCTTGCCGGGGACGGCCATGAACTTGCCGGGGTTCTTCGCCACGAACTGCAGGGCCGCGTAGGAGTCCTCGTGGGCGGCGGGGAATCTCGCCTCGGGGGCCATGCGGTAGGCGACCTCGACGACGTTCGCGTTCGCCATCTTGGCGATCGCCTCGCACGAGGCCTGGTAGCCGCGCGTGCCGGCGATGACCCAGCCGCCGCCGTGGTAGTACACGACGGTGGAGAGATTCGCGGTCCCGGCCTGCTTGGGGCGGAACAGCTTGAGCAGGAGCGGGTGTCCGCTCGGGCCGGGCATCGCGACGTGCGTCATCTTTACGTCGGGGTCGGTCGCGGGCTTGCCATCCTGGGCGAGCACGGCGGCCACGGCGTCGGCGGGTCCCGCCTGTTCGCGGGCTTGGTCGTAGGTGAGCTGCGGGATCGGCACCGGCTTGGTCGACTTGAGGGTGTCGATGACCCGCTTCATGTCGGCGGGCATCTGGGATGCACCGATCGTGAAGGCGGGAAGGGCGAGAAGGGCGACCGCGGGCACGGCGAGGCGATTGAGTTTTCTCATGGGGTCGCCGCAATTTGAGCCGTGGCGACGTGGCATTGTTCCTCCTGGAGAGCATCCGTATTTTTGCCGTCGTGTCGATAACTCTAAGGCGACGATTTCCTCGCATAACCGCGCCGAACCCGAGAGATTAACAAATATTAAGCATCGTCCGCGGCGGGGACGGGGTAAACCTTTTAGGTACGCAATTATTGCGGCACGAACAGGGCTCGATTCGAAGCCCGATGGAAGTGGCTGGCCCGGGATCGTAGCAAGCGGTACCGGGTCCTTTTTCGTCTGGGGATCGAGGCGAGGCCTGCGAGCGTTGCGCCTCGCGGACTCGGCGTGTGCGACGAACTTCGTTAAGGTGTGGGCACCCGCGACCGCTTTTCTCCGCCGAGCCCGCGAACGGTGCGCCTGGCGGGTCCGATTGCGAGGTCTAGGGTCGTGCATCCTGCCGCCACGACGATCTTCTTCGCTTTTGCCTGCACGAACGCGTAGCCTTGTAGCCGCACCCTCTGCAGGTGCGCGGGAAAGCTACGAAGTCGGGTAGTCCTTGATCGCCGCCACCATCTTCTGAACCTCTTTGCCGAAGTTGTTGCCCGCGTCGGTTAGATTGTAGGCGCGCACGAGGCCGTTCTCGCGATAGCCGTAGAAGCGGACGGACGGGTTCTCGTTCTCGGACTCCTTCTCGTAGGGCGGCACGCCGGCCTTCGCGTGCTCGAAGCCGAAAAGCCGAGCCTTCATGCCGACCCAGTCCTTCCAGAGCGCGTCCTCGTCGCCGAGCCGCTTCGTCGCATCCAAGGCAATGACGTGAGACCTCTTCAGCAAGCTGCTGAGTCGGTCCAGATAGTCGCGGAGGTCGTTCCCGGTGGCGGTCGCCTGTAAGAGCCGGGCGAGCTTTGGTTTTCCGGGCAGAGCCTCGCTGTGGAAGGGGACGACCTCGCACTGAACGAAGCCGGTGTTCGTGACGAGTTCACTTTGCCGGAGTTCTTCCGCGATCTCGTACATCCGCTTGATGCGCGTTGCGGCGGGCACGGAGACGCTGCCTTTGATCTGGTAGCGGTCGGCAAGCGCCTTTTGAACGCTCGCGTAAGATTCGTCCGTGGCGAGCGTCTCGGGAGCGTCCTTTTTCTGGAACGACGCCCCGCCGCCGGGATTGGTGGTGAGGAAAATCAGGGCCGGAGAGCCATCGGTCGGAAACGGTTCGTCTCCGAACGTCAAATAAGGCTCGGGAGCGTACTCCTTCTGGAATCGATAGCCATCCGGTACGACACTGTGGTCGTCGTACCAGCGGCGGTACAGATCGTCGCAGAACTCAAGGTAGTCGCTCATCGCCCTGCGCCTTTTACCTCTTTCCCACGACCGTCGCGTCCGTTCCTCTTGCGCCCGCGAATAGACCGCCGCACCCCGTGCATGAACCTCCTGCGGGGTGAGCGGACCCTCATCGAGGTAGGCCACTTTGATCGAGCGCGAGAAGTCGAAGAAGACGAGGCAGAACAGATCCTCGTCGGTGAGGCCCGGATAGGCGTATCGCTCGCGGAACTCTTCGGTGACGAACGTGGGCATCTCGAATCGGCCATCGAGGAGAGTGATTGTGGTCTCCGCCGTG
>CAXTOO010000273.1:0-853 GCA_964245875.1 uncultured Fimbriimonas sp. | reverse complement strand
GGGTGACGACGGTGGTGGGCTCGTAGTGGCCGATCCGCATCCGCCAGCGCATGGGTGCATTGTCGCACCTTCGCGCACCCACGGAGGTCGCGCGGCTACAACGCTCCGCGTTTATGGCGCTAGGCCGTCATCGCCGTGACGACGGGGAGGAGGACGACGTTCAGGTGGCACTCCGCTTGGAGGTAGGATTCCAGCTTGGCGAACTGGGCGTAGAGGGCCATGCGATGGTCGATCGGTTCGATCCGCTGGAGGCGCATGTGGACGAACCAGAAATCGCCTTCGCGGTGGAGCCCCTCTGCGGTCGGCTCGAAGGATGTGGCGAAGCGGTCGTCCGCGCCGATAGCGTCCTTGACGTCTTGGAGAACCTTTTCCGCCGTGCTTTCCATGTCCTCACACTATACGCCCAAGGCGGAGAGGACGAGGCTCGCTTCGCGGAGGACGTCGCGAGCGATCGCGCCGTCAACGGGTGCGTGAGGCTTGTAGTCGGCGTCGATGCGGAAGAAGCGGAGAAGGGTGCAGGACTCGATCAGCGCGTCGGCCTGGGAGCCGGGAGGGACGCACCTGTTACGGATCAATCCAGGGATCGCCTCGTGCGAAGGATTCTGGAAGCCGGAGGCGAAGGTGATCGGCCCGCGCTGGAGAGCTTTCCAAGTCACGCCGCAGTAGGTGGCGTAGTAGGCGCGGCTCACGGCGCCGCGCCAGTGGCCCGAAAGAAGCAGGGTCTGAGCGCTCGCGAAGTGTTCGTTTGCGAGGTCACGCCAGTCCACGCGCTGAACTTACCCCTTCGTCGGTTTTCTCGAATCGTTCCAGAAAAGCGAGTATGCTGGTCGCATGGACGCGGCGGTGAGATTGC
>CAXTOO010000272.1:0-4993 GCA_964245875.1 uncultured Fimbriimonas sp. | reverse complement strand
TCGTGACGAAGCGGCTCCAGCGGCTGGCCGGTCGGTTCGACGCGGCGCTGGACCTTCAGGGCCTGCTGAAGAGCGGGCTGGTGGTCGGCCTCGCCCGGGCGGAGGAGAAGGTCGGCTACCACTGGCAGCGGGAGGGCGCGGGCCTCTTCTCGAGGCGGGTGCCGCCCGATCCGACCAGCTTCCACGTCGTCGACCAGTACGTGGACGTGGCCCGCGCGGTGGGCGGGGTGGCCGACCAAGCCGAGTTCGCCTTCGCGCCGAAGCACGAGGACGTGCTGGCGGTTCGCCGCAAGCTCAAGGAGCGCGGCGTGGTCGGCCGCTTCGTCCTGGTGAACGCGGGCGCGGGCTGGGCGACGAAGCGGTGGCCGCCCGCCCACTTCGCGCAACTGATCGACCTCGTCGCCGGGGAGTTGGGCCTCCCGACGGTGCTGCTGGGCGGCAAGGGAGACGCCGCCATCGCGGAAGAGGTTTCGTCGCTCTGCGCCTCGAAGCCCGCGTCGCTCGTGGGCGAGACGGGCGTCCGCGAGCTCGTCGCCCTCGTGCGGCTCGCTTCGGTCCACGTTGGCGGGGACACCGGGTCGACGCACCTCGCGGCGGCCCTGGACGTCCCGGCGGTGGGACTGTACGGGCTTACGCGCCCGCAACGTTCGTGCCCCTACGGGCAGATCGAGCGTTGCCACCACGACCCGCGCGGCCTGGGCTTCATCGAGGTCGAGAGGGTGTGGGAGACGGTGCGGTCGGCGCTAGGGGCGTAATTTTTCTATTTCGTTTTGGTACCCAATCGGTTGGGACCTTGGACCTATTTTCGGGTTTGGGTGGTTGACGGCTTCCGAGGGGAAGTCTTCGCCACAGAGACACCGAGGGGTGTCGGCTTGGTCCACCTACGTTAGGAGCCTTCAGAGCGGAAATTCGTCAACCAGGGGGTCGGATGTTTTCGGGCGATCAACCCGCTTTGCGCGGGTTGTCCTACAATGAGGAGCGTGACCGGCCTCGCGCCCCGCGCCTACACGATCGAGGAGTACACCCGCACGGTGTGCCCGCACTGCGTCGCCGAGCGGATGCCACGCTGGGGATGGTGCCGTGCCGGGCGGGCAGCTTCGCGGGGTTCCCCGACGGGTACCGCGAGGGGCTGCCCACCTCGCACGGGCAGCACACGTGCATCCTGCTGCTGAACGTGACCGAGCGGTGCAACTTCGCGTGCCCGACGTGCTACGCGGACGCGCTCGCTCCGGGAACCCCTCCCTCTGGGGAGGGGCAGGGGTGGGGTTTGGCGAATCACGAGGCTCTCCATCCCCAACCCCTTCCTCTCGCAAGCGAAAGGAAGGGGCTTGAGCCCACGATCCCCGAGATGCTCCACACGGTGGACACGACACCTCGAAGGAGGGAAAAGACGCGCAGTGGATCGTTCGGATTGGAGGTGCTCGCCAGTTCCTCATATATCCGCTTAACGCTGCTCGAGACGATCCCGTAGTCCTCGTACAATCTCATCGGAATGGTGGGGTGTGGTACGAGGACTGCGTGCCAGCAAACGCATGTCGCTTCATCCCCAATGGGGTGCTCAGCGCCGCGGCTGATCCTGCAGGGCTTGGGATAATCTTTCCAGACCGCGCGCCCGAAGGCGGTCGGCGAGCTTAGCCTCCATGGTCGACGTTCTGCCCGCGACGAGCAGGGAGAAGGCCAGCATCAGAGCCGAAGCTTCTACGTCGCCGATCTCCAGGTACGCGGCAGAGGCGACGTTGGCAAGCTCCACGCTACGCGGACGGTTGACGAGTTCGGTAGAGATCGTTTGGTTGAGGTGGGCGTAGTCACCACTCCGGGCGGCGTCTCGAATCCGTTCCATAGCGGTGATAGTGCTGGGGTCGATGGGTTGCTTGCGTTGGATAAGCATGGCTTCCTTGTTGCGCGGCGCCCGAAGGCGCCGCGCGAATGTGATCAGAACACGTACCTTCCACCATTCGCTTTGCAAGCGACCTCACGAGAGGCGCAGGCGATGATCTGATCGATGTCGTCACCGGCGGCCACCGCACAGCACACGGTCGCCGCGCGGCACCACCAGCTATGCGCCCATGGATTGAGACGCTTAGCCCACCAGCCGGGCATGATCGGCGGGCAGGGCGGCTTGAGCGGCCCTAGCACGAGAATAGGCGACAGGAAGATCGCAGCCTTGGTCGCCTCTTGGGAGACCGCAAGCGCGTTCAGACTCTGCTCGAGACCTGAGTCTCCCCGGAGGGGTTGCAAGAGCGACGACAGTTTGGAGCCGAAGGCTCCTGCTCGAACCATGCCGAACGCATCAGTGGTCGCCGCCTCCGCCGTGCTCTGGACCAGCCGGGTACCACTTGCCACAGGAGCTATCATCTCTGACCCGTCGACGAGTTGGGCGCTACTTTTAGAGAGCTTACGCTCCAGCGTTCCCCAGGTTGCGCCGCCGTCGGTCGAACGAAGGCTCACCAGTTCGCCCGCGCAGCAGGCTACGCCGCACGGGTACCAGTCCCACAGGTTTGCGGCCAAGTCCTTGCGCCAACGCCGGTTCCCATCGAAGCCGTAGCCATATTGGTAAAAGGACGTCGTTGTGGTGCCTTGAAGCTTGGCGATCCCCGTCAGGCGACCCTCCTCGTCGTAGGATAGCACCCGCCGGTAGCCGTTCGCGGGCATGGAGGCCAGCGTTCCATCGGCGTTCCAGGCGTACGCGCCGCCCAGGCCGCTCGTGGCCACGCTGTCCGCGACGTTCGTCAGCCGCCCCGCGTCGTCGTAGGTGTACGTGCCATTGTGGCTCGTCACGCCGTTCTCACTTCGGGTGGCGGTCGCCCGAAGGCCCCGCGCGTCGTACGTGTAAGCCGAGGCGTAGGGGTTTGCCCCGATGCGGTGCTCCGTGAGCAACCGTCCCGCGTCGTCGTAGGCGTAGGTGGTGGTGGCGCTCGCCGGACCCTCCCCGCTCTGGGTCGGCCGTCCCGCCGCGTCGTAGGCTGTGGTCGAACTCTGAATCGTCGCCCCGTTCGCCGCCTTGTGGACCACGCTCGTGGGCCGCTCCGCCGCGTCGTAGCCGTAGGTCGTCGTCACCCCGTCCGAGTAGGCCATGCTCAACAAACGGTGCCGCACGTCGTAGCTGTACGCTACGGAGGTCGTCGGGTCGCTCAGCCCAGTGATCTGCCCGTCGCCGTCGTAGGCGTAAGAGATCTGCCGCCCCGTCGGGTCGGTCTGGCTCGTGAGGCGGCTCGCCCCGTCGTAGCTCGCAGTCGTCGTGCCGCGCGCTTCCCCCTGAGGACGAAAGGATCCGGTGCAGATCGTGTCTCATGGCTTGTACCTTCAAGCAAGAACATCGTAACACAGTTCCTGGCGATTACCAAGCTATTTAGTCTGAATGACGGACAATGCGGTCTTCTCGCCAATGTTCCGGTTCTATGTATTTTTTCCGTCGGATCTCGCCTCGTGCGACAACGTCCGGCTCGACGGCGGGCGGGCACGAGGGCATCCTGCGGCTATGGTTCCCTCGAATACGGATGCGGGAGACTGGCGGCGAGCGCCAGCGTCTCTCGCGCCGCCGCCTCGAACCGCTCCCAATCCATCGCGTTCACCGTCTCGGGCGACCCGCCGCGCACGGTGACGCAGAGCTCGTTCAGGGGTCGCCAGACCCGGTGCAGGTTCGTCTCCGAAGTGAAGACCGCGAGTTGGGGCTTGCGCAGGGCGGCGGCGATGTGGCCGACCGACGTGTCCAGCGCGACCACCACGTCCATCTCCGCCACCAGCGCGAACAGGGCGAAGAGGCCCGGCATCGGCGGCACGAGCGCCACGCCCTCCAAGGCCGCCCCGTCGCGCAGCGCCGCCTCGTAGCCCTCCTCCCTTCCGGCCGGGACGTCGACGAAGATCGGTCCGGCGTGGCCCGCCGAGCGCAGGGCGCGAACCGCCCGGAGCACCGAGTCCGGCGAGAAGATCCGCGTCGGCCCGTCGCCGTAGGGGTGGAGGAGCAGCCGCCTTCCCGGCGTGGATAGCCGCTCGACCATCGCCCGCGCCTGCGTCGATTCCTCCGGCCCGAAAGGGACGTGGCCCTGGAGGGAGTCCACCCGGACCTCGACCCCGAACACCTCCATGATCGCCTCCACCCGGCGGGCGATGGCCTGCGCATAGACGCCGTGCCGCCGCTCCTCCAGCGAGTGGTGGAAGAGGCGGTAGGGGTGCTTGTTGAAGCCGATGAGCACGCGCGGGGAAAGGCGGCGCAGGAACAGGAAGTGGTCGGGCAGGGCGTACGACTCGAACGTCACCACCACGTCGAAGCGACCGCGCAGCGACCGCGCCGCACGGCCGGACTGCACGACGCGCCGGAGCGTGGACCGGCCCCGCTTCGCGCTCGACGGCAACAGCACCACCTCTTGGACGTGCGGGTGCGCGCGCCAGAAGTCGGCGTAGGCCGCGGTGGCGCCCACGGCGATCGGCAGGTCCGGGCGCGCCTTCGCGAAGGCGTCGACGAGGGTGGAGTAGATGACGGCGTCGCCGATCTTGTCGTTGTTGAGGAGGATGAGGACGTTCCGGACCGACTCGATGGGCACGACGTCCGTGCTCCGACGCCAGTTGAAGTCGTCGCCGCGGCGGCCCAGCGCGTCGACGATCAGGCCCTTGAAGAATCCCATAGATCACTCTGCCGCGCGACGGTGGCGCGGATCGCGCGGGCGAGCGCGCTAAGGTCGAGGTCGCCCACCTCCCGCCCGCCCTTGGAGACGACGATCTCGCACCGGTCACCCAGAGGTCGCCACGCCATCGGGATCGCGCCGCCGTGCGCGAAGAGGCAGACCTGCGGCTTGCCGAACGCGGCGGCGACGTGGCCCACGGCGGTGTCCGGCGACACGACCGCGTCCACCTTGGAGACCAGCGCGAACAGCTTGAAGATGTCGGGAATGGGCGGAAGGACGGTCGCCCCTGCGTCCCGATACTCCGGCTCCTCGCCCGGCGCGACGCTGAGGAGGATACGCCCGCCGAATCCGGCGGCGCGAATCTCCCTCAC
>CAXTOO010000271.1:0-4995 GCA_964245875.1 uncultured Fimbriimonas sp. | reverse complement strand
GCGACGAGCTTTGCGGGCGCGGGCTGAAGCTTCATGCCGCGCCCGGTCGGGCGGTCAGGCTGGGTCACCACGAGCACGACGTGCGGCGCGAGGGCACGAAGCGCAGGGAGGGCGAAGGCACCGGTACCGAAGAAGACGATCCTCATTCCGCGTCGTGGTTGGGGTCGTGCCAGTGTAGGGTGGCGGGATCGACCTTGTCGATGAAGAGGATGCCGTCGAGGTGATCGATCTCGTGTTGGACAACCTTGGCGGGCATTCCCTCAAGCTCGAACACCAGTCCGCGCCCCTTGCGGTCGAGTGCCTCGACCTCGACGAACGCGGGGCGGGTTACATCGCCGTAGAGACCGGGGATCGAGAGGCAGCCCTCCTCACCGACGTAGGTTCCTTCCGACTTGACGACGCGGGGGTTGACGAGTGCGGTGGGACGGAAGCCCTCGGGGGAGATCACGATGATCCGCTGGAGGACGCCGAGCTGGGGGGCGGCGAGGCCGATGCCGTTCGCCTCGCGCATGGCGCGCATCATGTCGTCGATGAGGAAGCCCGTCTTCTTGGTGAACTTCTCCACGTCGGTCGCCTTGCCTCGCAGGAGGGCGTCCGGCACCTTGACGATGGGGCGCTTGGGATCGCGCGCGTACAGGTGCGCGAACGCCTCGGGAACGACGATCTCCATGGGTGGTCCTAAGGTTACCGCGCGGACCCGACCGGGAAATGAATGGCGGTTTTTGCGGTCATGCTCACAATATTGACCGTTCGTTAACGGAAAACCGGTAGATTCTTCCTGTCGACGCGACGTGGGGTCGGCACGGGACCTTCCGCATGAATCTCAAGTCAATCCTTCTCGTTTCCGCACTCGGCATCGTGGGCTCCGCGAACGCGAACGTCGTCATCAGCAAGTTCTATGGTGGCGGCGGCAACTCCGGCGCGACCTACACCAACGACTTCGTCGAGCTCATCAACAACGGTTCGACGAACCAGTCGCTCGGCGGGCTCTCGCTTCAGTACGGCTCGGCGGCAGGCGTGTTCGGCTCGACGGCCTCCGCATCCACGATCTCGTCGCTCGACCTCCCGACCTTCACGCTCCAGCCCGGCCAGTACTTCCTGGTGCAGCTCGGCGCGGGCGCGGGCGGCACGACGTCCCTCCCGACCCCCGACGCCTCCGCGAACATCGCGGCCAGCGCGACGAACGGCAAGATCCTCCTCTACAAGGGCACCGGTCCCGTCAACACGCTCGATCCGACTCTCGCGAACCAGGCAGACCTGCTCGGCTTCGGAACCGCGAACCGCTTCGAGACGGTGGCCGCTGCGACGCTGACGAACACCACCGCGGCCGTTCGCAAGAACTTCGGCCTGCTCGACACGGACAACAACAGCACGGACTTCGAGATCATCGCTGCCGATTCCACGATGACGATCCACAACTCGAGCTCGGCCTTCGCGCCCGTGCCCGAGCCCTCCGCCTTCGCCGCCCTCGGCCTCGGCCTCGTGGCGATCGTGCGCCGCCGCCGCCGGGCGTAGCGCCTCCTTCCACGAGGCGTCTCCGGCCTCTCGTCTCCCCGGTATCCTGCCGGGGAACCTAGTCCTGGCACTCGTAGGACCAGCCTAGCCCCAGCACCCGCTCGACCCCCGAAAGGTCGCGGCGGGTCTTCTCGTGCCGCCAGCCCGCGCCCTCGAACATCGCCCGCACCTCGGCGGCCTGCCGGTGGCCGACCTCCAGCAACAGCCGCCCGCCGTCCTCGAGGTGGGGCGGAGCCTCGTTCGCGAGGCGAGCGTAGAACTCCAGGCCCGTAGGGCCGGAGAAGAGGGCCCGGTGCGGCTCGTGGCCGCGCACCTCCTCGGCCAGCGCCTCGCCGTCGCCGATGTAGGGCGGGTTGCTCACGATGAGGTGAAAGCTCTCGCCCAAGAGCGCCTCGAAGGCATCGGAGAGCAGGAAGCGCACGTCCGCGCCGTGGAACCGCGCGTTGGCGCTGGCGGTGGCGAGCGCCTCGGGCGACACGTCGACCGCGGTGACGTCCCAAGAGGGACGCTCCAGCTTCAGGGTGATCGCGAGGATGCCCGACCCGGTGCCGAGGTCCAGTACCCTCCTCGCTCTCCCCCCAACCCCCCTCTCATTCTCCTCGCGGTCGAGCTCGCCGCTGTTCGCAGCGCTTTCGCCGCGGAAAAACGAGAGGGGGGCTTCCAACGCCGCCTCCACCAGCTCCTCCGTCTCGTGCCGGGGGATCAGCACCGAGGGGTCGACGCCGAACGTGCGGCCGTGGAACTCGCGGTATCCCGTGATGTAGGCCAGCGGCTCGTGCGCCTCCCGGCGCTGGAGCAGCGTCTCGCCCGCGAGATCGTTGAAGTCGTGGTCCGGGTGGGCGAGAAGCCACGAACGGTCGACCCGCAGGACGTGGGCCGCGAGCACCTGGGACTCCAGGCGCGGCGAGTCGACGCCCGCGAGATCGAGGCGGGTCGTCGCGTTTCGGAGCCACTCGTCGAGGCGCATGGTGTTGGGGCCTGCGGTCGCGAACGATTGCTTCGAGGCCACCGTCGGCCACCGTTCGCAACGTCGGCGACCGTGAGCCGTTCTACTATTGTGCATCCCTACGCGGAGGAGTTTCGAAGGCTGCGCGCCCTCGCGCGGGCGGTGGGGCCGAACCCGCACCGCTGGGGCCTCGACCCGCACCTGCGCCGGGGCGTGCTCGTGGCCGACCTCTTCGTGGCGGCGATGGTCGTGCTCGGCCTCGTCCTGCGCGGCCTCATGGCGCCGCTTTGGTTCCTCCTGCTCTTCCCTGTCCCCGTGCTCGCGTTCGCATTGGCCTTGCTGCTGGTGGTGTCGGCGCAGTCGCGCGACGAGGAGCGGCTTGCCGAGAAGCGGAATCCTCGCAAGATTGAAATCTGAGAGGAGAACCCGCGATGAAACGGAAGGATGCTTCGGTGTCTCTAGGGCGATTGTTCGCCCCTGAGACCATGTCCGTCCGCTCGCCCTCTTCGCTCTCGCGCCCCGCACCCCGTACGACCACTCGTTCCAGAACAGCCTCTCCTGGGGCCAGACCCACAACGGCCCCGGCGACGTCCTCGCCTCGTTCGAGTCCCCCACCCTGCCGGAAGGACTGAGGATCTCGGTTCGCACCGCGACCGCGGGCTACGGTCCCAGCGCCACGCTGCCCGCCGTCTACGACGCGGTGAGCGACGGCAACTGCGCCTTCCTGAACCTCTTCGACAACCGCGTCCACGGCACCGGCGACGAGAGCCGCGCGGGCGATCTGACGCTCGACTTCGCCACGCCCGTGAGCCGCGTCGGCTTCTCGCTTCATCAGTTCGGACGCCAAGGCTACTTCACGATGACCGGCGCCGGAATCCGGTCGTTCAAGATCGTGACCGAGCCGGGCGACATCTTCGTGATCGACCACCTCGTGTTCACTCCGTCGCCGGTTCCCGAACCCGCGACCCTCGGTGCGCTGGCATCGGGCGCGATCGTGCTGACGCGGCGACGGAAGGCAAACCGAGTGCGGTAGCGAGCGAAGCGACCGGCAGGGCGGCGAGCGATCGCCGCCCACCTTCCCGTCGGCTCCAACCTTAAACCCTCGCCCCTACACCGTCACGAGACAGCCGCACTCCACGGCGATGTCCACCGGCGAGCGGTGCGTCGCCCGGCCGTCGCGGCGGAAGTGCTCCACGGCCTCCGTCTCCGGCACGCACACGATCACGTCCTTCACGCCCTGCGACAGGGAGAAGCTCAGCGAGAGCTGCGCTTCCGTCCCGGCCACTACTCGTCTTCCAGGTACTTTGGAACCTCGCCGTCGGGACCGTCCTCGAACTCCGCCGGCCTCGCGGGCACCACGTTGCCGCGGTCGTCGCGCAGGTAGATCGTCACCTCGCCGCCCTTGTCCTCCACCTCGTGGACGGTGAACACCTTCGTCTCGCCGTTCTCCGTCTCGCTCGCAAAGCGCATTCCGCGCCGGACATCCATGTCTCTAGTGTACGGCGTCGCCGGGGTATCGTGGGCGGCGATCGATCTGAGACGGATCGGGGTTTGAAAATCGGGTGCTAGCAGCGATGCTATCACCCCGTTTGCTCTTCAATGCGCTTGTTGCGTTAACACCGTACGTTTTTTCTTTTCGATGGCCGAACTACGGGGCGAGTGGTTGACGAAATGGATCCTTGTGGTGGCATACCGCTCGGAGCCGGAAGTTCTTGACTGCGGAGACACGGAGAGAAAGAGGCGGCATCCGACTCCATACCCTTCGGAAAGAAAAACGTCAACCGCCGCTCCCGTCGAAGTGAAGCGCCTCAAACCTCTCGCGTCCTACTTGCGCTCGGCGTCGTGGGCGACGCGTTGCCTCGGTCGGACCAGGGAGCGCAGGGCGGCGTCGAGCGTCTCGCCCGTCAGGTGTTCGCGGTAGGCGGCTTCGAGCGCGTCGGGCGAACCGAGGAGTTCCGACACGCGGGACGCCTACGCGGCGAGGGCGGGATCGTCGTAGGGGTTAGGCGCCATAGCTCCAGATGAGGATGTCCCGGTGCTCGGCGACGTACACCTCGGGCGTGAGGCGCAGTCCGTCGCACAGCTTAAGGATCGCGTCGGCGTTGCGGCGACGATGCTCGGGCGAGTCTGGAGGAAGGGGTGAGCGCCAGACGGTGCCGGGATCGTCGAGCAGGGCGCGGACGCTCGGCCCCTTGTGGGTCATCTCGTCGGGGTTCGCGCCGCACGAGGATGAGATCGACCAGCTTACGGTCGCGGAAGGTGGCGAAGAACGCCATGAGGGTCATGCCCTTAATCCGTCCGTGATCAGGGTCGGCGCCCGCGTCAAGGAGCAGGCGCTTCATCTGGAGCTCGGAGGCATCCACCCGGGCGGTACGGCCCTTCTCGTCCACGGCGTTGACGTCCGCCCCGAACTTCAGCAGTAACCGCGCGGCGGCGACATTGCCCCGCTTTGCCGCAACCATGAGCGGCGTCTTGCCATCCCTGCCGCGTTCGTCCGGGTTGGCACCGGCTTCGAGGGGCGCGAGAAGCTCGAA
>CAXTOO010000270.1:1415-5083 GCA_964245875.1 uncultured Fimbriimonas sp. | reverse complement strand
GACCCTCGCATTATTGCGGGGCATCAGATCTTGCGGTATTTTTCTACACATTCTCCCTCTCGCGATTTGGGATAGCGGTTCGTGATAAGTTAACGTTCGACTGCGGCCAACGTTGGTCGCGTCAAAGACCGCCATGAAAAAGCTCTCCCTACTCCTTGCGCTTTCCGCGATCGCTGGCGCCGCGAACGCCGTCACCATCTTCGACCAGATCGGAGACAGCGTCGATACGTCGACAACCAGCTACGGCGCCGCTTCCCAGGATTTCGAGACAGCGTACAATCAGTACGACATCGCCGCGATTGACGACTTCACGACGACCTCGTCTTACGTGCTCACGACCGCCGAGACGGCCATCTTCCCGAATTCGACCTCCTTCTCGACGGCGGGCATCACGGCATGGACCGTGTCGATTTACAGCGGTGCAACCGGTACCACGGCATCGAGCCTCAGCGGTGACGTGAAGACGTATACCTTGGCTCCTAGCGCCGCGACCTATACGGCGACGGTTGGAGGTTACTACGATGTGGTGCTCAACCTGGGTTCGAGCTACACTCTTCCTGCTGGCTCCTATTGGCTCGGCATCACGCCGAGTGTCGCCTACGCGACGTACGGTCAGACCTACGTCTCGCAATCCTCGATCGCTGCTGGCACTGCTCTGAATGCGCGACAGATCAACCCCAGCAACGGCTTTGGTGGTGGTACGAACTTCGCGGCGTCCGGAGCGACGGCCGGAATCGGCGCGAACCTCCAGTACCGTCTGACAGCCAACCCGGTGCCCGAGCCCTCCGCCTTCGCCGCCCTCGGGCTCGGCGCGGTCGCGGTGCTCCGCCGCCGCAAGAAGGCCTAAGAACCTTCAACGACTGAAAAGAGGCCCGGCTTCCAATGGAGGAAGCCGGGCCTCTTACTGCGTGAAACCCGTAACCGCCGCATACCCTGGTGCCCGCGCCGCAGAGCGATCCGCCTAATCAGACCCATCAGACCGGCACGAACGCGACCGAGACAATTCACCAGAGTCCCGCCGCCAGCCGCCGAGGCCGCTCACCCGACGGCTCACGACGTTTCACGAAGGCTCCGTATCGTGGCGTAGGCGACGCCCGCTCCCAAGAGCAGCGCCATCAGCCCCACGACCCGCGCGGTGATCCCGTCGTGCCCATCGGTACGAAGACCCGCCCCGAGGAATCCCTGGTCGCCCGTGACCAAGGTGACGTGCCCCAGCACAAGGCCGCAGAACGCCTTGTAGAGGCAGAAGCCACACGCCACGACGCCTCCCAGAAGCGCCGCGATCCTCTTGAGGGAGGCGTCGTCCACGCCCTTATCTTACAACAGCGTCACACCCCGACGACGTCGGAGCGCCGCTCGGCCACCCGCCGCTCGGAGTGGTCCAGGATCTTCTTCCGGAACCGCAGCTGCTTGGGCGTGACCTCGAGAAGCTCGTCGTCCCGCAGCCAGGCCAGCGCCTGCTCCAAGGAGAACTCCTTGTGCGAGTCGAGCGACGCCGTCTGCTCGGAGGTGGCCGAGCGGATGTTGTTCGCCGCCTTCTCGCGCGTCACGTTCACGATCATGTCCTCGTCCCGCGCGCACGCCCCGACGATCATGCCTTGGTACACCTCGGTGCCCACCGGGTAGAACATCGAACCCCGCTCCTGCGCGTCCTCGTACATATACCGCGTGATCTTGCCCGGGTCCTTCGAGATCAGCGAACCCTGGGTCCGGCCCGAGATCTCGCCCTTGTACTCCTCGTACCCCTCGAACACCGACGAGATGAGCCCGAGGCCCCGCGTCATCGTGAGGAACGAGGACCGGAAACCGATCAGCCCGCGCGTCGGGATGCGGTAGTCCAGCGAGGTCGTGCCGTTCTCGTTCGGCCTCATGTCCACGAGGTCGCCCTTGCGCCGCGACATGTCCTCCATCACCGCGCCCACCGCGTCCTCGGGACTCTCCAGCGTCGCCAGCTCGTAAGGCTCCTGGATCTTCCCGGCCTCGTTGCGCTTGTAGATGACCTGCGGGCGCGAGATCTGCATCTCGAACCCCTCGCGCCGCATCGTCTCGATGAGGATCGCGAGCTGGAGCTCGCCGCGAGCCTGCACCTTCACCGTGTCGGCGGAAGCCTCCTTATCGATCTTGATCGAGACCGAGACCGCCTCCTCCTTCTCCACCCGCTCGCGGATCTTGTGGATCGTCAGGAACTTCCCGCCGTCCTTGCCCGAGAGCGGCGACGAGTTCGCGAACAGCGACATCGACAGCGTCGAAGGCTCCACCTGGATCGCGGGCAGCGCCGGCGAGGTGTCGACGTGCGCGATCGTGTCCGAGATCAGGACGTTGTCCTGGCCCGACATCATCACGATCTCGCCCGCGCCGCACGACTCCACTTCCTTGAGCGAGATGCCCTCGTACGTCCACAGCTTGGTGACGTTGAACGCGATCTTCTTGCCGTCGCCCTCGCGCAGCTTCTCCACGCGATCGTTCACCTTGATCGTGCCGCGCAACACCTTGCCGCCGAACATCCGCCCGAGGTACGGGTCGTAGTCCAGATTGTTCACCTGCAGCAGGAACGGCCCCTCGCTGTCCGAGGCGGGCGGCGGCACCGCGTTCACGATCATCTCGAAGAGCTCGCGGAAGTCCGTCTCCCCGCCGTCGGCCGAGATGCGCGCGAAGCCGCCCGCGCCCGAGCCGTACAGGTGCGGGAAGAACAGGTCGTCGTCGTCCGCCCCGAGGTCGATGAACAGGTCGAGCGTCTTGTCGTAGGCGTACGCCGGCCGCGCGTTCTCCCGGTCGATCTTGTTGATGAACACGATCGGCTTGAGCCCGTTCTGGAACGCCTTCTTCAGGACGAACCGCGTCTGCGGCACCGGCCCCTCGTTCGCGTCGACGATGAGCAGAACGCCGTCCACCATCGACAGCACGCGCTCGACCTCCCCGCCGAAGTCGGCGTGGCCGGGGGTGTCCACGATGTTGATCTTGTAGTTCTTGTAGTGGACGCTCGCGACCTTCGAGAGGATGGTGATGCCCTTCTCCCGCTCCAGGTCGTTGGAGTCCATCACCCGATCCGCCATGTGCTGGTTCTCGCGGAACGTGCCCGACTGCTTGAACAGCGCGTCCACGAGCGTCGTCTTGCCGTGGTCGACGTGCGCGATGATGCCGATGTTGCGGATGGGGGAAGACGACATTGAGCCTGATTATACCTGCGGGGTCTCGGGAGTTCAGGTTTGTGGCGCGAAACTTGATGCAAGAGGTTTCCGCAACGCCGAACTTCATCCTTAGCGGCTTGTTGTCGCCTACGCGAGAGACAGGATGCAAATATGAGGAGGCTTGACACTATTTTAGGCACACGTCCGTCTATCATTAAGCATCATGCCGTTCGAGGACTTATCAAACGAGCTTGGCTGGCCTGATTCTCAGTCGATCCTTGATCCAAACGGCCCAGGCGCAAGATACGTTTCTCACCTTGCACAAAGTCGTGTCGCATCAAGGCTACGGCGTGAATTGAGCGAGCAAGGTATCAGGGTTGGTCTACTTGCAAGTAATCCCGATAGCGAGGATACTGAAAGTCCTCTCGCGCTTTTGTGTGACTTTCCAAAGCCGGCCAGCGAGAATGATCTACGTAAGGTACATCGCTTGGCTTGGAACTTTGCTAAAAGTCCGTTACTGGTCACCGTTGAGCCACACGT
>CAXTOO010000270.1:0-1405 GCA_964245875.1 uncultured Fimbriimonas sp. | reverse complement strand
ATGAAGCGCCTTCCGAGGACGATAGCCAGTCGCCGGAAATTGTAGGTGCCAAGTATCAGCGTGGAGCATCAGTTTCGCAGTCTGGCGACTCTCCGGATCTGAACTGGGTGAAGCTACTCTCAGGAGAGTTCTTCAGAAAGTATGAAAAACGCTTCAACAGCGATACTAGAGCTGACGCGTGCCTGTTAAACAATCTTCGAGTGGTGCGAAAAAGGCTCACGGATGGTGGGCTTGACGCAGACGTCGCACATGACCTAATCGCTCGCCTAATTTTCACGCAGTTCCTATTCGATCGACGTGATTTAAATGGGATGTCAGTGCTGTCGGAAGAGAAGCTTAAGGAGCTAACCTCCAGCAAGGATCTAAGGTTGATCCACGATAGTCTGCAAAGCGTTCTCCAGAGCAAAGACGATACCTACGGCTTATTCCGTTGGCTTAACACGCGCTTCAATGGTGATCTCTTTCCTGGCAAGGCTAAGACCGTTTCTGATCGTGACCAGGAGTGGCTTTCCGAGCAGGCCAAGGTCAGCGAGGACCATTTGCAAGTTCTTGCCGATCTAGTGTCCGGTGATCTTGATATGGGCTCTGGTCAGCGATCGCTGTGGCAACTCTATTCGTTTGATGCCATCCCTATCGAGTTTATCAGCAGTATTTACGAAGTCTTCGTTAAAGAGGCTGGAACAGGTGTTGCTGCATACTACACACCCCCTCACCTCGTTGACTTCATGCTTGACCAAGTGTTGCCCTGGGACGGGCATGAGTGGGATATCCAGATCCTTGACCCAACTTGCGGATCAGGAATTTTCCTTGTTAAGGCATTCCAGCGCCTTGTACACCGGTGGCGGCTCACTAATGAGGAGCAAGCTCCCTCCCCGACGTTACTGAAGCAGATTATTTCCGAGAACATACATGGAGTCGATGTTGATCCTCATGCGGTGCGTGTGGCTTCATTTAGCTTGTACCTTGCGCTCTGTGACGAGTTGGAGCCACGACAACTATGGGAAGAATTTAGGTTCCCACCCTTGCGGAATGTGACGCTGCGCTGTCTTGATTTTTTTGAATACGCAACGCAACGAGCGTTTGATCTCGTTGTGGGTAACGCGCCTTGGGGCGAGGACACCCTCAAGAAGTCCGTCTCGGCTCGAACGTGGGCTCAAGACAATGCTTGGGCTTCGATCAGTGAGTCCATAGGGCCGCTCATCCTGGCGAAGAGCTTGAGCCATATTCGGCTCTCCGGCAAGGTGTGCATGATTCAGCCCGCGTTAACCCTTCTGACAAGTCAGGTGTCGACCGCCCCCGATTTTAGGAGATCATTGTTTTCGCGATACGCTATTGAGCAGGTAGTAAATCTTTCCGCTGTCCGTCAGTCCCTTTTCCCCCACGCAAAGAGTCCTGCCTGCGCAAT
>CAXTOO010000269.1:2504-5115 GCA_964245875.1 uncultured Fimbriimonas sp. | reverse complement strand
AAGCCCCGCTCAGAGGTCGCGATCCCTTCCGTCGTGCGCGCCGAGATCCTCTTTGACGCGCTTAAGGGGGGCGGTGAAGAGCGCACCGGAAGGCTCCGCCTCTTTCTGACGGAGTTTCCCGAGCTGCCCTTCGACGACAAGTGCGTCGAGGTCTACGCCCAAGCGCGTGCCGAACTCGAACGCACCGGACAGCGCATCGGCGCCCTCGACCTCCTCATCGCCGCAACGGCAATGGCCCACAACCTCGTCCTCGTCACCCACAACACCGCCGAGTTCGCCCGCGTCCCCGGGCTACGCGTCGAAGATTGGCAATAGATTAGGATAGGAAGACGATGTCCTCGATCGAAACCCCTCCCGCCCATACTCGGCGCGCGCTCATCGCCGCGCGGCTAGATCACGTCCGCAACTGGCTGAACTCGACCCTCGAACACGTCCCCGCCGATCTCGTCGAATGGGCGCCCGCCGAGGGATGAGGACGATCGGTGGCCAGCTCGTCG
This sequence comes from uncultured Fimbriimonas sp., assembly GCA_964245875.1. Taxonomy (GTDB): domain Bacteria; phylum Armatimonadota; class Fimbriimonadia; order Fimbriimonadales; family Fimbriimonadaceae; genus Fimbriimonas. Next base: position 4,618 of record CAXTOO010000269.1, on the reverse strand, counting down.
AGATCATCGAGATCGAGATCCCGCTCGTGCTCCGGTTAAGAGACGGACGGCACCCGAGCGAGGACGAGATCGCGGCCACGGTCGGCGACCCCCACCGCCTCGAAAGCCTGAAGCGATCCCTGATCGACGTCCGGAAAGGGACCCTCGAATACCTCGACTCGCTCTCCGACGAGGGAATGTCGCAGGAGATCGCGCTCGACCAGTACTACGGCACGCTCTACCTTCCAACCATGCCGCGCGCGGAGCATTTCCTGAACGTCACCGAGCACGAGTTCTACCACGTCGGCCAGCTCATCTCGTACCTCTGGGCGCGGGGCGACGATCCGTATAAATGATGAGTCGCCGGTCTGAGGTCTTCCCTCTTCCTAGAACTCGATGAACTGCGCGGTGGACTCCTGAAGGAACGCCTCGGCCTGCCTTCGCGATACCTCAGGATAGTCGCCCAAGAAGTCGTCCAGAGCGTCTCCGGCCGCAAGGTAGTCCGTCAGGGTCGCCGCTGGAACCCGCGTCCCCGCGAACACCGGCGTCCCCCACATCACCTCGGCATCGGAAACGACCACCATGCCTCCATTATCCTTCAAGGGCGAAACTTGCGACGGCGGTCTGAGGACCCTGCGTGATATCTTTAGTCGATTGGGTGGCACGGGTCGCGAGGATGGCTTGTGCCTTGAAGCCCCGTGCATTACGCCTAGTCTTGCCACGGGGCGGCATGATCATCCGTAGGTGCCCAACCGACGAGGTGCCGACCGCCCGCCGCCGTGATAGGATTAAGGCTTGGATCACTTTTCCGACTGGCTTCGCCGGCAAGGAGGCCGTCAGGTTCCCACTTCGTTCGTCATCTTGGGCGTCGTGGGAACCCTCCTCCCCTTGGAGGGCATGTTGTTCGACATCTTTCCCACGGCGCCCGCAGGAATTCTGGTCACCGTCGCGCTGGCCGCCGCAAGCTGGACGCCGATGGCGATACGCCGCTACCGGACCCGACACGAACTCCGGATCGATGCCAGAGGATTGGCGGGCACGGTGACGCGCTGGCGGGACAAGACCGCGCCCCACGGCGAAGAACTGGAAGCCGCCGCCGTCGATCTGGAGCAGATCGAGATGCTCACGGGAAAAACGCCGCTCGACCCCCACTACGCCGCATCACTCGCGAGCTCCGCGAACGGTCGCCTTCGAAGAATGTTCGAACTGACTGTCGCCGCTCCCGCCCGCTTAGGTCTTACCCTGAGTCAGGCGGATGCCGTGATCGCCGAAGATGCCCGCTGGATCTCCGAGGCTCGTCGACTGGTGGAATGCACCCTCGAGGCCGTCGAACCCCAGGCGTTAGGTGATTCTCTGGCTAACCTTCGCGCCTTCGCCGAGGCTCGCGAAGCGGCGTTCGCCGAACTGCGGGCGTAAGAACGTCGGCGGGCCGGGATCATGCGTCGTATTCTTCGTTGAGTGAGTGACACGGGCCAAGCGCGATGCCTCGCGCCCCTACCGCTCTAATCCTCCTCGTCTTCGATCGCGTCGGCCTCGATCGGCGAGTAGAGGAGGAGCATTCCCACCCGCTTCGCGTCGGCGCCCAAGTCGCGCCGAACGTTCGCCCACACCTGACGCTGGCGGTCGAGGTGGCGCATGTCCTCGAACTCCGGCGCGACGACGGTCGCCGACACGCTCCCGTTCTTCTCCCGAAACTCGACCGTGGCTCCCGGCGCAAATTCGCGGATCACCTTGCCTAGCGCTTCTTGGATCGCCATACGACTTGCCCTTCCTGCACGATAAGGGGCGCGAGATCGAAGAGCCGCTCGGCCCAAAACCGCAGTCCTTCGTCGCCCTGGCTCGTATACGTTACCACGCGCCTATCGACCTCGAACCGCAGCCGGAACTCTCGGCCCATCCGCCGAAGGTCGCTTAGGGTCGCGTACCGGAAGAGGTTCCGCCACATCGGCGTCGCCTCTAGGATCGCCGCGTCGACCTCCACCCTGACCTCGGCCTTCAGCCGACGAGAGAAGTTCGCCGACTCCGCGAGGGCCCCGAGATTGTGGCCCTTGATCGCCTCGTCCTTGGCGTCGATGAACGCCTTTAGCATGGACTCCGCCGCCACTCCGGCCAAGTAGATCGCACCCGCGTAGCGT
>CAXTOO010000269.1:0-2494 GCA_964245875.1 uncultured Fimbriimonas sp. | reverse complement strand
GGCCTCGATCAGAATCCGGCACTCGTTCAGCCTTTCCAGACTCGCCTCGGCGTAGTCCGTCCGCAACGGAGCGCGCATCGCCGCGGATTCTACCTTCCCGTCTAGATGCCGATCCATCGTGTTGACCGTCGTACGAGACGATCTCCGCTTGGAGGGGTGGACAGCTACAAGGGGATGGTTTGTGCCTCTAAGCCCGTACATTAAGCCTAGTCTTACCACGGGGCGGCACGATCATCCGCAGGTGCCCACCCCACGAGGTGTCGACAACCCGCCGGTGAATGCCTCAGACGACCGCACGGGGTAGCGTCACCTGTAAAGCATATGATCAGGCAAGTGCCCAATTCGAGCTTCGTTTTGATCGTGTGGTAAGTCAAATCACACTTATCCAAGATCAGGCGCCCGTTAAAGCGGTACAGTAGTAGACACTCGTCCGTAAACACTTAGATATGTGGACCATCCCTACAATCATTGACCATATAAAGCGGGGTCAAGTGCGCATCCCAGCCTTTCAGAGAGGTTTTGTCTGGAGTCCTGAGAAGGCCGCGCTGCTGATGGATAGCATCTACAGAGGTTATCCAGTGGGATCAGTTCTTGTGTGGGAAACCAAGGAGACGCTTGAGTCAGAGGGGGAACTCGGAGGGATTCAACTACCAGCCCCTGAGGAGAACTACCCGCTCTTCTACGTCCTTGATGGTCAGCAGAGAATTACTTCTCTCTTTGCCGCCTTCCAGGATGAACTCCCTCTTGGTTCGTCGGCCGAATGGGTACCGATCTATTTCGATGCCGCTTCGGATATCGATGAGAGCACTAGCCGCTTCGCAGCTTTGCGAGACGATGAGGTTGATCATAGCCGTCACATTAAGCTAACTTCCTTGTTGAAGGCTTCTAAGCTGATCAAAGATATCGCTTCCATCAAGGAGGAGTATCAGGAGGCAGTGAGCACGGCTACGGATAGATTCAACGCGTTCAGCTTGCCGCAGATCAAGCTTCCGGCTTCAACACCTACTGACGATGTTGCTCTCGTTTTTGAACGCATCAACAGCACGGGGGTCCCGTTAGACACCTATCAGTTGCTCACTGCTTGGACCTGGAAACGCGATTTCGATTTAAGAGAGAGATTCAGCAATCTGTCGGATGATCTTGCTCCTTATGGATTTAGCGCGATTTCGGAAGACCCAGATCTGCTTCTTAAGTGTTGTGGATCCGTTGTTCTCAACGACGCGCGACTTCGGAGCATCGTCCGTGTACGTGGTTCACAGTTACGCGATCGGATGGATGAAGTCGATTCTGAAGTAAAAGGGGCTGTCGAATTCATTAGGAAGGAATTTTCAGTAAGTTCAATCAGCTGTTTGCCATACGTTTCGATGCTGGTGCCACTATCAGCCTTCTTCGCATCGGATCAATCGTCAGGATTCATGCCTAGTGCAGCGCAGACGAAGACCATAAAACAATGGTTTTGGAGGAACTGTTACGCACGCCGCTATTCTCATTCCCTTGATACTGCGCATGCTGCAGATATCCGAGGCATGTTGGCTCTTAGAGCAAATCCGTCGCTGCCCTGTTGGGCGGAACACCCTATCATAAAGCCAGAACTTTTCATAGATACCAGTTGGAGCAGTGTAACCGTCCTAGGAAAACTACACGCGATTGCCTTAGCACAGCTTAATCCTGTGAGTTTTCTTTCCGGTACGCGGGTCGATGCGGACACCGTGCTTATAAGTGGAAACGCTGCACAGTTCCACCATATCTATCCCAAGAAGTATCTTTCTACCTCCCGTCCAGATGTCAGTAAAACGGTAGTGAATAGTCTTGCAAATATTTCTATCATCAATGCAACTGATAATAGGAGAATCTCGGGCAAAGCACCTTCCAGTTACAGATTGGAAATGGACGACAGTCTCATGAGCGTTATAGAAGTAAGGCATCTACTTCCTGCGTCAACTTTCGATGATAATTTCGATGAGTTTCTCGCTGAGCGAAGCAATTCGCTTTTTGAGCTTGCAGAGCTGTTAATGAAGCAATAGATTCTTGGCATTTGATGGCATAGCTTAGAACGGGCACCTGCTCGATCGGCAGCTTTAAAGTTTGCTTGTGCTTGTCTGTGACTCTGCAATGTACGTAGCTCGGACCGCCCACTCGCCCTCTTCGCCGGGAGGGATGACGCCCATGGTGACGTTGAGCTCGCCGCCCGTGAGGTCGAAGTCGACCGTCCAGCCCCAAACTTCCTCGCCCGCGGGCCAGGTTCCGTGGGTTTTTATCGCGCCGGTCTCGGACTCGGCGCCGATGAGGTGCATCACCGCCGCGCTCATGTGGAAGGAGTCGGCCCAGGCGATTTGGACGGCCTTCGACTCGCCGTCCATGGCGAGGAGCATCGAGCCTCGCTGGGGCGCGCCCTCGTGCTCCCAGGTGTAGGTCACCGTCGCGTAGGCGTCGTCGGCATCGATGCGAAGCTCGGAGGGCGAGGTAGACACGGCCAGTTCGGGCGGCAGGTGGG
>CAXTOO010000268.1:0-5126 GCA_964245875.1 uncultured Fimbriimonas sp. | reverse complement strand
GACGCGGTCGACGTCTCGGGCGAGTTCCCGTATCCGCCCGGTTCGGAGAACGTGCACCACGAGGTGGAGCTGCTGGTGGCCATCGGCCCGGACGGCGTGTTCGGCTACGGGGTCGCGCTCGACATGACGCGCCGCGACCTCCAGGCGGCGGCCAAGAAGGAGGGGCGACCCTGGGAGGCGGCGAAAGCATTCGACCGCTCCGCGCCCTGCGGGCCGCTGACGCGCGATTTCGACCCTTCCTCGGGGGCGATCTGGCTGGAGGTCAACGGCGAGCGTCGTCAGAGCGGCGACCTGCGGGATTTGATCTGGTCGGTGCCGGAGGTCGTCGCCGCGCTCTCGAATCTGTTCGTCTTGAAAGCGGGCGACGTGATCCTCACCGGCACTCCGGCGGGGGTCGGGCCGGTGGTTCGGGGCGACACGATCCACGCGGGGATCGAGGGCTTGGGCACTCTCGACGTTCGCGTCGTGTGAGCGCTACTTGACGCTGGCGGCGGGCTTCTTCTTGGGCGCGGGCTTCTCCTCGGGGGCCTCGGCCTTCGCGGCGGCGGGGTTGATCTCCTTCTCGGCGATGCCCGAGAGGAGCTTGTCCGTGCTCTCCTCCTCGACGAGGATCTCCTTCAGGAGGGCGACGTGCTCCTTTTCGCCGAGCTGCTGGGCCCAGGCGAGGATCGTGCCGTAGGTGCCGATCTCGTAGTGCTCGTTCTTCTGGGCGCAAGCGACGATCGCCGCGTCCAGCACGGGTCCGGGCTGGCCCTCTTCCAGATGCTCCTGCGCCTCCTCCACGAGGCCCTGGGCGGCCTTGCAGACGACGCCGCGGAGTTTGAAGCCGCCCAGCTCGCCGATCTTCTCCAGCCGCTCGACCTGCGCCTGCGACTGCTCCATGTGCGTGTGAAGGGCCTCCTTGAGGGCCGGGCTCTGCGCCTTCTTCGCGAGCTTGGGCATCGCCTTGAGGAACTGCTTCTCCGCGCTGTAGACGTCCTTGATCGATTCCTGATAGAGTTCCTGCAACGTTTCCATGTCTTTCTCGGGCGGTCCTCCGCCCCCTGTTTGGAGGCGCTCGGAGGGACGGGAGTTCCCGCGGGACCCCACCGTCCATAATCCGTCGTAGGCCCGGCGCGAATGGCAAGACGAACCCTCCCGTTTCTCCTTGCGCTCGTGGCGGCTTCGCTGGCTGGCGGGCGATCGTCGCCGTGCTCTCCACCCCCAACCCTCTCCTCTCCCGGCACGAACCCTCCGCGAAAGGAAGGGGCTTCGGGCCGGAAGCGGGTGGTGCTCGCCCTCTCCGGCGGCGGGGCGTACGGGCTGCTGTACCTCGGCGCACTGGAGTGGATGGAGCGGCACCGCGTTCCGGTGGACGCCATCGTGGGCACGAGCGGCGGCGCGCTGGTGGGCGGCGGCTACGCGACGGGCATCGAGATGCTGGACGACGAGGAGATCCTCCGCCCCGTCGAGCCGACGCGCGCTCAGGACCTCCGGCTGCGCGACGCCGCGCCGATCATCGCGCGCATGGACTTCGAGCACCTCTTCGAGTCGGGTCCGAAGTACCGCGAGCTGTCGATGCTCCAGAAGGACGAGCGGCGGCGGTATCCGAACGATGTTTATGCGGGACTCGCGGGGATCAGAGGGTTGCGGCGCGACGGACTCGTGCCGGGGCAGACGGTGGGACTGTTCATCGACCGGCTCGGGCGGGACTACGGGACGGGCTTCGCCGACCTGCCCACGCCCTTTCGCGCGGTGGCGACCGACGCGACCGACCCCGACCCAAGGAGCTGGCGAACGGTGGTGCTCGGCGGGCCGGACGCTCCCTTCAAGCTGGGCTTGGCGCAGGCCGTTCGAGCGAGCATCGCGGTTCCGTTCCTCTTCGCGCCCATCGAGACGGGCGGACGCCGCTTCGTCGACGGCGCGGTGCTGGACAACTTTCCATCGCGCGAGGCGATCGACGCTTTCAACCCCGACGTGCTGATCGGCCTGCGCTGGGACAGCGGCTCCGGCCCCGATCCCTACCGTCCCGGGCGGGGCGGGAAGGAGCCGCGCGAGAAGGCGGTCGTGACCTTCGATCCGCGGCCCTACCGGGTGGACCAGTTCGCCAAGTGGCGCGAGCTGGCGTGGATCGGCTACCAGGGCATGGCGGCGCACCGGGCGGAGCTGGAGCGGTACGCCCTGCCGCCCGCCGAGTACCTGGCCTACCGAAAGGGTCGCCGCGCCCGGCCCGCCGACCATGCGGTGGCACGGGTGGAGGGCGACGTCGGCGGCCTCGAAGAGGTTCGGAGGGCGGTCGTCGGAAGGAACCTCGACGATTTTGCGACGAACGACGCGCTGGGCGCGGCGCTGGAGCGGCTCGTCGCCGACCAGGGGCTCGCGACGGCGGGCTACGACCTTCGCCCCGGCGGCGTGCTGTTCGTCCGCACCACGCGCCATCGGGGCGGGCCGGCCTTCGCGCGGGCGGGATTGAACGCCGAGGTCGTGTCCGGCGACCGGCCCTACGGGGGCTTCGCGGGGCGGATCTCGGACCTGCGCGCGGGAAGGGTCTCCGCGTATGCGGACGGCGAGCTTGGGAACGAGCCGTCGCTGTCGGGCGCGCTGGAGCTGCCCCTCGGGGGTGGGTTGTCCGTCGGCTCGAGCTTTTTGATGGAGCGGCGGATCGAGTACCGCTTCGAAGGGGCGTCGCGCCGTTCGGAGGCGGCGATCCTCACCGCCGAGGCCGGGCTGGCTCTCTTCTACCGCCCGTCGCGGAGCGTGGAGTTCAGCCTGGGCGGTCTTGCCCTCACGAACGATGCGGACGACCGCTCGGGCCGTCCCTTCGACGCGCAGACCGGCGGCTACCGCGGCCTTCGCGCGGGGGCGAGGTTCGATACGACGGACGACCCGGTGGTGCCGCGCCGCGGTGTGCGCGCGGGACTCCTGGCGCGTAGCTTCGACGCGGGCTTCTCGCAGCTCTCGGGGGCGTTCGAGGCGTACGGCGGCTCGCTGCGCGATTCGCTCGGACTCCGGGCGGGGTTCGGCACGAGCTTCGGCGGGGATGTGCCGTTTCCGTTCGAGTTCCGCCCGCTCGTCGAGGCGTACCGTCGGGACGAGGTCCGCGACGACGGCTTCGCGCTCCTCGGTTTTTCCGCGACCCACGCCATCGCGCCACTGCCGTTCGCCTTGGGGCGCACGTTCCTGGTGGGTCGTTTCGACAACGCCTGGGCGTCGGGACGGGCGTACCCCGGTGCATCGCTGTCCCTGCTCGCCGACACCCGCGCGGGGGCGGCGTCGCTGGGCATTGGAATCGCGCGGCGGGGCTCGGTGCGGCTGATCTTAGGGTTGGGGAGGCGGTTCTGAGGCTCGCGCCACATGTTCGCTCCTTAGGATCGCGTAGAGGTAGTCGTCGCAGCGGTTGCCCTCCACATCGAGCATCGCGGCGCGCAGCGTCGCCTCGCGGACCATGCCGCTCTTCTCCGCGACGCGGGCGCTCGCCACGTTCGACACCTGGCACTTCCAGCACAGGCGCTCCCATCCCCACTCTCCAAAGCCCCAGTCGAGCATCGCGCCGAGCAGGCGCGTGCCCAGGCCGGTCCCGGCGCGGCTCACGCGGATCCACATTCCGATCTCGGCGACCCTCCACTCGAGGGGACCCCAGCGCAGGTGGAAGCCGGTGCCGCCGACCAGCTCGTCGCCGATCCACGCGCCGAGCACGAAGTCCTCGTTCGTCAGGTGGCTCGCGGCGAAGCGGCGGCACCGCTCCTCGACGATCCCTAACGGCTCGTCGGGGACGGCCCAGGGCATCCAGGGGTGGAGGTGCTCGTAGGAGGAGAGCGTCGCCTCGCGCAGGGCGGGGCCATCGCCGGGGCGGTAGGCGCGGATCGTGAGGTCGCCCTCTTGGAACGAGGCCGGGGCGAAGAAGGGCGTCTTCATGGGGGCGGGAGTGTACTCGTCCTCCTTGTGGGTCCTGGGACCGTCCCCGGCTGGAAGCCGGGGCGACGAGGGGCCGGAGATGCCGCCAGGGATGGCGGCACTACCGCCGGGGGATCGCGCGGGTGGAGTTCACCGAGATCCCGCCGTCCACGAGCAGGGTCTGGCCGGTGACGTACGCGCTGGCGTCGGAGGCGAGGAACACCACCGCGCGCTCCAGGTCGTCCATGCGGCCGGGGCGGCGCAGGGGGATCTTGTCCAGGAGGTACTCGGCCCACTCGGCGTCCTCGTACATCACGGCGTTCTGCGCGGTCCGGAACCAGCCGGGAGCAAGGCCAACGTAGCCCGCCACCGCCGTCACCGACCCGACGTTCACGATGAGGCCGTAGCCCGCCGCTATCATCCCAGTCGAACCCGCCAGTCGCAAGAAGGACGACGCTCGCAGGCTCGCTCCCGAAAGCGGTCGCAAGAGCCCGACGCTTAGAGCCTCTAATAAAACCCCTCCAGCCTCTTCCAGCAGATCATGGCGCAGGCGAGGACGGAGAGTCCGAGGTGGCCGTCGGCTCTCCGTTCGTAGCGGATCGCGAGCCTTCGGAAGCGCGAGACTCAAGACGGCGTCAGCTCGACCACCCAGCGTCGGCGACCGAGCTGCTCGCTCGACTCCACGCCCTTTCGGGCGATGCGCGGGCGCACTCCCCGGGCGAGCAGGGCGGCGCGGATCGCCCGCAGGCCTTGTCGGCGTGGAGCTTGGCGGGCCTTCGCCTTCGCGGCCCCCGCTTGCCCGCGACCCCCGCCACGGCGTCTAGGAGCGGCAGCAGGAAGAGCGAGCCGTGGCGGTTGGCGCCCGAGAGCATCGCCTGGAGCGGAAGGCCACTGGCATCAACGATCAAGTGGCGCTTCGTGCCCGGCTTGCCCCTGTCGACGGGGCTCGGGCCCGTCGCCTCGCCCCCCTTTTGGCGGGCACGCTCGCCCTTAGCCAGTCGAGTCTCCCTCGGAAGGTACTCCCAGGGGCAGCCCGTGCGAAGCGAGTAGAGCATGCCCTCCAGGCACACTCGGTTTCGGGCGAGGCGGCGGCTTGGGCAAGAGCGGCTCCGCGCGCCGCCAGAGCCGCTCGTCCAGCACTTCCTTCATGGCTCTACGACCGCACGAGGACGAAGAAGTTTTCGTTAGAGGCTCTTAAGGCCTCTTCGCGCAGGGTGCGGGTCGCGACCTGCGCGTTCCGTGAGTGCGTCGGC
>CAXTOO010000267.1:3859-5138 GCA_964245875.1 uncultured Fimbriimonas sp. | reverse complement strand
TCAGTCGATCCGCCTGCTCGTAACGGCATGAGCGACTGGCCTTCGGCCAAAGCCACGCGAGTCTTGGCGGCCCTCCTCAAGATCGGATGGGCGGTCAAGCGTCAGGCCAGTTCGCACCGCACGCTCTCCCGTCCGGACTGGCCCGACTTCGTGTTCGCGTTCCACGATGGCGAGGAGATCGGCCCCAGGATGCTGGCGCGCGTCGCGAAGAAGACGGGGCTGACGCCGAAGGACTTGTAGCCGGGCGGCCAAGATCGGAACTTGTTCACGGCGCGGGCGGCGTGGGCGGAGATTCATTATGTCCACAACAATCCCGTGCGGAAGGGTTTGTGCGAAACCTATCTCGACTGGCCTTGGAGCAGCGCGCGAGCCTACCAGGGAGAGGAGACGGTCATCCCGGTGGACCTGTGTCCCTGGACGATCGATTAGGAAGAAGGTGGGGTGGCACGGTTCACGAGGATGTTTGTGCCGAAGTGCCCCGTGCGAAGGTGGAGCAAAGAGCACGGGGCTGCGGGGCACGAACCATCCCCTTGTAGGTGTCCACCCACCAGGAGGAGGTCTGAGGTCCCGGCCACCCGCCGCATAGAAAATGGCGATTGGTCAGGTATACGATCGACGTATACCTTCAATCACCATGCACCTTTGCGACTTGTGTCTGAAGTCGCTGGGATTTTCCGAATCTGAGATTCCGCCCGATCCTCATTTTGTTGGCTTCGCTCGCGGTGAGGTGTACAAGGTTGGAGGGGGTTACATAGCCCCGGCGCTGGAGTACACCTTGCGAAAACTTTGCCCCGAATGCGCCGAAGAGTTCAAGAAAGCTTTTGAGCAGTTTAAGTTCAGTATCAATGCGAGAGCTGGTCTTAACGATCCGCGGAAGCAACGTGACCAAGTGAGCGTACCGAGGCCCGAACTGCAATAGGCAAAGGGCTGTACGAGGACGCCCTACCATCGGGTGGCATAGAGCGTTGCTGTACAATGCGCGCGTGGGCTGGGGATACCGCAAGTCGTTCGGCAGCAAGGCATTCCGTGTCAACGTGTCCAAGAGCGGCATCGGGTTCTCGACCGGTGTGAAGGGCTTCCGCGTCTCGACAAACAGTCGTGGCACCTTCGTGAACATCGGTGGCGGTGGCGTCTACTATCGTCAGAAAATTGGTGGTGGATACGCTCAGGGACGCGGTGGTCGCCCCAGCTCGTCGGTAAGGCCGCGCAGAAACTCCTCAGACAATGCCGGAGTCGCGTCAACCGTGTGCCGCTCAAAATTATCGTTGGAAGGTGATGG
>CAXTOO010000267.1:0-3849 GCA_964245875.1 uncultured Fimbriimonas sp. | reverse complement strand
GCCCCGTCCGCCTCCCAGTCGTCCACCTCATTCCAGACCGTCTCAACTGTTGATGCGGGAAGCCTCATCGACCAGCGCTCCGAACAACTCCTAAGCGCGATCAACGAGGCGGTCACCCGCCCGGGCGCCATGAGGATCGTTCTGCCGATCGCAATCGTCTCCACTCTCCTCACGTCACTCGCCGCAGCATGGCTACCGTTCGCGTCTGGGCTGCTCTGGCTACTCGCCTTGGCCTATGTCGCGCATGCGGACCGCAAGGCGAGGACCTACTCGCTCCTGTTCGAACTGGATTCCTCCGGTGAGGCTCGTTGGCGCGAGATGAACGCGGTACTCGGCCGGTTCGCTTCCACCCAGGTGATCTGGCGCGTAGCGGCCAACGCACAGACCGCCGACTGGAAGCGGAATGCTGGAGCACAAACCCTAGTTGACCGCAGGCGCGCGACCGTCAGCCAAATGGAGCCGCCGCTGATCTCGACCAACATCAAACCTTGGTGCATCGACGTCGGCGAACAGAAGCTGTACTTCATGCCAGATAGACTCCTCGTTTATGGCCAAGGTCGCTACGGCGCAGTCGAGTACGACGCGCTGAACGTCGGCTTTTCGCTCGACCAGTTCGTTGAGTCTGGATTCGTACCTGGCGACGCCACGCGAGTCGGAACGACCTACCTCTACGTGAACAAGAACGGCACGCCAGACCGCCGCTTTTCGAACAACCGCGAGATCCCAGTCATGCAATACGGGAGGACGGTGCTGTCCTCGTCCGGAGGACTCAATATCCACCTCCAAGTTAGCTCGGTCGCCGCCGCGCAGGCGCTTGTAGGGCTCAGGGGTACTGCTCATAGCCAGTTCCGGCAGCATGTTCCGCCAGGAAGAGCCGGAAGTCGAACGCAAACGAACCCGCGGGCGGTACCGCGCTGCTATGTCGTGCTCGGTCTTAGTCCGGGCTGCACCCGTGACGAAGCTACTGCGACATATCGTGGATTGGTCAAGCGATACCATCCCGACCTACTGTCGGGGTTGCCGCCTGACCTCGCTGCCATCGCGGAGGAGCGGATGAAAGAGATCAACGTTGCTTTTGAAGACCTTCGAAAGCTTAACGGCTGGTAAATCGGACTCGCCGAGGGATTGCTTTACCTCACCCGGTAAGAGGTACAGTTTAAGGTCACCCAAATGCGCGTCATGGAGGTCAATTGAGAACTATTCAGCCCTCCTCTAAGCGAATCGGCCGATTCCTAGAGGTCCCCTACCTGATCGAGCTTCAGCTCAACTCCTACAAGTGGTTCCTCGAGGAGGGACTGCCGGAGCTGTTCAAGACGTTCAGCCCCATCTGGGACTTTACCCAGACCAACTACATCGAGCTCGTGAGCTTCACGCTCGGCGAGCCTAAGTATAGTCTCCAGGACTGCCGCGACCGCGACATGACGTACGAGGCGCCCATCAAGGCGATCGTGCGCTTCGGCGGGCGCGACCGAGAGATGATCGAGTCCGAGGTCTACCTCGGCGACCTGCCCCTCATGACCGACAAGGGCACGTTCATCATCAACGGCCGGGAGCGCGTCATCGTGTCGCAGCTCTCGCGCTCGGCGGGACTGTACTTCGAGGAGGGCGTCGACACCTCCATGCAGGTCGTCGTGTCGGGCCGCATCATCCCCACCGAGGGGCCGTGGCTGGAGGTCGAGTCGGACGCGAACTTCGTGGTCCGCACGCAGATCTCGACCACGAAGAAGATGCCGATCACGCAGCTGATCAAGGCGCTCTACTACTTCGAGAAGGGTCGTGGACGCCACTTCCGCAAGCTCGCGGACTGCACCGGCCGCCGCATCCTGGAGGCCGTGGCCGACGAGGAGACCGGCGAGGTCATCGTCGAGCAGGGCAAGGTCATGAACGCCGACGACGTCGCGGCGATCGCGCCGGAGTACCGCGACCGCAAGGCGTGGGTCGAGACGCCGCTCGGCACGAACGAGGACATCCTCAAGATCTTCACGACGCCGACGACCTACAAGGAGCCCGAGCCGGAGCAGCTGATCGGCCGCACGGCGATGGAGGACATCCTCGACAAGGAAGGGAAGCTCATCGTCCGCAAGGGCGAGAAGATCGAGATGGAGTCGGCGCGGCTCATCGCGTCGATGGAGCTGGAGACGATCACCGTGATCGAGACGCTCCCCCTTGCGCAGTCGACGCTCGACGCCGACACGACCGCCAACGCCCGCGAGGCGCTGCTCGACATCTACAAGCGGCTCCGTCCGGGCGAGGCGGCGAACGAGGACGCGGCGAAGCAGCTGGTCTACGGCCTGTTCTTCGACGTGAAGCGCTACGACCTGGGCAAGGTCGGACGGCGGTTCCTCAACACGAAGCTGGGCATCGACCTCCCGCTTGAAGCGCGTTCGCTCACCGCCGAGGACCTCATCACGATCCTCGTGAAGATGGTGCCGTACGTGAACCGCGAGGCGGACCGCGACGACATCGACGACCTTAAGAACAAGCGCGTCCGCTCGGTGGGCGAGCTTCTCGCGTCGCAGCTTCGCCTCGGCTTCGTCCGCATGGAGAAGGTGGCCCGCGAGCGCATGACCAGCACGGACCAGGAGAACCTCCTGCCGGGCATCATTCTTTCGGTCAAGCCCGTCTCGGCCTCCATCAAGTCGTTCTTCAGCTCCAACCAGCTGTCGACCTTCATGGACCAGACGAACCCGCTCAGCGAGCTGACGAACAAGCGCCGTCTCTCCTCGCTCGGACCGGGCGGCCTTCAGCGCAACTCGGCGAAGCTCGAGGTCCGCGACGTCCACCGTTCGCACTACGGACGCATCTGCCCCATCGAGACGCCGGAAGGGCCGAACATCGGCCTGATCTCGCAGCTCACGAGCCACGCCCGCGTGGACGAGTTCGGCTTCATCCAGACGCCGTACCGCCGCGTGAAGGAAGGCGTCGTCGGCGAGGAGATCATCTACATGACGGCGCAGGAGGAGACGGGCCAGCTCGTCGCCCCGGCGGACGTCGAGGCGGACGACGCGGGCCTGATCAAGGCCGAGCGCGTCCAGGTCCGGTGCGCCGGCGGCGACGTGGGCGGCGCGAGCTACCCCATCGTGCGGCGCGACCAGATCGACCTCATGGACGTCTCGCCCGTGCAGATCATCTCGGTGGCGACGGCGCTCATCCCGTTCCTGGAGAACGACGACGCGAACCGCGCCCTCATGGGTGCGAACATGCAGCGTCAGGCCGTTCCCTGCCTCCGATCGGACAAGCCGGTCGTGGGCACGGGCTACGAGCGCGTGGCGGCGGTCGACTCCGGCGCGGCGGTCATCGCCAAGCGTCCGGGCAAGGTGACCTACGTCACCGCGCTGGAGATCCGCGTGACCACCGCGGAGGGCGAGGTGGATCGCTACGAGCTCATGCACATGGTGCAGAGCAACAAGTCGACCTGCTTCACCCACCGACCGGTCTGCGACCTCAATCAGGTCGTCCTCAAGGGCGACGCCCTTGCGGACGGCGCCTGCGTCGATGGCGGCGAGCTCGCCCTCGGCAAGAACGTGCTCGTGGCGTTCATGCCGTGGAACGGCTACAACTACGAGGACGCGATCCTCATCTCGGAGCGCATGGTGAAGGACGATGTGTACACGTCGATCCACATCGAGCGCCACGAGGCCGAGGCGGTTGACACCAAGCTCGGACCGGAGGAGATCACCCGCGACATCCCGAACGTCGGCGAGGAGGCCCTGAAGGACCTCGACGAGAACGGCGTGATCCGCATCGGCGCCGAAGTCCGCCCCGAGGACATCCTCGTGGGCAAGGTCGCGCCGAAGGGCCAGGTCGAGATGACCGCCGAAGAGCGGCTCATCATCGCGATCTTCGGCA
>CAXTOO010000266.1:0-5152 GCA_964245875.1 uncultured Fimbriimonas sp. | reverse complement strand
CAAGGTTCGTCGGCGGGGCGACGCTGAGAGTTTCCCGCAGGGCAAGCCCTGCCGCTACAAGGGTTTGGCGCTTGCTCAAGAGAGCTTTTCGACCGCCTTCTTCAGCACCGCGTAGGGCTGCTCGGCGTATCGTTCGCCGCCGATCCAGTAGGTCGGCACGTTGTACACGCCCGCCGCGTAGGCGTCGTCGTCGAATCCCACGATCTCCCCCGCGAACCTCTTCTCGGACACGGCGGCGGCCATCGCGTCGACGTCGTCCAGCACGCCCGTGGCAAGCTCGCGCAGAACCTCGGGGCTGTTGATCTCGCGTCCCGACTCCCAGTAGGCTCGGTACAGAGCTTCCGCGAAGGCATCGGCCTTGCCCTCGGTCTTCGCGTACTCCAGCGCCTCGTGGGCGTTGTGAGTCCGCATCCCCTTGGGCCGCACGGCGGTCGGCAGTTCGAGGTCGTCGGCGATGAGGATGAAGTCGAGACGGGAGGGGACGGGCGGCTTGTTCGCGGGCGGCTCCGGTGCGGGCGCGCCCGGCTCGGGCCACGCGAGCTCTTCAGGGAAAAGCTCGTACCCCTTCCAGTCGATCTCCGCGCCGAACTCCTCCGTCAGGCGCTTGGCCTGGAAGAGCGCGACCCAGCACCAGGGACAGATGAAGTCGTGCGCGACCGGTATGGTGAGTGCCATGGTTCGTCTTCGTCCTACGCTCCTCGCGGCCCTGTTGGCGGCAGGCTGCGCGGGCCAGGACGTGCAGGGCCGCTGGGCGGGCCGCTTCCCCCTGGAGGGCGCGAAGGCCTGCGAGACGCGCCTCCTCGCCGACGGCGCGGCGGTGGTGCAGTGCGACGGCACCGCCATCGTCGGGAGGGGAAGCTACCGCTGGGACGGCTCGCGCCTCACCGTCGAGCTACCGGTCCTGACATACGGCGGCAAGAAGGTCCGCCCTCCCGCCCCCTTCGTCTTCAGGGTCGACGGGCGGGGGAACGTTTTGAGGGCCTCTTACGAGCGGATGGTTTACGAATGGCGGCGCACGATGCGCTGACGTCACCCCTCCTCGTTTTCTGCGGCGCGAAGGGGACGAGAATCGCGAAATCACGTCGCGAGAAAACGAGGAGGGGGATTCAGAGTCCAACCGGCTCGCCCGCCCCGACGCTCCGGTAGCCCGCCATCGCGATCCGTGCCGCCTGGAGGCCGTCGTGCATCGTGGTCGGAACCGGCGTGCCGTCGAGGCAGGCGCGCACGAAGGCGTCGACCATCGCGGCGTCGAGGTCCGAGCCGTAGGCGGCCGACCGGTAGCCTGTAGGGCCGTACACGCCGACCGCCGGGCCGAACATGTCGAGCTCGATCGTGCCCTCCTCTCCGACGACGGTCATCGTCACGTCACCCCAGGTCTTAAATCCCGCGGGGCGGGACCACGAGGAGTCGAGCGTGGCGAAGGTGCCGTCGGGCCACTCCATCGTGACCATCGCGGTGTCCTCCCAGTCCTGGCGGTAGACATTGTTGCCGGTTTGGGCCTGCACCCGCACGGGATCGCCGCCGAGGAGGTCGCGCAGGAGGTCCGCGACGTGGACGACGTGGTCGATCATCGCGCCGCCGCCGCTGAGCTCCTTCTGGACGAACCAGCCGCCAGGGTTCGTGCCCCGGTTCGTGGCGCAGACGGCGCGGACCCGCCCGATCTCGCCCCGGTCGACCCGCTCCTTAAGCCGCGCGTAGGCGGGCGAGAAGCGGCAGGGGAAGGCGGTCATCAGGATGACGTTCGCCTCGTTCATGGCCTCCTCGATGCGCCGGGCGTCGGGCTCGCTCGCGGCGAGGGGCTTCTCGCAGAGGATGTGCTTGCCCGCCGCCGCGGCCTTCGCGACGAAGTCGGCGTGGAGGTTGTTCTCACTGCCGATGCAGACGGCGTCGCAGGCGTCGAAAAGGTCATCGAACCGCTCGAACGTGGGCACGCCGTTCTGTTCAGAAAACCGGGCCGCCCGTCCGGCGTCGAGGTCGAGCACACCCACGATCTCGGCCCTCGGGTGGATGCCGAACGACTGCACGTAGCTCGCCACGTGCATGTGGGCGGTCGAGAGGATGCCGACGCGGAGCGTCATAGCGCCTGGGCCGAGCCTTCCTCGGGATCGTCCAGCACATCCTCTCGCAAGGCGTCTTCTTCCTCGGGGGTGTTTGTCATGATGAAGCCCAGTTCGTTGGGGTCGATGCCCGCTTCCTGTAGCCTGCGACGGACGGCTCTTTGACGCTCCAGCTCGTTCTGCGGCTCGAAGGAGGGATCGATCAGCGTGATGAGCGGTCGTTTGCCGACGCCGATCCGTCGCACGATAACCCACTCGGGCGGAAGGCCGAGCGCACGTTGGAGTTGGAGTTGTAGGGGTTGCAAGGTCATCGATCTCTCCAGAAGGACTCTCCGTATCTTACGAGACGAGCCGAAACGACGTAGGTCTCCTCCGCAAAGCGGCGCGCGGTCTCCGTCTCTCCGACGCGCTCAGATAGTTCGCTCGATTTTACGCGACTGTACGGCGTTTCGATCTTCACGATCCTTCGGTCTAGGAACTCCAGGTACGCCGATGCGGAACAGTACCGCAAGAGATTGTCCCAAGGCCGGTCGGCCTGGCCCAGATCGGCGTTGAATCGCGGCAGACTCTCTCCCCGAAGGCGACTCGAGTAGTTGGCCTCGGTCGCGAGTTCCGAAAGGTGATGGCTCGAGTTGAAGTTATTGGACACGACCTTGCGTCTTGCCCGAACCGCGCACTCCACGGCCACGCCCGACGTGTACGCGACGAGCGGCCATGCTTATACCAGACCCGAGTCGAGGAGGATCAACGCTTGGTCGAGCCGTTGGAAGGCACACTCACCCAACGCCGCGCTGTTGAGCCATCCGAACCTCACCGCCCTATTGAACCCCGCCCTTACGCGGAACGGTGATGCGGGCAATCCGTCCCTCGCCGTCGAACGCGATCTCGACGCGCCAGTGGGCATCGTCCTCCGGCAGTCGGTCGGGCCACTCGACGAGCACGACGTGGGTGTCGAGGTAGTCCTCAAGCCCCGTGCCCTCGGCGCTCGCGACCCGGTAGAGGTCGGCATGGAGCACGGGCGGCTCCGTCTCAAAGGCTTGAAGCAGGTTGAAGGTGGGCGAACGCACGGGGCCTTCGTGGCCCAAAGCCTCCAGCAGGCCTCGTACGAGCGTGGTCTTCCCCGCTCCGAGCGGCCCCTCGAGCCGAACAACGTCTCCGGGCGCGAGGCGACGGGCGAGGGCCGCGCCGAGCGCCTTGGTGGCGGCTTCGTCGGGCAGAACGTAGGTCTCTACTTCTGCCTCTCCGGCACCCAGGCCGTGGTGCGGCCGCCCACCGTCTCGCGGACGATCTCCCCGCCGACGAACCGCTCCGCGCCCTTCCCACCGCCCCAGCGGTGCTCGAAAAGCCAGGTCTCGGGGAACCGCTCGTAGTCCGCGTCAACCTCGACGGCGTGGGCGAGGACCTCCTGGATGCTCTTGCGGAGCGCGGCAACCTCCCGCTCGGAGAGCGACGAGGCGAGCCGCTTGGGCGCAATCTTCGCCTGGTAGAGCACCTCGTCGGCGATCCAGTTGCCGATTCCAGCGAACGCCTTCTGGTCCAGGAGCACCGCCTTGATCGGGGCCTTGCGCTTGGCGAGCTTCGCCACAAGCTCCTTCGCCGAGGGCAGGCTCTCGAAGGCGTCCGGCCCGAGGCGCTTGACCTGCTTGTCGGTCTCGGACGACTCGCCGAGCCAGATGCGGGCGAAGCGGCGCGAGTCGGTGAAGGCGACGCCACCGCCCTCCACCTCGATCAGCAGCTTCATGAAGCGTGGCCGACCGTTCGCGTCCACCAGGGGCGCCTTGCCGTGCGAGTGGAGCCGCTTGCCGTCGGTGCCAACCTCGCGGACCCAGCCACTCATGCCCAGATGGCCGAACACCGTCGGCCCGTCACCGTCAAGTTCCAGCCACCAGAACTTGCCGTGACGCCCGACGTTGACCACCGTCCGGCCGTGCAGCGCGGCGTGGACCGCCTCCGGCGGGTGGCCCGAGAGCACGATCTCGTCGGGCACGACCTCGACGCGGAGGATCGGCTTGCCCTGGATCGTGCGCCGCATCAGGCGGCAGACGGACTCGACCTCGGGCAGCTCGGGCATGGGCGAAGGTTACCTTTTAGGGTCGGGCGTCGCGGTCCGGTCCCATGAGCGGCGAGCGTTCCCGGAGCTTGGCGACGACCCAGCCGTCGTCGGGAGTTCCGCGCCGGACGCTGCCGCACCAGAGATCGACGAGAAAGAGCCACCAGACCGGCGTGAGGATCGCCCACTCCTCCGGTTCGAGCGGAAGCACCTCGTCGTAGGCGTGCACCACCGCGTCGTACTTGCCCCGCCAGGCGTGGGCGAACTCGGCGACCCGGTGGTCCTCGCGCGCCAGCTCGAAGTCGAGGATCGCCGAGAGCCGACCGTCCTGGTAGCGGAGGTTCCAGGGGGTGAAGTCGCCGTGGGTCAGGCTCCCCGGTCGTCGGACGAGGTCGATTCCTTCGAGCCTTGCTCGGGCGCGTTCGAGATGCCAGCGGACGAATGCGGCTTCTTCCCCCAGACGAGGCTCGACCGTCGCCAAGGTGGTCTCGACCGCCGGGTCGGCCAGCACGCGCTCGACTCGGCGGAACCCCGGGCGCGGGCCGGGGAACAGGGCGGCGACGCTCGAATGGAACTCCGCGAGCAGGCGTCCGCGCTGCCGGAGCTCGCCATCGCCGACGGGCGGCTCTCCGGGCAGGAAGGGGGCGAGGGTCCACCATTCGCCGTCCATGAAGCGAGGGCCATCGAGCGCCTTCGGGACGGGCCAGCCGAGAGCCGAGACGGCGTCGAGAACCCTGAGTTCGTACCGGATGGACGCTTCCGACTCCCGGTACCTCGTCAGAACGAGCGCCTGCCCCCGGCGACGGACGCGCCAGTGCTGGCGCACCCGACCGCCGAGGAATTCCTCCGGCGCGACGCCGAAGGCCTTTGCCGCCCCCTCGGGCGGGGACGGAGTGGAAGGGGTCACGATCCGGGATTATGTCCCTTCCCTCGCGTTGACCGTTCGGGCTATACTGTTCTTTCCGGGCGGTTGGCTCAGTGGTAGAGCACTTCGTTCACACCGAAGGGGTCACTGGTTCGAATCCAGTACCGCCCACCACGCTTG
>CAXTOO010000265.1:0-5217 GCA_964245875.1 uncultured Fimbriimonas sp. | reverse complement strand
ACCCTCATGCTCGGCGCATTAGGACCATGGCTCCAAGGTGCGTAACACGCTCTAGGGCCTCTGCTCACCCGGTGAAGGCTGGAAACTGGGTTCGCGCCCTCCCGCATTCTGATGTGAGGGGCCAAAGCGCCATGCGAAACCCCATCCTCCTTCGACTCTCGCTCCTCGCCGCCGCCCTCGGCGCGGCCCTCTCCGCCTCGGCCCAGAACCTCGTCGCGAACAACAGCTTCGAGGCCAACGACTTCACCGGATACACGACCACCGGCTCGCCCCTGGTGGCCACCGCCATCAACGGCCCGAACGGACAGACGCTCGCGTCCGACGGAAACGTCTTCGTCGCCATCGGCTTCGGCGCCGCAAACGAGCGCTTAAGCCAAGCCCTCGCCACCCAAGCGGGCCGGTCGTACGTCGTGGGCTTCGACCTGAATCCCCTCTCGGGCTTCGAGAACAACGTGACACCGACCTCGTCCGCGCTGGTCACCTTCGGCGCGACGACGATCCTGAGCCTGACGAGCCCGGCGCCCACCGCGGACTACGTGCGCTACCGCATCCCCGTCACGTCCCTCGCTGGCAACGACGTCCTCCGCTTCTCCTTCGTCACGCCGCTCGGCTCGGAAGGCTACTACGCCCTCGACAACCTCTCGGTCCAGGCCGTGCCCGAGCCCGCCTCTCTCGTAGCCCTCGGCCTCGGCGCGGCCGCGCTGCTCCGCCGCCGCAAGGCCTGACCTCCACAACAAACCTCCCGAAAGTCCATGCGAAACCCCAGCCTCCTTCGACTCCCGGTCCTCCTCGCCGCCCTCGCCGCCGCCCTCTCCGCCCACGCGGTCAACCTCACCCTCGTGTCCGCAGGCTTCTACGACGAGACGAACCCGCTGATCGGGATCACGACCGAGTCGGTGGTCTTCCAGTCCCACCCCGGCCTCGCCGCGCTCGGCACCTACGTCGAGACCGACGACTTCCTCGCGGGCACCTACCTCGCGACCTACACCAGCGCCGACCTCGCCAGTTCCCTCACGATCTCGCTCGACGCCGCGGGCGCCGTCTTCGCCGGCGACGTGAACGATCCCAACCTCTACACCGCGGCCACGGACTGGACCTACGTCGGCGGCACCGGAAGCTACGCGAATCTCTCCGGCGACGGAACGTTCACCCAGATCATCGACTACGGCGACCACTCCTCGACGACCTCGATCAAGGGGGGCCTCCAGGCCGTGCCCGAGCCCTCGGCGTACGCCGCCCTGGGCCTCGGCGGCCTCGCCCTCCTGCGCCGCCGCCGCAAGGCCTGACCCTCACGACCACCCTCCCGAAAGCCCATGCGAAACCCCAACCTCCTTCGACTCCCGCTCCTCGCCGCCCTCCTCGGTGCCGCCCTCGCCGCCCACGCCGTCAACCTCACCCTCGTGTCCGCGGGCTCCTTCGACCTCACGGACCCCCTGCACATGGTCTTCACCGAGTCGGTGGTCTTCCAGTCCCACCCCGGCCTCGCCGCGCTCGCCACGTACGTCGAGACCGACGACTACGTCGAGAACACCTTTCTCGTGACCTACGCCGGCGTGAACCCCGCCGACTCCCTCACGCTCTCGCTCGACTTTGCGGGCGTCGTCGGAGCCGGCGATCCGAACAACCCCGACGTCTACTCGGTGGTCACGGACTGGACGTACGTCGGCGGCACCGGAAGCTACGCGAACCTCGCGGGCGACGGGACCTACGCCCAATCCGGCAACTACGGCGACTCCTCCTCGACGACCTCGATCAAGGGCCACCTCCAGGCCGTTCCCGAACCCGCTTCGTTCGCCGCGCTGGGCCTTGCCGCCCTCGCCCTCCTGCGCCGCCGCCGGGCCTGAACCCTCCTCGTCCTCGCTCCTTAGGGCCGGCCACACCGGCTTCACGGTGGAGGAGCACGTCGCGAACTGCCTGGGCTTCCTCCAGGCCGCGTCGGACGAACCGGGGCTGTAGGGACGGTGTACTTGACTCTAAAATTTTTTGTAGTGTGTGGTCAGAACGGTGCGTGGTCACTCCGTAAGGCATCGAAAAATCAACCATGTTCGGACGCGCGTTTTGCGCTCGACCTAGAGACCCCTCACCTCAAACCCCTCTCCCCCGGAGGGGAGAGGGGGGCCGGATTCGGAGGCTCGTAGGGCCAAAGCTCCTCGGGGTAGTCACGCAGGTACGCCAGCAGCGCGAGGCGGCGGAACGACTTGCCGCCCGACGCCTCGGCGTCGAAGAGGCTCGGCAAGACCCGCTCCGCCGTCCCGAACGCCCGCGTCCACACGCTCCCGACCGCCTTCACCGTCACCCCGCGAGCCTCGGCGATCACGACGTCCGGCAGGCCGTCGAGCGCGAGGCGCAGGATCTCGCGCGCGACCTTGGGCAGCCGGAGCCGCGGCGGACGGTACTGCAAAAGCCGCGCGAGGTGCAGGCTCTGCACCGCCATCGCCCCCTCCAAAGTGACCCCGAGCAGGTGCGGCCCGTCGCGCTCGATCACCCCGTGCGCCTCCCGCCAGCCGAGGTACGAGTTCAGCGCCTCGAAGCCGCCGCTCGTCGCCATCACCGTGTTCTCCCAGCCCACCGTCTCCACCAGGATGCGGCGCGCCCGGTTCCCCCCGAACCGCTCGGCGAACGAGAACACGAGCGCCAGCCGGACGCGGGTGGCCTCCTCGTTCGTCAGACCGCCGTCCATCGCGTAGTGCGCGAGGAAGAGGTCCTGCCCCCCGCCGCCGTTCGCGCGGGCGACCTCCGCCTCGTCGGGGAAGGGCCGGGTCCGCGTCTCGCGGACCCGGTTGTGGAAGAACGGCGTCGCGGACCCGAGCAGCGCCCTCGAGAACGCGGGCCGCAGGAGGACGCCGTTGACCACGCCGACGAGCCGCTCGGGCGTGCCCGGCAGGCGGCTCGTGGCGACCACGGAGAAGGCGAACGGCTCCCGCACGATCCGCCGGCACTCCTCCTCCGCGCGGTCCTCGTCGAGGTCGACCGCCCGGTACGCCACCCGCCCCATCGCCCGCGCGTCGTCCACCGTCCCCCGCCGGACGGCGAGGACCGGCTCGGCGGTCGATTGGCTCCTCATCATCCTGATACAAGTCTATCTTAGAAGGCTTTTCCTTCTTCCCACAAGACCCTCTCGCGGTTAGACTAAGGTCTATATTCGTCGCGCGCCGAGCGTGACCTCCGATCCTCGAATGGCCTCTCTCCTGGAATCCTCGCCGCTCGCCGTCTCCCTCCCTTCCGCCGAAGACTTCCTCGACGCCGAAAGGCTCATGGCCGCCTCCTATCCTTCCGAGGTGGCGCTCTACGAGGCCATCCAGAGGGCGTCGGCGCGCCTGGTGCCGCTGGATGCCTTCTACGTCTGCCTCGTGCGGCGCGACCCCGCCGGCCTGCACTTCGTGTACAACTGCGAGGGCGACCACTTCGACACGCCGGAGCCGTACCCGATGGGCGACGGCCCGACGAGCCGCGTGGCGAAGACCGGCCGGCCCGTGGTGATGGTCGCCCCGGAGGACCGCGCGGGCCTCGTGCTCTCCTCCTTCGCGAACGCGAAGACCCAGTCCGGCTCTGCCCTCCATTGGCCTCTTTGGATCGACGCCGCCACATCGGAACTGCCAGAAGGCGTACTGTCGGTTCAGGCGTACGCGAGCGGGGCCTACGGCGAGGCGCACCTCGCGGCGATGGAGTGGCTCGCCCTGCGGGTGGCGGACGCCATGCGCCGCCGATGTGCCTCGGAAGGGGAGCGGCGGTGCGCCGAGGCCGCGGCGCTCGCCGCGAGCCGGAACCAGGCGATCCACGATGTGAAGCGGTTCGTGGCCGTGTTGCAGGGCCTGCTGCCGGTGCGGAACGACCCTGCGCGACTCGTTGCGGAGATCCGCCGACAACAGGTTGCTCTCACGAGTTGGGCACCGACCGTTCCGGTCGCCCAGGATCCAGTGGCCGCGGCGGTAGCACTCCTGAGCGACCGCGAGTTGGAAGTCCTAGTCCACGCGGCGCAGGGTTTGAGCAACGAGGAGGTCGGCGAGGCGCTGTCGTGCTCCAAGCACACCGTAAAACGCCACCTGGACAACGTGTACGCCCGCGGTGTCCTCACCCGCCGCGCGGAGATCGCGAACGCTGCTGCGACGGTCCAAGCGGCGTGGATGGCCCGCAAGGGCCAGTAAAGATTGGGCGCGAAGGGCGATTGTCGGCTGCCGACATAAGGGTTTAGAGTGATCGTGAGGAAACTCAATGATCCAGAAGAAGACTCTCGCTCTCGCCCTCGCGGTGCTCGCCGCCACGTCCGTCTCGTCCCTCGCTTCGGCTTGGCCCTGGTCTACTACCACGTCCGTCGACGGTGCCGCCTATGGAGGTTGGCCTGCCAACCATGCTGACAAGGTCACGCTTGACGGCAACGGACAGCACATGGTGACGACGGCTCCGTTCTACTATCTCAAGGGCAGCTTTTCCTTCAACAACGTGCCTGTTAATAAGAGCTACACGCTCACTATCCACTACATCAGCGGAGGCTCGAAGACGTTCAACATCAACGTGGGCAAGCCCTATGCCTCTTCTTGGGATGTTGGCAACCTGGGCACTCCTTGAGACGTGCACGGCAAGGAGTCTAGACATTGAAGAAATACATCGTCATTAGCTTTTTTTACACTGTCGAAATATCATCGCCCCATTCTCGCGTGGCCCGGTCAGGCCACGCGAGAATGGCCTTAAGAGGCCATTGCCTCTGTTGGGACGGTTCGTTATAGTGTCTTTGGTTTAACCCAAAGACGCAAGATCGAAGTGCGAAGGCAGTTCGATCTTGCAGAGAACAACAGATGGCGAATCTAAGCGCAGAAGTGAGACTCCTCGATGAATACGACGAGGAGCTTGACGGCCTCTTCGACAAGATGACCGGGCAGGATGCGAAGGCCGACGCCAAGGTGCAGAAGGAGATCGACCGCAAACTGCCGATGTACCTCAAGCAAGCGCAGCTTGTACGTTCAGAGTTCCCCGAATCGAACATGGGTGCGTTCCATGAGTCGAGCTATCACGTTTTCCGCGCCCTGCGCCTCGCCTTCGGCTCGGTGATGGCGCGTCGCATCGCTCAGCGCTCGGCTCGAGCAGGACAGGGCGGAATCGGCGTGTCTCGGCTCGTAGCGTCAGGGATTGCGAACGCCCAGGAGAAGGCCAACGCCACGAAGGCTGTCGGTATTCTCGACGAAGCACTTGCCGTATACGACACGGCATTCGCACGGTTCC
>CAXTOO010000264.1:0-5244 GCA_964245875.1 uncultured Fimbriimonas sp. | reverse complement strand
CATCGGAAAGCCTCGCATGGAATTACCCACGTCGTTATATGCTACTCGACGAAGAGCGTCCCCGCCCGTCCAGCACCACGATTCCCCCCAACCCCCCGCGCACCGAAGATACCAATCCCCCGAGCCGCGCCTTCGCCACGAGACTCTTATCGGCCCGCCTGGGCCGCCCCTTTAGGGTCGCGCCGCCTCTTCACCTCCTAAGCATCGCCTGTTCGTCTCCTCTGCCAACCGCGTTGGCAGAGGAGACGATAAGGCGATGAAGAGGTTTGGATGAGGGTTCGCAATGCGATTTTGCGCTTTTTCAACCACTAACAGACGCGCTTAAATTGTTGTGCTATGCTACTCCCGAAAACATCCAGCAAGGCCGTACACGTACCGTCTTTAAAGAACAGCCACGATGACTATTCACGAAGCCCTGGAAACGCTCGACTTGCCTGAAGGTGCGTCTCAAGAAGAAATTGTCGAAAGCTATGAGGAACTCATGGCTCGGTACGATCCGCGCAAGGCGAGCGAGCAACTCCGCGCCGACTATCAGGCTCGACAGAGCACGATCACGGAGGCGTTCCGCACTCTGGTGCCGAACACCGCTAAGTCACAGGATGGCGAGGTGCGAGAGTCTGATGGAACCGATCCACGGGAAGCTTCCAACTCGTATGAAGATTTGGGGGACTCAGGGGCCAAGTTCTACGCGCAGAACCCGCAAGGCTCTTCCCGTCAGAACTTCGAAGAGCCGAGCCAAGATGATCTGGTTGGGAAGCTCAGGAACCTAGGTTCGCTGGAGGTGGTGCGGCAGGACGCGGCCCTTCAAAGAATCTACAGGGAGGTGGATCGGCTCCTTCCGCAGGGGCCCAACGGCCCTGCTTCCCCCGTCCGGGCGCACTTCGTCGGCCAGATGGCGGGGCACGTCGCGGAGGCATTCAAGCAACAGGACCGCCTTCTGCTCTACATCCTTCTTGCCGTTCCGATCCTGCCACTCTGCGGAGCCATTCTGTCTCAGGTTCCCGTTCTCAGCCTCTTCGCCCCACTTCTTGGGATTGGAACGCTGGTCTGCCTCGTGTTGGCGTTCAAAACCTACGGGGCGATGATGAACTATGTCGCAAGCCTTCCCGGCATCTTTCTTGGCATGATCCGTCCCTACGTGAGCGGAAACCTCAAAACCGCTCAGGCTACTGAAGACTTGGCGCGCATCCAAGAACTAGTGAGCTACTCGCTCCTCTTCATCGAAGACTTCGGCCTAAGTGGCGAGATCGCGCAGGATTCGGTGAACCGCTCCTCGGGCACGAGCAACTCAAGCACCTATGGTCAAGGGCAGTCCGCAGGTTCATCCGAGAGTTACAGTAGGTTGATTGGAACGCTCAACCCGCGAGTGATGCGCCGTCTCAAACGTTCGGTCACCTATGGGCAGGAGGCGCTCTCCAATCCAAACCTCACGGATTATGAACGCGACAAGATTCTCGACGAGGTTCACGCCGACATCGAAAACGCGACGAAGGTCGATCCCAGTGAGTGGGCGCGCGATGTCGTAGCGGGTGGCGTTTTGGCCTATGCGCATCAGAAAAGCTCGGCCGCAACGACCACCGCCTTTGCCGCCGGCATTGGTGGCCTGATCGCATCCTGCCTCGGAGGCGCATTAGTCGCTCAGATGGGTGTTCTCGCTCCTATTCTGATCGCAGGCGCGGTCATCGCTTACTTCCAACGGGAAACTATCAAGGAGTTCATCCGCAACCTGAAGGACAAGAACAAGGGCGGATATTAGAACGATGACGGCGATTGGAGCGGAGCCAAAAGAGAGCCGAACCTTTGGCTTTTCCTTGCCCTTTCTGCCTGACTTCCTGACCGACCATACACTTCTCGGAGCAGAACCGAACGAGCGGTTGCCTGAGCACCATCGCCGCTGGGCGCAGTTTATCGCAAGTATGTGGCGGGAACAAACGGACGCAACTTATGCCCTTCGCTTTGATTGGGTGCCGAGTTCGTCAGGACTCGACCAAGGGGGACGTCTCGCGATCCTCTTTCTCGTTCGAATTCGCGAGGCGAAGCAAGGCGCGGAAACGTTCCTTCACGATCTTGAAACGACGCTAAGAACGTTCGGCCTTCAACCGGAACGGTTGAGCCGCGAAGCTTTGGCACAGTACCAATCAGACCTAACCGCGATTACTGAGGGAGAGTCCGGCAGTTGCTTCGAGGTGCGCCAGCAGATTTTCAACGTGTCCTACAAAAAGGAGAACAGTACATTCGATTTCCCACCGGCGTTCGTGTGCCAACCTGCGAACCTTGCCGCTGGAGAACTCCCGACCCTTTTTGCCATTCATCCTTGGCTGGGTGCCGGAGGAAGCTATCTGATTGCCCTAGGCGCGCTCACGGCACAGCCTTGCGCCTCGTCGCTCTGCGTCATTTTGCAACCCACCAAACTCAAAAAGAAGGAGCAGACGCTCTTTGCGGATGCGGCCCGTGAAGGCGAGACCATAGCTCAACAGGCAACGACCTCTTCAACTGGGATGGGTGGAGTCCAGGTTCGTGCATCCCAAAATCGGACCGATCCTCAACTTCGATGGGCATCTCGGCTGTACGCGATCAATCTCCGGCGTTTAACCCAACCTTTTCTCTGCGCCACCTACTGCTTTTCTGCGCGAGAAGGGTCCGCTCGGCAGATCGCTTACAGTCTTGCAAGCGATATTCGCGAAGACGCGCCTTCGGAAAAGCCCATTGGTGAGTCCGAGGTCATCTCTTCAGGCGTCCAGGTGGTTTCTTTGTCAACCAGCTTGGCAGCGAAAATCTGCAACGATCTCGCCTTCGATTACGCTTCGGAGGTTGAAATGCGGGTTCCAGGGCTTCCGTCAATGGACTTAGAGCGTATGCCCTTCCTCATGGACGCTCGTGGCGCAACTACGGCGTTCCGTCTGCCGATCAATGTGCGCGGGGGCGTTCTGGGCGTAGAGGTCAAGCAACGACCCCCCGACTTTCATCCCGGACCACGTCAGGAAATCAAGCCTGCCGACCACATCGAACTCGGTCGGTTTCATGCGGGTGGAATCGCCTCGTTACCGATTCGCGCCTTCCAGAAACACGCTCTCGTCACCGGGTCTACAGGAAGCGGCAAGACCACCTCGATCCTCAACCTTCTTCACCAGTTCTGGATCGACCATAAGATTCCGTTTATGGTGATCGAGTCCGCGAAGAAGGAGTATCGGGGTCTTTTGGCGAATCCTGAGTTTGCGACCAGCCTCTCGGTGTATACGCTTGGCAACGAGACTTGTGCGCCAATACGGCTGAATCCCTTTGAACTCTTGCCCAGAATGCGGGTTGAGGCCCACACCAATCGGTTGCAGGCCTGTTTCGAGGCGGCTTTGCCGCCGCTCCCGTTCCTGCCTTCCATTCTTGCTGAGGCTCTTGAGAGAGTTTATAAGAAGTTCTGGTGGGTTTCGACGGACGTCTACGACCCGGAGACCCAGTACGGTAGGCGGTTCCCGCGCATGGCCGACTTCTACGAGATGGTCGGTCAAGTTGCCGAAGATCGAAACTATGCAGGCGAGATGAAGAGCAACATCGTCGCCGCGACGACCGGGCGCATCAAGCAACTTCTAATCGGGAGCATCGGCATGATGTTCGATGCCGAACGTTCGGTACCCGCCAGCTTTCTGTTCGAACGCCCCGCGATCTTGGAGCTTAATGACCTGAACCTTCAGGACAAGTCGCTCGTGATGATGTTCTTGCTCACGCTTCTGCGGGAGTACCGTGAGCTTAATCCATCGGGCGACCTCAAACACATTACTGTCGTCGAAGAAGCGCACAACGTTTTAGGCCGGCCGGAGTCGCAGGGCACGGGAGAGGGCGCGGGGGCCGACACCAAGGCTAAGTCGGTCGAAGCGTTCTGCAATATGCTCGCCGAGGTACGCGCCCTGGGGGAAGGGCTCATCATCGCGGACCAGAGTCCGAACAAATTGGCTCCGGACGCGCTCCGTAACACCAACGTGCAGATCGCGCACCAGCTTCGCGACGCCCATGACCGGGAGTCCATCGCGAACGCGCTGATCATGGACGACGAACAGTCGGACTTCCTAGGCAAGCTAGAACCCGGTCGAGCGGCGCTGTTCTACACGGGGCTTCAGAAGGCCACCTTTATCGAGGCGGTGAATTACAACCAGCGCTACCCCAGGATGTTTAGCGAGCACCTTGCCGACGGCAAGGTGAAGGAGCATATGGAAGCCGTGACGGGGCAGTACCGTAGGCCAATGCTTCCGTTCGCAGGCTGTACCTACTGCACCAGCCAATGCAAGTATCGGCAGGGAGTAACTCGCCTGATACACGAGAAGGTGTGCGATGCCGAACTACAAAAGCAGTTTACGATTTTGACTCAAGCACCAGACGAAAACGACGTGAATGGGTCCGTAGGGGGTGTGGATGGAGTTGCTGAGGCTTTCGTCACAATTGCCGCAATATGCGATGTGTCTACGCGACAGTTAGGCGACACGGGGCCTGACGCGGCTTGGTGCTCGTTACTTCACAACTGGGATCTGCGCGTAAAAGAGGGGGCCAACACCGTACTCGATACTCAAAGGGATCGGCTTGTTGAGGCAGTTGATCTTTTACGGAGTACAGTTCTGCCATGAACGAAAGCGACTATAAGCCTGTTGAGACAGTGCCAGAAGCCAAGCCGCCTGAGAAGACCGTGGCTGAATCGGTTAGCGACAACTCTACTCTCAGTAAGCTTTCCGAACAAGGTAAGCAAACCGAGACAAACGCATCTGAGAAAGCTGGTGATAACTCGGCAGAGGACAAGGGATTGCTTAGCAAGCTTGGAGACATCGCGCAGATCGCTCTCGTGAGCTTCCAGTTAAGCCAGCCTGCTCTCCCCCAAGAAACAGGAATCAAGGAAACTGTCGTTCAAAACCAATCCACTGAGTCAACGAATAACAGGGGAGCGGTTGTAGAAAAAACCCTAGGCGCGTTCGAGGCAATTGCCCATGCGCGTTCCGACGCTCAAAAAGCTGGTGAGCAAATGCGAGCGGAGGTAGACAAAGCTAAGGCTTCAAGTGACGCGTACGATAACGCGACGGCAAACGCTCACAAGCGAGATGCTTGACGTGACGGCTGAAGAAAGTAGACAAACCTAGAAGTCGACCCCTAAAGTTCTCTGGCGACGATCCTATAAGTCTATCAGGCAAGCGCACAAGAACAAACGTAGCGTTCGCCAAGGACCAAATCTATCGCGAAGATTGCGTATTCCGCGCTCATCGATAATGT
>CAXTOO010000263.1:0-5248 GCA_964245875.1 uncultured Fimbriimonas sp. | reverse complement strand
CATCTTGAAGGAGACGGACCCCTTTTGTCTGCTAGACGCCTTCCCAGCGCAACCCCTCGCCTAACTCAATACCGACCCGGGCGCCGTCGTGCTGGGCGTAGTCGCGGACGAAGTTCGCGATCCAGGGAAAGGGGTCGTCGCCCGCGCGTCCGATGAGGCGGTTGACGAGGCCGGTGCGGGGGGAGTCGAACTGGCTTTTGTGGAGTTTCATGAGCGCGAGCTTCTCGTCCCAGGTCTTCGTCGCGTCGACCACTCTGTTCGGCGCGGCGGTGGAGAAGCGGGCGACGGCGCGCACGCCAGGGAGGGAAGGGAGGATCGCGGTGACCGCCTCGCCCGAGCGCAGGTGGTCGCGGTGCTGGCGACGGGGCGGATAGACGTCGTCGAAGGCGAGGATGACTTCCGGGCGCAGGGAAGCGAGGGCGGCGAAGAGGGCGTCGTTCAGGTCTTTGCCCGAGTGGACGCGGCCGTCGGGGAAGTGGAGGAAGGCGACGCTTGTGGCGCCCCACCGCGCGGCGGCCTCGCGCTGCTCGGCGTCGCGTACGCGACGGTTCCGCTCCGCGTCCTCGAAGGGGTAGTAGCCCTTGTCGCCGTCGGTCACGACGACGATGGAGAGGACCGCGCCGGCGTCGCGGAGCTGGGGGAGGGTCGCACCGAGGTAGAACTCGGCGTCGTCGGGGTGGGCGGTGACGAGGGTGACGCGCGTGCCCTTGGGGAAAGTCTTGGCGACGTTTAGGAGGACGGCTTTCTCGTCCGGCGGGGTCTTGGGAAAGAGGTCGTACGAGAACGGGGCGTACCAGGCGAAGAGTGCCACCGTGCCCGCCACGCCGAGCGCGCCGTAGGCGATCCGCCGCTTCCATTTGGTCACTGGGGTTCTACGGTTTTGGACTGGGGCGGTTTCTGCCGCTTTGTCCCGCGACGGAGTTGCCCCGCGCTCAGGACGTTGTGAAAGCAGTGCAAAGTACCGCAGTCCAAAAGGCGTTAGCCCTCTTTCTCCTCGTAGCCTTCCACTAGCCTGGCGACGACCGAGGGTACGGGCGAAGCAGTTCCCGAAGACAACTAGCGCACTTCAAGACCGGCGGCGGCGGGCGAGAGCCAAGAGGCCTACGGTGATCGCCGCCAAGCTCGCAGGTTCCGGCACCGCCTGGGGGACGGCGATCCGCCATCCCACCTGCTGTTGACCATTCAGCGTTCCGTAGCCCATGAAGGCCATCGTGCCGTCCCCCGCACGTCCGAACTGGGTCACCGCGTCGAGCGAGATGTTGTTCGGAAGGTTCGTCACGCCGAGCGATCCGAGATAGGTCCGGAAGTCCACGCTTCCGCCCGTCCGGGTCCACATGAAGATGCTCGAGGTGGTGGAGCCGTAGGTGCCGAAGACCGTCGCGCCGTCGGCGCTGACGAGATTCGCCCTCGTGCCGGTTCCGGCCGAGGGCGACGGCAGGAGGATAGAGCCGCCAGTCGTGGTCCACAGGAAGGAGGTCGGAGTCGCGAGGAACACGGAGCCGAGGATCGCGGTGCCGTCCGGGTTCGCTTCCGAAGCGACCGTCGCGACGCCCGCGCCGACCCCGGCGGGCCTCGGGATGAGGAACGCCGTCCCGTCGAGCGCGAGGGTGGCGGCGTTGGTCCCCCGCCCGCCGATGAACGCGCCGTTGCCCGCCATGCCGTAGACGTTGAAGTCCGAGACGTCCGCGCCCATCACTCCATCCACCATGCGGGAGGTGCTGAAGGAGAAGTCGGGGTTGGTCCGCCGCACGCCGAGGATCCGTCCGTCGGGCGAGGCGCCGACGAGAATCGGCTGGTAGCCTGGGAGCACTGTTGTCGCGTAGCCTCCCTCGTAGGTGTGGCGGAAGTAGCGCTGGGCCGCGCTCTGGACCGGATCGGAAACCGTGTACGAGCCGTAGGCGGCGTTCCCATCGAGTCCGCGAACCTGCTGCGCCGCAGTGCCGGAAGGGGGGACGAAGGTCTCGGTGCCCCGGCCCGGTGAGTTGCGGGTCAGACCCTGGGTCAGGGTCTGACCCGTCCAGGACAGGGTGTCGGAGGACATCCCCTTCGGGAGATAGTCCACACCGGCGGACCGGAGCCGCGTGAAGCCGTACTGGGCGGACGCAGGGAGGGTGGCGGAAAGAAGAAGGATCAGAACGGAGGTTTTCATGGTCGTGGACTAGCGGCGGGCGCGGCGGCGGGCGAGGGCGACGAGGCCGAGGGAGAGCGCGGCGAGGGAGGCGGGCTCGGGCACGGCCTGGGGGGAACCGAAGAACCAGCCGTAGGGATAGCTATAGTTGTTCGACGGGGCGGCGGCGGAGCCGACCATGGCGATGCGTCCCAAGGCGTCGAAGCCGACGCCGGTCACGTCCGTGATGTCGGTGTTGACGAAGGCGGTGCCGCCGATCTTCGTGCCGATATAGGCGGTGAGGTCGACCGTGCCCGTGGCCTGCGACCATAGCCAGCCGCCGTACCGGGTCTGGTTGCCCGCGACGACGCCGTAGCGCCCGACGACGACGGAGCCGTCGGGCGACATCGCGGTCGTCTGTCCCGGCGTGAACGCGCCGAGGTAGCCGTTTCCGTTCGGGATGGTGAACGGCGCGAGCCCGTTGCGCCACAGGAGGTTTCCTCCCGCGACGACGCTTCCATCGCGGGAGGCGGCGACGGCCTCGTAGTAGACGTTCGCGGCGGCACCGGCGGGGCGGGGGAGAATTCGCAGAACGCCGTCCGCGCCTACGACGGCGGCGTCAAGCCCGGAGGATCCCAGGAGGGCGCCGGCGTCGGAGCCGTTGCGCATGTACGTTCCCGGGTACTCGCGCCGGACGCCGTCGACGATCTGGAAGGGAGTGATCGGCTGGCCGGCACCGTTGTATCGGTAGCCTGCGAGCAGACGCTCGTCCTGGGAGACGCCGACGACGCGCTCGCTGCTGGCAAAACCGGCAAGATCGCGGACGACGCCGTCGGGGCCAGCGACCTTGTTGAGGTACGTGTAGTACGCCCCCCCGTAGTCCGGAGCGTTCCAGTAGAGCGAACTTCCGGCGAAGACGGCGCGTTCGGGAATGCCGGCGTTCGCGACGGGAAGCTTCTGCAGGCCTGCGTCCCGTGAATAGCGATACGTGTCGACGTTCGCGTAGTTGCTCCACCCCGCGTAGCCGCGGCCATCGGGGCGGAGCGCGATGGGGATGAGGCCCGAGCCGGGGGCGCTCGTGGTGGCGATCGTGTAAGTCTGCCCGTGGGCGACGGCGGCGGTGAGGAGGGGTACGAGGATACTTACGGTGCGGAAGAAACGCATGGCGAGGACACTCTATCCCCCTTCCGTTTCATTTCCGTTTCATCCATCAGAAATCCCCAAGCCTCAGCCCTCCTTTTCCTCGTGGCCTTCCTTCAGCGCGGCGACGACCGACGGGTCAGCGAGGGTCGTGGTGTCGCCGAGAGCGCGGCCCTCGGCGACGTCGCGCAGGAGGCGGCGCATGATCTTGCCGCTGCGCGTCTTGGGGAGCTCGGCGGTGAGGAACACGTCGTCGGGGCGGCAGACCGCGCCGAGCTTTCCGGCGACGTGCCTCTTCAGCTCGTCGGGCGTCGCGCTCTGTCCTTCGCGCAGGATCACGAACGCGGCGATCGCCTGGCCCTTGATCTCGTGGGTCTTGCCGATCACCGCCGCCTCGGCCACCGCCGGGTGCGAGACGAGCGCGCTCTCCACCTCGGCGGTCGAGACGTTGTGGCCGGAGACGAGCATGATGTCGTCCACGCGCCCCAGGAGCCAGAGGTAGCCGTCCTCGTCGAGCCGCACACCGTCACCCGCGAAGTACTTGCCCTCGAACTTGGACCAGTACGTGTCCACGAAGCGCTGCGGCTCGTTGTAGATGCCTCGCGTCATGGAGGGCCAAGGACGCTTGATGACGAGAAAACCGGTCGTTGGTCTTTGGCTGTTCGGGCCGGTGACCCAGGTCTCCTCGCCTTCCTCGGTGACGATGCCGATCTCGATGCCGGGGAAGGGGTGGGTCGCGGAGCCGGGCTTCAGCGTCGTGATGCCGGGGAGGGGCGTCGCCATGATCGCGCCGGTCTCGGTCTGCCACCACGTGTCGACGATGGGGCAGCGCCCGCCGCCGATCTTTTCGTGGTACCAGAGCCACGCGCCGGGGTTGATCGGCTCGCCCACCGAGCCGAGGAGCCGCAGGGAGGAGAGGTCGCACCGCGCGGGGTACTCGTCGCCCCACTTCATGAAGGAGCGGATGGCGGTCGGCGCGGTGTAGAGGACGGTCGCCTTATGCTTCTCGATGATGCGCCAGAAGCGGTCTTTGTCGGGCTGGTCGGGCGCGCCTTCGTACATCAGCACGCTCGCGCCGTTCGCCATGGGGCCGTAAACGATGTAGCTGTGGCCGGTGACCCAGCCGAGGTCGGCGGTGCAGAAGTGCAGGTCGTCGTCCCGGAGGTCGAAGATGAGCTTGCTCGTGGCGAGGACGCTGGTCAGATAGCCGCCGGTCGTGTGGACGATGCCCTTGGGCTTGCCCGTCGAGCCGCTGGTGTAGAGGATGTAGAGCGGGTCCTCGCTGTCCATCGCCTCGCAGGGGCACTCCTTCGATTGAATCGACACGAGGTCGTCCCACCGCACGTACCGCGCGTCGTCGTCGGGGAGGTCGGCCCGTCCGACGCGGTCGAGGACCAAGACGCGCTCGACGGTCGGGCAGCCCTTGTCCATCGCCTCGGCCGTGGTGCCCAGGAGCGGCACCGCCTTGCCGCGCCGCCAGCCGCCGTCGGCGGTCACCACGACCTTCACCGCGGCGTCGTTCGCGCGCTCGTGGATCGCGTCGGCGCTGAAGCCGCCGAACACGACGGTGTGGACCGCGCCGATGCGCGCGCAGGCGAGCATCGTCATCGCCAGCTCGGGGATCATCGGCAGGTAGGCGAGGACGCGGTCGCCCTTGCCGACGCCCAGCGCCTTGAGCGCGTTCGCGAGGCGAGAGACCTCGTCCTTCAGCTCGCCGTAGGTGATCGTCCGCACGTCGCCCGGCTCGCCCTCGAAGACGATCGCCCGCTTCGAAGGATGATGGCGGTCGACGCAGTTGAAGCAGGCGTTGAGCTTGCCACCGACGAACCACCTCGCGTTCGGCGCCTCGAACTCGCAGACGGTGCCGTACGGCTCGATCCAGTCCAGCTTGTCGGCCCAGGAGGCCCACCAAGCTTCGGGATCGGCGGCGGCGCGGGCGTAGATCTCGGGGTCGTGGGCGTTGGCCCCGGCGGCGAAGGCGGGGTCGGGCGGGAAGGTCTG
>CAXTOO010000262.1:0-5272 GCA_964245875.1 uncultured Fimbriimonas sp. | reverse complement strand
CGCCCGAGGTGGAAGGGGGTGGGGGGTCCCAGGAACCTGCGGGCAGGCGGATCGGCGGGTGGGCGAGGAGGCTCTCGAGGCGCAGAAGAGAGTTTTGTTAGACGCTCTAAGGCACGGGGGATGAGGGGCCGGCGAACGTGGCGAAGGCAGAAGGGGCCACGGCCGCGAGCGTCCGCACGAGGGCATCCGAGGCCCGCAAGGGTTCACGGGACAAGGCCAAGCTATCGCCGCAGGGCCGCGTCGAGGGCCTTGAGGAGCGACTTCTCGCCCGGCGCGTCCTGGTCGACGGACCAGATCATGGCCCCGGCGAGTCCCTTCTCGCGGACGAGGCGGGCCTTGGCGCGGATCGTGGCCGGGCCGTTGTAGTACACGGTCTGCCCCGCCACGTCGGCGTTCTCCGCGCCGGGGTAGGTGGCGACGATCTTCGCGTAGGTCCAGTCGTCCGACTTTCCCGCCGTGCCGAAGCCGTGGCCGTAGAAGGGGACGCCCAGCACGATCCGCGACGCGGGCACCCCGCGACCGAGGAAGAACGCGACGCTGTCCCTGGCGAACCCGAGCGAGGCGTGGGGACCGGGGCGGTCGGGCGCCCAGGGTCCGGTGGCGTCGTACGCCATGACGTTGACGAGGTCGAAGGCGCGCAGCGTCTCCGGCGGGACGCGGTCGCCGCCGTTGCCGGAGGAGAGCGCGGTGGTGAGCAGCTTGTGGCGCGCCTTCATGGCGGTGGCAAGGACGCGGACGAACGCGCCGTAGTTCGCGTCGATGGCGGGACCCTCGAGATCCACGTCGAGGCCGTCGAAGCCGTGCGCGTCCACGTACGCCGTGAGCTTGCGGACGAACTCCTCGCGGCGATCGAGCGCGAGAAGGCGTGAGAAGCGGTCGCGAAGCGCGGGCGTCTCGCCGGAGCCCGCGCCGCCGAGAGAGACCAGAACCTTCACCCCCCGGCGGTGACCCTCCCGCACGAGCGTCGCGTCGACCGCGCTGAAGGACAGGGTGCCCGAGTCGTCCAAAGGGTTCTCGAACGCGACGTTGAGGTGCGTGAGCCGGGCGTAGTCGATCCTCGGCGAGGGCTTCCAGTTCTGGACGTACCCGATCACGAGCGTACGGGCCATTAAGGCGGCGGCAAGCATCGCACCACCCTACCCCTAGTTGTCGGGATAGGGCGTGGTCGCCAGGAATTTGTTGCAGAGATTCTTGTCCGTCGTGGCGGTGCAGCCGAGGGCGGAGGCGTCGCACTGCTTCGGGATCGTGGGGTAGCGGTGGACGAGCGCGCAACCGGTCTGCCAGACGCTGGCCCAGATCTGGACGGGCTTGACGCGGTGGGCGTGGCCGTCGAAGTAGGTCGCGTTCATGGCCCCCTGGTGCCGGTCGGCGAAGCGGAGCATGTGGCCGGGGTTCGTCGGATCCTCGTTGCCGTCGCCATCGGGAAATTCCAGCCACGTCTCCCCGGAGTTCGCGTCGCCTGACGCCTTGTTCCACTTCTCGCCGATCACGATGACCTCGGCGGTGCGGTCCACGTCGGAGGTCGTCAGGTTCTCGGCCGCGTTGTTGGCGACGTAGGAGAGGGGGATCGTCTTCGTGCCGGTGGCGTCGACCTGGAGCATGGTGTCCGCCGCGCCGCCGGGCGAACGGTCGGAGGGGCAGCGGTAGATCTCCTTGCTCTTCGTGTAGGGGTAGAGCTGGTTCCACCACTTCATGGCGTTGGCGCTGGGGTCGGTCGCGGGGATGGCGATCCCCGCGCGGGTGCTGGTGGCGTTGGTGGAGGCCTTGAAGAACATCCGGTCGTCGTTGTCCGTGAGGTAGATCTGGACGCCAAGGCCCATCTGCTTGGTGTTGCTCAGACAGGCGGTGGTCTTCGCGGCGGCCTTGGCCTGCGCGAAGACGGGGAAAAGGATCGCCGCGAGGATCGCGATGACGACGAGGAGCTCGATGAGGGTGAACGCGCGCTTCATGGGACTTCCCGGTGGACGCCCCATACTATACACAACGGTCCAGTATGGTTTCCACGACCGCGCCGATCACAGACGTCGCCCCACCCCTGGCCGTGGGAGACCCTCGTGACCGCGCCGCGAAGGGGCCTGCCGACCCGACAAACGAAGGCCGACGCACCGCCGACCCCGCCGGACGTGGTTGACTTTTTCCCGCGAGCGGGCGGTGGAAGTGCACCCCTCGCTTCCCTCCCCTCCGTGCCCTCCTGGATGGAAAAAAATGCGTCAACCACCCTCCGCGCAGGTTGGGCCTAAAGGCCCAACCTGCGAAAGGAAAATATTTTCGCCCGGGCTGCGAGAACCATCAGCGAGACTGATCGTGAGCCGCGACGGCGCCATCGGGAACCACCAGCGGGCGGATGGCGGTGTCGACCGGCTCCGGCGCTTCGAGTGGACTCTCCGATCCCGCCCCGAGGTCGCGGATGCGGTTCGCGCTGGGGAGGAGGCGGCTGCCGACCGAGCCGACGAGCTCGTTGTAGCTCTCCGCCGCGAGGCGGAGGTGCCGCCCGTGCTTGCCCATGAGATCGACCGCGCGCCCGAGCCGGTCGCAGAGCGCCCGCGCGTGGAGCCGCACCTCCTCCGCGTTCTGCTGGAGCCGCTCCTCGTTCAGCACGTACGTGGCGAGATGGACGAGGTTCATCAGGGTCATCGGGTTCGCGAGGATGATCCGCTGCTTCTGGGCGTCGTCCAGAAGCGCCTTGTCGCCCTCGCAGGCGATCTGGTACGCCGCCTCGTAGGGCAGGAAGAGGATCACGTACTCGGGCGAGCCGTCGTAGCGGCTCCAGTACTCCTTGCGCGAGAGCTCGCGGACGTGGCCCCGCACCGCCCGCGCGTGCTCGCCGCAGAGCCGCGCCTTGTCGACCTCCGTCTCGGCCTCCACCGCCCCGAGGTATGCGTCGAGCGGGGCCTTGGAGTCGATCACGATCCGCCTTCCGCGCGGGAGCAGGATCACGACGTCGGTGCGAAGCAGCCGTCCGTCGCGGTCGGTCTGGTCCTGCACGAGGAAGCTCTTCCCCGCCACGAGCCCGGACGACTCGAGGATCGCAACCAGCTGCCCCTCGCCCCAAGAGCCCCGCACCTGAGGCCTCTTCAGGGCGTTCGCCAACGACTCGCTCGCCCGTGAGACGCTCTCGATCTGGCCCTTGAGCTCCCCCATCCGGGCCGCGTTCTCCTTGCCGGCCTCGTGGGTGAGCCGCTCCAGCGCGTCCAGCTCCTTGTGCATCGGCTCCAGCATCCGGCGCAGCGCCTCCTGTTCCTCGGAGGCACGACCGTCGAACTGCCCCTTGGCGAGGGTGAGAAAGCGAGACGTGGCCTCGTTCAGCGCCCGCTCCGACGCCTGCGCGAACGCCTCGTCCATCGCGCCCCTTCCCTCTGCCGCCGCTTCGGCCTTCGCCAGGCGACGCGTTGCGAAGGCCCAGGCGACCGCCGCGCCGACCACGATGCCGATAATGAGAGAAAGCGCTTCCATCCGGGGTCGCCTCAGAAGAGGTGGACGGATGTTACCGGGTGGAAGAGGGTGCCACGGTCGCAGGAGGATGCTTGCGCCTCCGCAACCCGTGTCCGGTATAGGGGGGCGGCGTGGGCGCCATCGTCCACCTGCGCCTGTGGTGCCCGATCTGCAGCAGATACACTCTCCTCATGCGCCGGTCGCTCGCCCTCGCCACCCTCTTCCTGACCGTCTTTGCCCAGGCCGACAAGCCGATCACGATCACGTTCCTCGACACGAACGACCTCCACGCCCACATCAAGCCGACCACGATCCGGGGCAAAAGCTACGGCGGCTACGCACGGCTCGCAACGATCGTGCGGCAGACCCGCGAGAGGGAGAAGAACGTGCTCCTCCTCAACGCGGGCGACGTCTTCCAAGGCACCCTGTTCTTCAACACCTACGAGGGCCTCGCCGACGCCGCGATCCTCACCGCGATGGGCATGAACGCCGGCACGCTGGGCAACCACGAGTTCGACCGTGGTCCCGACGTCCTCTCCACCTACGTGGGCGCCGCCGGATGGCCCATCGTCGACGCCAACCTCGACCTTCAGCGCGAGACCCGCCTGAGGGGCAAGATCGCGAGGTACGTCGTCCTCCAGGTCGGCGGCGAGAAGGTCGGCGTCGTCGGCGCGGTGACGCCCGACGCGCAGAACATCAGCTCGCCCGGTCCGAACGTCGACTTCCGCGACGTGGTGCCTACCGTCCAGGCGGCGGTGGACGAACTGACCACCGCCAAGGTGAACAAGGTCGTGGTGCTGACCCACATCGGCTATGACGAGGACCAGAGGATGGTCGCCGCCCTGCGCGACGTGGATCTCGTCATCGGCGGCCACAGCCACACGCCGCTCGGCACACCCGACCTTCCCGGCTGGCAGAAAGCGGCGGGTCCATTCCCAACCCTCGTGAAGGACCTGAAGGGCATCGAGGTGCCCATTGTGCAGGCCTACGAATGGGGCAAGGCGATCGGGCGGATCACCCTCGAATTCGACGGCGCCGGGCACGCGAAGAAGATCAAGGAGGCGAAGGCGATCGTCGTGGACGACACCATCCCCGAAGACCACCGCATCAAGGCGATGGTCGACGCGTTCGAGCGGCCCATCCTCGCGCTCCAGAACCAGCCGGTCGGCGAACTGAAGGCCGCGCTCGTCCGTGAGCGCGACGGTGGCGACAGCCCCATGGCCGACGTCGTCGCCGACGCGATGCAGGCGAAGACTGCCCCGTTCGGCTCCATCGCGGCGTTCGTGAACGCGGGCGGCGTCCGATCCGCGCTGGAGGCGGGCAAGGTCACCTACGGCCAGGCCATCTCCGTCAGCCCGTTCGGCAACACGCTCGTCCTGCTCGACGTCACGGGCGCGCAGCTCCTCGCGGCGCTCCTCCAGGGCGTCGACTCCGGGGGGGGGCAACTGACCCCCTCGGCGGGAACCTCCTACGAGGTCAAGGGCCGGAACATCCAGGTGACGATCGCGGGCGCGCCGCTCGTCCCCGCGAAGACCTACCGCGTGACGCTCTACAACTTCACCGCCAGCGGCGGCGACTCGCACTTCGTACTTCGCGATGCCAAGGGGCGGCGCGTCGACACCGGACTGCTCGACATCGACGCGCTCGTGGATTACCTCAAGGCCCACTCGCCCCTCGATCCCGCCCCCGCGAACCGCGTGGTGGTCGAGAAGTGATCGACGACGTCGAAGCGTTTCGCGCCGCCTGGAACGCCTCGGCGTCGATCGTTCCGGGCGAGCGTCCGAACGCAAAACTCCAGGCGGCGCTCGACCGCCTCGCCGACGGCGTCGTCTCCCGCGTC
>CAXTOO010000261.1:0-5284 GCA_964245875.1 uncultured Fimbriimonas sp. | reverse complement strand
GACGCGAGGTCGCCTCGTGGCGGGCGACCCCCAGGCCCTCGATCCCCTCGCCCCTTTCCCCCGGAGGGGAGAGGGAACCGGAGTTTGAAGACTTAGCTTAGGCGAGCGCCGCAGACCGGAGGCGGTCGGCGACGCGGCGGGCGCTGCGGGAGGGGTCCTCGTCGTCGAGGGTCGCCAGGACGCGGCACGCCTCCGGGGTGAGGAGGCCCCCGCCGACGTGGCGGCGGATCGCGAGCGCCTCTGCGGGCGAGCGGCGGTGGCCCAGGCTCCAGCGCAGGCGACTGCCGAGGCGGACGACCGCCGCCGCAGCCGGACGCTGCGCCATCCTCCCCAGGACGATCGCCGCGCAATCGAAGGCGATACAGATGTACCGCTCCTTGTCCTCGTCCGCCATCAACTCCAGTAGGCGCGCCGCCCACATCGCGGCCTCGCGCAGCTCACCGAAGCCCAGATGGAGCGAGAAGTGAAGGTACGACTCGTTCATGCCGCCATGTCCCGCCTCACGGAAAGCCGAAACGGGACGTTCGCTCGGGATCTCGAACGGAACGCCGAACACCGCCCAGATGTAGGCGTGGTTGGCCTGGATCACCTCGCGCGACATCTCGATGTCGATGGTCTCGGCGGCGAGGCGATAGTGTTCGGCCCCGCCTTCGAGATCGAGCATATGCCACTTGATCCCCGCGAGGTTGTGGTGCGCCCCGTGGATCGCGCGTCGTTCTCCGGATCGCTCGGCGATCCGGAGGGCTTCGGTGCCCATATCGAGGGCGGCGACCCAGTCCCGCACCTCCATACGCTGAAAGGCGCAGTCCGAGAGGACCTTCGACTCGATGTACTCGTCGCCGTCCAACCGGGCTTGGCGCAACGCCTCGTCGTAGTAACGCTCGGCGCGCCCGTAGTGCGTCAGGAACATGCAGGCGCGTCCGGCGAGGATGAGGACCTCGTTCCGCGCCCGTCCTCTCTCCGAAGACGCGGCGAGGATCTGGTCGAAGAGTTCGAGCGCCTCGCCCGGTGGTCGATCGTGGATCAGATATCGACCCTCACGGGCGACGAGTCCCACTACTAACTCGGGCTCATTGCGGAGCAGCGTCGCGGCCAGCCAGGAATGTGCCCTGGTCGCAGGCAGGGACGGGCTCAGCGTCGAGGAGGGGTCCAGGTGCCGCCTTTCCGAGACAATCCGGCGAATCTCGTCCGCGATCGGGTGGTCAATGCCTTCAAGCACGGTGGAGGACTCCATGGAGTCCGGCTCCCGTCCCCACTCGAAAGCGTTCTCCTCCAGGGAGAGTGAATCGCGGGTTGCCGCGACGGCGATCCCGTGGCTGCGGAGCTCCATCACCGCGCGGCGCAGGTACGAGAGGGCGTTGGCGCGCGAGGCTCCGGGCCAGAGAAGCGTAGCGGTCTCGGCGCGGTCGATGGCTTTAGGTTGGTGGGCTGCCAGGCGGATCATCAGGAGGGCCTGCTGACGGATCCGGAATTTGAAAGGTTCGCCTTCGCGCAGGACGGCGAATGGACCCGCGAGCCGAACCTCCCATCGCTCCACCCGAATATTGTCCCCCATGCGGTGATTTTTACCAAGGATACGACAGAGGATACGGGGCGATTTGGAGCGAGCCGCCTTGAGGCTGTACCTTGGAGAAGCCTCAGCCATCGGCTTGGGCGGACCTACTCATGAAGACCCTTCTGCTTTCCGCACTCACCCTCCTCGCGTGTGGCGCCACCGCCGCCCCCCTCTACTCCGTCACCGACCTCGGTACGCTCAGCGGCGCGGCGAACCCCCGGAGCCTCGCCTTCGGGGTGAACGAACTGGGGCAGGTCACCGGCTATTCAAACGTCTCGCCGAACACCAACCACGCGTTCCGCTACACGCCTGGGGTCGGCATGGTCGATCTCGGTACCCTTCGGACCAACTCGCAGAGCTTCGGCTACGGGATCAACGCGGCGGGGCAGGTGGCCGGCGCCTCGCCGTCGAGCGGGGCGAACTACGCGGTTCGCTTCACGCCCGGATCCGGGGCTCAGGATCTCGGTAATCTGGGGACATTCAACACCGAAGCCCGTGCGATCAACGCCGCCGGTCAGGTGGCGGGTTCGTCGTTGGTACCCGGACAATCGTTCCATGCGTTCCGCTACACCGACGGAACAGGCCTCCAGGATCTGGGAACGCTCGGCGGCACCCTGAGCCAGGGATACGGCATCAATGCGGGCGGGCAGGTGGTCGGGGTCTCGACGACGGCGAACGGCTCCACCCACGCGTTCCGCTACACCGACGGCGCGGGAATGCTGGACCTCGGGGCGCTCCAGCCGGGCACCCAGAGCTACGCCAACGGGATCAACGATGCCGGTCAGGTCACGGGCTACTACCGGATCTCGTCCGGCGGGTACAAGGCGTACCTCTACACGGATGGCGATACGATCCTGAAAATGATCGGCTCGCTCCCGAACTCCGCATACACCATCGGCAACGATGTGAACAACCTCGGGCAGGTCGTGGGTAGCAGCGGCAACAGCGTCCCGGTCGAGGGGCGCGCCTTCCTCTATACGGCGGCTGGTGGCATTCTCGATCTGAACGGACTCCTCGACGTCTCGGGGACGGGTTGGACGCTGAACACGGCGACCTCGATCAGCGAGAACGGATTCATCACGGGCTACGGGATCAACCCGTCGGGACAGACCCATGCGTTCCTCCTGACCCCGCAGGCGGTACCGGAGCCGTCCGCCGTCGCCGCGCTGGGGCTTGGCCTCGCCATTTGGTTCCGCCGCCGACGGCGGTAGAGCGGGTTTGGCGTTCATCGGGGGCGAGGGACACGGTCTGCGACGGTCGTCGCCGGGGCAATGCTGCGGCTCCGCAAGACTCGACCGATGCCCTCTCTTAGACCCGTAGATCCGTTTCGCCCGCCGACCGTCGCGAGGCGGCGGTCACCGATACGTGGCTCCGGACCCGCCTGTTCCCCAACGCATTAGGGAACAGGCGGTTTCTCTGAAGGCGACCGACCGCGCCGCCGCCGGACCGCTCGGGCGATGGCCCGGAGCGTATCTTCGGCTCGCGACGGTGACGAAGATTACGTTCGCCGCCCGTGTGGTGAAACCTTTCTGACTGAAGAAGCGTTGAACCCGATACACGTACTCGATTTGAGTGCCTAAGACTCATATGCGATTTGACAAGCTCACCGTCCGTGCCCAAGAGGCGTTCCAAGATGCCCAGACCCTCGCGGAGAAATATTCCCATTCTCAAGTCGAGGCCGATCATCTTCTCCTCGCCATGCTACGCCAGTCTGAGGGTTCGGCCCGCCCGCTGGTGCAGCGCGTGGGGGCCGACCCGCGCGCCGTCGAGGCCGATCTGGAGCGAGATCTGGAGCGCGCGCCGAAGGTCTCCGGACAGCCCGCGGCGGCGAACGTCTCGCCCAAGCTCCAGAGCCTCTTCCAGGCCGCGTTCCGCGAGGCGGAGCGGCTGAAGGACGAGTACGTCTCGACGGAGCACTTCCTGCTCGCCCTCAGCGACGACAACGGCGCGGCGGGCAAGGCGCTCAAGGGCGTCGGCGTCACGCGGAAGGCGCTGGAGACCGCCATCGAAGGCCTGCGGGGCGGGCAGAAGAGCAACGACCCGGACGCCGAAGGGAAGTACCAGTCCTTGGAGAAGTACGGCACCGACCTCACCGCCCGTGCCCGCGAAGGCAAGCTGGACCCGGTGATCGGTCGCGACGAGGAGATCCGGCGCGTGATCCAGGTGCTCTCCCGCCGCACAAAGAACAACCCCGTGCTGATCGGCGAGCCGGGCGTCGGCAAGACGGCGGTCGTCGAGGGGCTCGCCCAGCGAATCGTCGCGGGCGACGTGCCCGAGGGGCTGAAGGACAAGACGGTCATCGCGCTCGATATGGGGGCGCTCGTGGCGGG
Source organism: uncultured Fimbriimonas sp. (assembly GCA_964245875.1). GTDB lineage: Bacteria > Armatimonadota > Fimbriimonadia > Fimbriimonadales > Fimbriimonadaceae > Fimbriimonas. The sequence goes on along the minus strand of CAXTOO010000261.1, from coordinate 1,399 downwards.
CGCGAAGTACCGCGGCGAGTTCGAGGAGCGGCTGAAGGCGGTGCTCGACGAGATCAAGAAGGCCGAGGGGGGCATCGTGCTGTTCATCGACGAGATGCACACCCTCGTTGGCGCGGGCAAGGCCGAGGGCGCCATGGACGCGGCGAACCTGCTCAAGCCCATGCTGGCGCGGGGTGAGCTGCGGTGCGTCGGCGCGACCACCTTGAACGAGTACCGCACGAACATCGAGAAGGACGCGGCGCTGGAGCGTCGCTTCCAGACGGTGCTCGTGGACGAGCCGACGGTGGAAGAGACGATCTCGATCCTGCGCGGCCTGAAGGCGCGCTACGAGATCCACCACGGTGTGCGGATCACCGACTCGGCGCTCGTGGCCGCGGCGACGTTGTCTTCGAGGTACATCACCGACCGGTTCCTGCCGGACAAGGCGATCGACCTCATGGACGAGGCGGCGTCGCGGCTGAAGATCGAGATCGACTCCGTGCCGGCGGAGATCGACGTGGTGGAGCGGGCGATCATCCAGCTGGAGATCGACCGCGAGGCGCTCAAGCGCGAACCGGACGCGGCGAGCCGCGAGCGGCTCGTGGCCACCGAGCGACGCCTCGCCGAGCTGACGGAGGAGGCGACGGGCCTGCGGGCGCGCTACCAGCGGGAGAAGGACCTCATCGAGGGGACGCGCGGCCTGAAGAAGGAGCTGGACGACCTGGCGCAGCAGCTGGAGGCGGCGCAGCGCGACGCCGACTGGGCGAAGGCCTCGGAGCTCCAGTACGGCCGCATCCCTGCCTTGAAGAAGCGGCTGGAGGCGGAGACCGTCGACATGGACGAGGTTCCGGAGGGCGGGCGGATGCTGAAGGAAGAGGTCGACGCGGAGGACATCGCGGAGGTCGTCTCCAAGTGGACGGGTGTGCCCGTGTCGCGCCTCTTGCAGGGCGAGATGCAGAAGCTACTCACGATGGAGGAGCGGCTGGACGAGCGGGTGGTGGGCCAGGACGAGGCGCTGCGGCTGGTGGCGGACGCCATCCGCCGCTCGCGGTCGGGCCTGAGCGACCCCAATCGGCCGATCGGCTCGTTCCTGTTCCTCGGGCCGACGGGCGTGGGGAAGACGGAGACGGCGCGGGCGTTGGCGGAGTTCCTGTTCGACGACGAGAAGGCGATGGTGCGGATCGACATGAGCGAGTACGGGGAGAAGCACTCCGTGGCGCGGCTGATCGGCGCGCCTCCGGGCTACGTGGGCTACGACGAGGGCGGACAGCTCACGGAGGCGGTGCGTCGGCGACCCTATGCGGTGATCCTGCTGGACGAGGTGGAGAAGGCGCACCCGGACGTGTTCAACGTGCTCTTGCAGGTGCTGGACGACGGCCGGCTGACGGACGGGCAGGGGCGGACGGTGGACTTCCGCAAC
>CAXTOO010000260.1:0-5402 GCA_964245875.1 uncultured Fimbriimonas sp. | reverse complement strand
CGATGGGGCCTGAACGCTTACGGCAAGTGGCGGGAGGGCGCCGAGAGGGTCGAGCGTCACGCCGCCAAGCGCGAGAAAGACGGTGAGATGATGGGGGCGACGTCCCGAGACTTCGACCGTCTCCAGGACAAGGCCGACGCCGAGCACCGCCTGAGCGACGGCGAGCTGGCGAGGGTCGTCGAGATGGGGAACCTTCCGGCGCTCAACCCGAGGTTCAAGACCTCGCTGAACCCAATCCTAGCGCTGTCGACCCTGTCTCAGCTGCGAGACTTCAACGCTGGAGAACGCCGGATCGTCGCGCCCTTCCTTCGGCAATGCATGGCGACAAGACCGGAAGTAGGCAGCGACGGAATCGCGGAGTGGGCGTCGGACTTGGTGCGCAAGCACCGTATGCTCGACCTTGTCCCCGACCTGGAGCGGCTGGCGCAGAGCGACCGTCCCTCCGCGCCGTACGTGAACGACAACCTTCAGCGTCTTCGCGCGATCCTCATGACCGGGCGCGATCCGGGTGCTAAGGTGAGGGCGGGTGGGTAGCCGTGCCTTCCGGCGTGGCTTCACGCTCATCGAACTTCTCGTGGTGATCGCGCTCGTCGCGACCCTCGCCGGGATGCTCTTCCCGGTGTTCGCGCGGGCGCGCAAGGCGGCGCAAGGTCCGGTGTGCCTTTCCAACCTCATGCAGATCGGGCAGGCGACGATGCTGTACGCGGCGGACGCCGACGAGCGCTATCCCGCCGCCGAAGACGTGTCGGATGTCCACACGACCTGCCGGCCTCGGGTCGTGACGGGTCTCCCGCTCGTTCAGGACGCACTCCTGCCATACACGAAGAGCCGCGCGGTCTGGGCCTGCCCTCTGGACGGCGGTGTGCCCAAGCTGTCCCCTGCGGAGTACGAGGAGCCGACCGAGTGCGATCTTGGCGGCACGGCCTCGCTGTACCAGGCGTACGGCGCGAGCTACCTTTACCGGAGCGATCTTGCCCGGGATGGCGCGCCCGTGCCCGCCACCCTCCACGATCCATATCACGAAGGCGCCGAACACGGCCCTTCCGAAGTGCCCGTCTTCTACGATGCCTACGGTTGTTGGCACGGCGACCGAGAGGCCGACGCGCGGCGCGATAACGCGGCGTTCGCGGACGGCCACGCCAATCACCTACCCACAGATTGCCGTCGCGGAGTCCTGGGTCGTGCGATCACCGTAGGGTCGTTCTCTTAGTAGATCACCTTGTTCAGGGGGTACTCGACGAGGCCCGTAGCGCCCGCGCGCTTGAGCGCGGGGATCAGCTCGCGGACCTGGAGCTCGGAGAGGATCGTCTCCGCCGCGAGCCAAGTGGAATCGGCGAGCGGCGACAGCGTGGGCGTCGCCAGCGAGGGCAGGAGGGCGAGGATCGCGTCCTTCTGGGCGGCGGGCAGGTTCATCTTGAGACCGACGAGCTTGGCGGCGTTCATCGCGCCGGTGAGCAGGATCTCCAGGCTCTCGATCTTTTCCCGCTTCCAGTCGTCCTTCCAGGCGGCGGGCGAGGCGACGAAGCGGGTGGTGGAGGTGAGGAGCGTGTCGACGATGCGCAGGTTGTGGGCGCGCAGGGAGATGCCCGTCTCGGTGATCACCACGATGGCGTCCACGAGGGTCGGCACCTTCACCTCGTCCGCGCCCCACGAGAACTCCACCGGCGCGTCCACGCCGTTCTCCTTCAGGTAGCGCTCGGTCAGGCGCACGTACTCGGTGGCGATCCGCTTGCCCTGGAGGTCCCGCACGCTCTGCACCGGCGAGTCCTCGTGCACCGCCAGCACGATCTTCGTCGGGTTGTTCGTCATCTTGCTGTAGCGCAGCTCGCAGACCTCGTGGACCTGCGCGCCCGCGTCCTCGATCCAGTCCTTGCCCGTCAGCCCCGCGTCGAGCACGCCTTCCTGGACGTAGATCGGGATCTCTTGGGGCCGCAGGAGGATCGGCTCGATGGTGTCGTCGTCGATCACCGGCTGGTAGGACCGGGTCGAGACCTTCATGGAGTAGCCCGCCCGCGCGAAGAGGGCGAACGTGGGTTCTTGGAGGCTACCCTTGGGCAGGCCCAGCTTGAGTTTCATAGGGGAGAGCTTACCGTTGCGCACGATCGCGGACCGTAGCGAGAGAGCCTTCCCCGAAGGGGATCGTCCGCCATCGTCGATAGATTTTCACAAAGTTCTGAAACTTCAGAGCACATTGTGAGTATCATAGAGAGGAGATGGGCGAGACCGCGATCTGGCAGACGGAAGGCGAGCGAAAGCGCGCGGCCGTGAGCGGGATGTTCGGCTCCATCGCGCGGGGATACGACCGCATGAACGGCCTTATGTCGTTCGGCCTCCACCACCGCTGGCGCGGCTTCGCGGTTTCCCGCCTGGCATTGAAGTCCGGCGATCGCGCGCTCGACGTCTGCTGCGGCACGGGCGACTTCATGCTCCCGCTCCGCAAGGCCGTCGGCCCCATGGGCCGCGTGGTCGGCGTCGACTTCTGCCTGCCGATGCTGGAAGGCGCAAAGGGCAAACTCTCCGAAGCCCCCTCCTCGTTTTTCCGCGGCGCGGAAGCTCTGAATGTCGCCACGCTCCATCGTGAGGAAAATGAAGAGGGGGTTGGGGGTGGAGCCGGACGGCGTCACGCCCCTTGCTCCACCCCCGGCCCCTCCTCATCGCCCGGCGGAACCTTCGTGGAGGACGCAAGCGGCACTCCGAGGCGACGAGGAGGGGAGTCGTTGGCCCTCGGCGACGCCTGTCGCCTACCCATAGCCTCAAACGCCTTCGACGCCGTCTCCGTCGGCTGGGGACTGCGCAACGTGCCCGACCTCGGCGCCGCGCTCTCGGAATCGGCGAGGGCCCTGAAGCCAGGCGGGAGGTTCGTCTCCCTCGACATGGCCCGTCCGCGCAATCCCCTCATCCGCAAAGCCGCGGAGTTCTCGCTCCGTCGCCTACTCCCCCTCATGGGAAGACTATTAAGGCTGGACGAAGGCGCCTACGCCTACCTTCCCGAGTCCACCCTGCGCTTTGCTTCACGTGAAACGCTCGCCGCCGCGATGGAGCGGGCCGGTTTCGTCGATGTCGCCCACCGCGACCTGATGCTCGGCAATCTCTGCGTCCACTGGGGACGAAAACCATGACCGCCCAAGCCTTCGCCTCGCTCACGCAGGGCCGCGTTCGGCCCGAAACCCTCGACCGCATCGGCCAAGAGGTCGCCCTCGTGGAGGAAGAGCTCGCCCGCCGCCTCGAGAGCGGCGTCGCCACCGTCGACCGCGTCGGCCACCTCACCCTCCTCGCGGGCGGCAAGCGCCTCCGCCCCGCCTTCGTCGCCCTCGCGGCGGGCGCCACCGGCCTGCCCTTCGACCCCGTCCGCACCCGCCGTCTCGGCGCGGGCCTGGAGATGATCCACATGGCGACCCTCATCCACGACGACGTGATCGACCACGCCGCCACCCGCCGGGGCAAGCCCACCGCCGCCGCCGAGGTGGGCAACACCGCCAGCATCCTCTCCGGCGACGTCCTCCTCGCCCGCGCCATGAGCCTCCTCGCCGAGGACGGCGACCTCGACCTCATCCGCACCGTCTCCGCCGCCGTGATCGACATGGCCGAGGGCGAGGTGCGCGAGGTGGAGGTGCGCGGCGACTTCGACCTTAGTACCGCGGACCACTTCGACGTGCTGCGCCGCAAGACCGCCAGCCTCGTCGAGGCCTGTTGCGAGAGCGGCGCCATCGTCGCCGGAGCGTCCACCGAGATGCGGGACGCGCTGAAGTCGTACGGCCACCACGTCGGCCTCGCGTTCCAGATCGTCGACGACCTCCTCGACTACCGCGGCGACCCCGCGAAGACCGGCAAGCCCCTCGCCACCGACTTCCGCGAGGCGCAGGCCACCCTCCCGCTCATCCTCCTGCGCCCCAAGCTCAGCGAGGCCGAGACGCAGAACGTCCGCACCAAGTTCGGCGGCGGCGTGAGCGACGACGAGCTGCGGATGTTCGCCGACTGGATGGAGCGCCGCGGCGCGTTCGCCGAGGCCGAGGCCATCGCTCGCGCCCACGTCGACGACGCCCTCCGCGCCCTGGAATCCCTCCCCGACACCGCCGACCGGGAGCTTCTCCGCACCGTGGCCGAGTACGTCGTGCGCCGCGAGTCGTAGCTCACCAGACTCGCCGCACGCCGTATGCGTCCAACTTCGTGTCGGCGCTTAGCAGCTCAAAGCCCTCGGCGCGGGCCTGCGCGGCGAGCATCCGGTCGAAAGGATCGCCGTGGGTCGTTGCGGACGAGGGAAGGCGACGAAGCTCGTTCAGGTGCTCGACCTCGACGGGAAGAAGCACGAATCCGTAATCTGCGAGTCCTCCTTCCTCAAACAACCGCCGCGCGGACGGCGAGAGCTCGAGCGATCCTCTGCCCTCCTTGATCGCGATCTCCCACAGGCTTACGACGCTGACGTAGGCTGTAGAAGAGGAGGACCGTAGGATCGCGGCGACCGCGGCACTCAGGCGGCCAGGATCGCCGACCGACCAAAGGAGCGTGTGCGTGTCGAGCAACGAGCCCGCCACCGCCTAAGGGAGCCCCTCGATCGGCTCGTCGAACGAGTCGTGGATGACGATCTGGCCCTCGAACGCCCCGATCCGCTTTTGGTAGTTCTCCGCTGCCCGTCGGATCTGCTCCTCGCGGCTCACCCCAATCCGAACCTTCGTGCCCGGCGCCCTGTCCGGCACGGCGACGTGGACCATCCCGTCCTCTCCCACCACGGCCTCGACGTACGACATACCGTTCACTATACGCGGAAACGCGAGAACATCCCGTCCTGATGGCGTACTAAGGTAGTGTCGCCCGACTACGCGGACGGGCGACCGACAGCATCGGACACGGCGGTCCGGCCATCCCAAAAGGAGGTTCCCCCGCATATGCTCACCACCCTCGCGGCCGTCGCCCTCGGCTTCGCCGCCTACCGCGTCCTCGACCGCGGCGTCAGCGCCAACCGGCGCGACCGCCCCTGATCAAGCCCTATGGAGTGCGGCGATTTATCGCCGCTCTTCTCAGGAGCTTCAGCTCCGTGATCCCTACCAAGTAGAGTCCACGCCGATAAATCGGCTGACCAGAGCGGCGATGAATCGCCGCACTCCATAGGCTACGCCACCTTCAGCTGGACCCGCGCGGGGAGGCCCGGCGCGTAGAGCGTCGCCTCGTTCGAGAACGGCGACAGCAGGGCCGAGCGCGCGGCCCGCACCTTGTACCACGCTGCCTGCCCCGCGGGCTGGTTTTCCAGGATCAGGCTCGTGCGGGTGGTCGTCCCGACCATCTCGTAGCCCACGCCGTCCGCCGACTGGAAGACCTGATACGTGGCGCCTTACGCCGCGCCGCCCCGCCCAAGACGAGCTTCGTGCGCGATCTCCCCGGGTGGTCGCCACGAGGTCGACCGGCGC
>CAXTOO010000259.1:0-5429 GCA_964245875.1 uncultured Fimbriimonas sp. | reverse complement strand
TGACCGACGGCCTCTCGGGCGTCGTACAGACGATCTCGTACTGCGCCTCCGGCGGAGGCCTCGGCCAGCCCTCCTCGGTGTCGGAGACGAACGGCTCCGACGCCTACTCGATGGCGTACGGCTACTACGGCACGGGCGACCGCGCCACGACGACCCAGACGGACAACGGGACCGTGGTGGCGCGCTGGGGCTACTCGGACTACGTGTCCGCCGGCTCGCCCACGGGCTACTCGCGGGCGTTCCAGACGCTCACGCGGCTCGACGGCTCGGGCAACCCGACGGGAGAGGCCATGCACTACGCGTACGACGCGGCGGGGCGTCTGCGGGCGTCGGCGTTCGCGCAGAGCCCGTACGTGGACGGTCAGGGCGCGCCCTACGCGCCCAGCGGTAGCAACCCCTATTACGACGCGACGCACCCGGCCTCGCGGCGGGCTCTGTCCCTGTACGCGTACGACGCTGGCGGGCGGCTCGCGAGCCTGGCGACGAACTGGGACGCGCTGGCGAACGGCGGCGGGGCGTACACGACGACCGGGCTGTACGAGAACGTCTGCGCTTACGAGACGACGCCGGGAACGTCTAACCCGAACCGCGGACTGAAGACGAGCAGCGCATCCACCCTGCGCAAGGACGACGGCAGCTACGACCAGCGCACGCAGACCTACGGTTACGACCCTCAGCTGGACTGCCTGACCTCCGCCAACTATGGCGACGGCAACCCGAACCAGACGCCGACGTGGGCCTACGACGCGGCGGGCAACCGGAACGACGCGGTCGTGGACAGCCTGAACCGCGCGACCTCGGTGGGCGGGGTGTCCTGCACGAACGACGTCCTGGGCAACCGGCTCGCGCGGGGCGCCCGCTCGTACGGCTGGGACTGCCTGAGCCGGATGGCGGTGATCTACGACACCACGCCGAGCTTCGAGGTGAAGGGCTCCTACGTCTACCGCGCGGACGGCATGCGGGTGCAGAAGGAGACGAGCCAGAGCACGGCGAGGTACCGCCACGACGGGCAGATGGGGATCGAGGACGTGGAGACGCCCGCCGGGGGCTTCGCGGTGACCACCCGCTACGGCTTGGGCGCACGGGGCGTGGACATGATGGAGCGCTCGGGCAAGAGCGGGACCACCACGGGCTTCCCGGTGTACGACGCGCACGGCAACAACGTGGCCACGCTGTCGAGGAACGGCAGCGGGGGCTTCGCGCTGGCCGACCGGCGCACGTACGACGCGTGGGGCGCGGTGCGCAGCCAGCAGAGCGGGGGCGACCCCAAGCTTCGGTACTGCGCCAGCCTCGGGCACAAGCAGGACGACGAGAGCGGCCTGATCTACATGAGGGCGAGGTACTACGAGCCGACGAGCGGGAGGTTCATCAGCGAGGATCCGGCTTGTGAGGCAAACAACTGGTTCACCTACGTCAGAAACAATCCAGTCAATGGTCTGGATAAAAGTGGAAAGACTTCGGGGAGTGAAGCAGAAGAAGGAGCTGCTAACGAGGCGGGTGCCGAGCTCGATACCATGGGCGGCAGCCCCTTCTCAGCCGTGAAGGACTTCATCACCGACAAGCTCGGAACCATATGGAATAAGTGGGCTGAGCAGTATTGGGACACTTTCCAGGAGTTTACCGACGACTACCACTTGGGCGTAAAGCCTAACCTGCTCAAGAATGGTGGCAACCCGGACTTCTGGTTCAACACTACTGACGGCAGCGTTTGGCAGCGAGGAGGAGATGGTTTGTTTCGAGAAGTGGGGCACTTGCTTGATGGCTTATGACGTATAGTTTGTCAGTTAAGGCACGAGATGATAACGGTGTTCAGGTTGCTGGACACCTAGAACTCAGTACCTTCGGCGGCGCTGATGGGGGCTATGATCTTGTCGTACAGATTAAGGAAAACGCCTTTAAACTGAATGTGATTATCAAACAGCCAGTTCATACGTGGACTGACATCAGACTCGCCATCGAACTCCTCCTTGGCGCGACCACTGACACGAGTTGGAATTACTATTTTTGGGGTAGAGCATCGGTGGCGGCACGCTCTTGTAAGAAGGATATAGCTGAGATTCACCTTTATCTGGCCACAGCTGATTCAAAATACGAAATTCTTGTGTTAACCGCTAGCGAACCTGAGCTCAGATCTTTCTGTGTCGAGGTGCTAAAAGCGGTGCGAGCTTTAGAAGCTGATTCCTATGGCATAGAGCCGTGACCTGACGTCGAGTAGAGTCAAACAATAAACTTCTCTGTAGCGGGGCGTCGACCTGATCGAGCGCACGTCCTCCACCGGGACGGTGACCACGGGCTTCCCGGTTTACGACGCGCACGGGAACAACGTCGCCACGCTTTCGAGGAGCGGCAGCGGGGGCTTCAGCCTCGCCGACCGGCGGACGTACGACGCGTGGGGAGTCGTCAGGAGCCAGCAGAGCGGGGGCGACCCCAAGCTGCGGTACTGCGCCAGCCTCGGGCACCGGCAGGACGACGAGAGCGGCCTCGTGTACATGAGGGCGCGGTACTACGAGCCGACGAGCGGGAGGTTCGTTTCGCAGGACCCAGGCCACCACAATGCAAACTGGTTCATCTATGGCAAAGACGATCCCGTGAACAATGTGGATAAGTCCGGGTGCAGCGACGAAAGCGAACGCCAAGCGTGGATTGGAACGATCATCATGGCTCTAGGAATCACCCTCATGGGTGGTAGCATTTTTATGTTCTGCTCAAACCTACCACCTGCGGCTGGCGAGCTCAAAGACTTTCTGAATCGCGCAGAACAGGTCCTTCACTTCGAACTGAACGATGAAGCGGCAGAGAATGCTATGATGCGCGAGTTCGAAGAATCGTTGCAAAACGGCAAACTCGCGAGCACTGGCAGATGCTTGGGATCGGCAGCGACGGCTATCGCGGGCTACGGGTTAATGCTTTATGGAGCGATGCTCTGGACTGATTCCGACTCGATTGATCCGTCCTCCCCTAACGAAGGGCTTTACGGTCTGTTCAAATGAAGAACCTCGCTTTGTTCGCTTTAGGCTTCGCCCTGGTGTTCCAATGGCTTGCCTTCACCACTCGCTCGACTACCTTGCACGGCTTTACACTTGCTACTGTTGCGTTTGGTGCGCTGTGTTGGATGCTTGCTGCTCGACTTGATCATCATGACAAGCACATGGCCTTGCGAGATAGAGTGTTCCTAACCTATTCCCCTCCTCTTAAGTCTCGCAATGAGAACGAAATACGTCAACTGGCCGCTTCAGCACTTGAAGACCTTCATGTACGACAAGAATTGCTAGAGCACTTTGGGCCTATGCTACTGGAACTGAGTTTGAGAGGCAGTGAACGACTTGTAGCTGAGGCGACAATGCATTGGAAACGTTTGCGAACAGAAGGAAGGTCCTCCGGTCAAGGACGAATGTGATCGGAAGCAACCGATTGATAGCTTCGAGGCTTCTAAGTTTCTTCCAAAGGATTGCGTAGTCTTATCGAGAGGTATTTAGGTGGAAAAATTCGTCACCAAAGCTGCACTAGACGGCTTTGGGGCGCGGGCATGATCAAGCGCACGAGCGCGCAGGGCACGGTGACGGCGTTCCCGGTGTACGACGCGCACGGCAACGACATGGCGACTTTGTCGAGGAGCGGGATGGGGTACCAGGTCTCGAACCGGGTGGCGCTGGACGCGTGGGGAGGGGTACGCCAGCAGCAGACGGGAACGGACAGGCGGATGCAGTAAGTACTGCGCCAGTCTGGGGCACCGGCAGGACGACGAGTCGGGCCTGATCTACATGAGGGCGAGGTACTACGAGCCGACGAGCGGGCGGAACGATGCGCTGACACGTTGGTAGGAGGGAAGGAGACCAGGTTCTTCGTTTTTGGAGCGGAAAGGCCAACAAGCCAGCGCACCAACAACCAAGAACCCACGCCCGGTAAACTCCGCCCCTATGAGGATCGCCGTCCTGCCCTTCAACGCCGCCGAAGGGACGAAACCCGCGCTCGGACGCCAGTTCGCCGCCTTCGCCGCCGAACAGCTTCGCACCCACGCCGAGGCCGACATCAACGTCGTCTCGTTCCTGACGCAGATCGACGACGAGAGCGGTGAGCAGCGGATGGCGTTCGTTAACATCAGCGACGCCCTCCTCCCCTACGAGCAGCTCAAGGACCTCTTCGAGCAGGCCGACGTCGCGCTCGTGCAGGACGGAATGCTCAAGGAGGAGGGCGACGCCTTCGACCTGACCGTCCGCTACCACGGCAAGGAGTCGGAGGAGCCGATCCGGGGCGAGGAGTTCCACTTCACGAAGGCCGAGCTGTTCACCACGCTCCACCGCCTCGTGACGCTCCTCGCCGAAACGGGTGGCCTTGAGCTTCCCGAGGCGCTCGCCGGCGAGACTATGGAGTTCGGCACCGACGACGCCGACGTGTTCCTCGACTTCCTGGAGGGCTACGACGCGCTGAACTACGTAAACCAGGCGAACGGCCAGGTGGCGCGCGAGTTCAGCCCGCAGAACGCGTTCGACTCGCTCGTCCGCGCGGTCGAGAAGGACCCCGATTTCGAGGGTCCCTACCAGGTCGCCGTCCAGCTCGCGCGCCAGTGCGGCGCGTACCGGATCGGCAACCTGGAGATGGTCGAGGCCACCCTCAAGCGGCTGAGCGAGCTCGTGACCGACGACTTCGCCGCCTTCTTCGCCCTCGGTGAGCTGTACGGCTCGGTGAACGACCACGGTCGCGCCGCCGACCTCTTCGAGAAGGCGCTCCAGAAGAACCCCGACGATCCCGCGCTCCTCGCCCGGCTGGGCATCGCCCAGATGTCGGGGGGGATGCCGGTGAACGCCGAGCGCAACTTCCGCAAGGCGATGGAGCTCGAAGGGCCGGAGAAGCCCAGCGCCGACCTGCTGGCGCAGGTGCTGGGCGGCACGGGCCGCGCGCACGAGGTTCCGCCGCTCTGGAGGTCCATCGTTGAGGCCAACCCTCAGAACGGCGAGGCCCACGCGAAGTACGGCGTCTCCCTCATGCAGGCGGGCAACGAGGACGCGGCGATCCGCGCCTTCGACAACGGCCTGGAGGTTCTGGAGGACAACACCGTGGTCAAGCGTTTCTACGCGCCGCTCCTCGTCCAGAAGGGCGACTTCGACCGCGCGATGGACTTCTACGAGGACGTGATCGAGGTCGCGCCCAAGGAGGTCCCCGTGCTTATCGAGTACGCCCAGACCCTGGAGGCCGCCGACCGGCTGCACGAGGTGCCGGAGGTGCTCAAGCAGGTCCTTGCCGCCGAGCCCGACCCGAACACCCGCGCGACCGTCGTCGCCCGGCTCATCGAGATTGAGCAGCCGAAGCGCGTCGAGAACGTCGAGGCGGCGCGCGAGAAGATGGAGGCGGGCGACTTCAACGGTGCGCTCCGCGAGCTGCGCCCGCTGAAGAACTGGCTCGCCGACTACTGGAAGCTCTGGTTCTTCCTC
>CAXTOO010000258.1:0-5515 GCA_964245875.1 uncultured Fimbriimonas sp. | reverse complement strand
GCCTTCGCGACCAGCGCCATCGAAATTGAGACCATGGAGACAAGACCCGTGCCACACGCGAAGCCGGCGAGCAGAACGGGCGCGTACCTTCGCCAGTTCTCCGCGCCGTACCGCTTCGCCATGTACTTCCGGCCGAACCACGCGCCGAAGAGCTGGGGGATCGTGTTCGCGGGGTACAGCCCGAGGCCGCCCGCGAAGCCGTAGAAGAACAGCAGGGGCAGCTTGAGGACGCTGAAGAGGGCGTAGGTCGCCACGCCGCCCGCCGCGCCGAGGGCGATGAGCGAGGGCTTGATCGCCTGGGCGAACCAGCTTGCGTGGGCGCCCGCGCCGCGCGGGGCGTTGACCTGCATCAGGACCGCCGCCTGCTGGGCCTGGAAAGGCCAGAACCGTTGGGCGAAGGGGAACTGCGCGCTGGGCAAGGCGTTGCCGCTCCAGAAGAAGGCCCAGAAAAGATAGCTCATGGGAAGCAGGACGAGGAACATGAGCGCCTCGGCCTTGAAGATGCTCGTGAACCGGGTACCGGTCAGCTCGACCTCGCGGAAACGCTGCGCCGCCGCACCATGGTCGGCGAGGGGGATGGGGGCGTACCATACATCGACGCGCTGGTAGCCCGAGGCGACGATGGAGCCCTCCTTCAGGTACGGGAACGACACGCCGCGTCCGGTGAGGCCGATCATCCGCGCACTGACGTACGAGTTGAGCGGGCTCCAGAGGAGTCCGAAGAACAGCAGCAGCCAGACCGGGAAGTTCGGGACCAGCCAACGGCAGAGAAGGATGTAGCAGACGGTCGAGAACAGCCACGCGCCGAGCGCGACGGCGATGGGCAGGTCGCCCCGGTTCTTCACCGGCGGAGCGAGGGTGAACCTCGATTCCCGCTTGTGCTGGCGCGCGCCCGTCGCGGCGCGAAGGACGAGGAACACGCCGATGATCGCCACCGAGACGTTCACGCCGATGCCCACCGAGAGCCAGAAGTCCATGTCGGCGGCGAGCTTCGTCGCAAGGGCGTCGCCGCCCGGCGCGTAGTGCGGCAACATCCCGAAATGGACCAGCACGGGGTTCGCGACGACCATCGCGAGCACGCTGGCCGCCGCCGCGCCCGCCACGATCTCGAAGGGCAGCACGAAGCCCGTGAGCACGTTCGCGAGGTTGAACGAGAGGCCCACGACCGCCGCCGGGAGGACGGTCTCGACGCGCGACGTGAAGTCGGCAAAGGGAATGGGGAAGATCTCGAAGGCGGAGCCGAACAGCGTGCCGGTGACGACGGGCACGGCGATGTACAGGAAGCCGAACATCAGCCCGACGACCGTCCCCGTGGAGAACATCCCCCAGCGCCAGCTCTCGCTCCCCGCCTCGGAGAGCGCGGTCGCGCCGCTCGCGGCGACGGGGGCCATGGGGAACGGCAGCTTCTCGACGTCGCTGGTGATGCGGAAGAGGGCGTAGCCCAGGCCCATCCAGCTCAGCCTTCCCAGCAGCTCGGTGACGACCACGAGGACCACGGGGACGAGCCAGTCGTGGTGCCAGAGCGAGCGGTCGACGATGCCGGGGCTGCTCGCGGCGGGCACCGCCCAAGAAGGGATGTCCTTCGCAAAGGGCGCCGCGGCCTCGGAGGTGCGGAAGTAGGCGTCCCAGATCTTGCTGGCGAACGGCCCGCCCGCAAGGCCGCGGTCGGCGTTGATGACGGTGGTGAGGCTGGCCGCGATGTAGAAGAGGACGTAGATCTCCTGCTTCTTCAGGGGCTTGTAGGAGCGGCGGGCGACCTCGGCGAAGAGGACGATGGTCACCCACTCGGCGGCGTCGCCCACGCCCTGGCCCGCGACAAGGCCGAGGTAGAGGCCGCCGGGCAGCATGAAGAGGGCGATGAAGAGCGCACCCAGAACCGTCTTGAGGGTCAGGCCCTCCTCGAACCTCGGCCCCTCGGGCTCGGGGACCTCGGGAGGGGGACGCAGATCGTCGCTGATCGCCATCGGGGACAGTTTAGCCCGACGCGGCGATGTTCTCCAGAGCATCGTGGCCCTTCTCGCGCGAGGCTCTCGCCACTAGAGGAGAACGCGCTCGGCCAAAATCTGCGCGACGAAGGCGTCGACCGGCCCGGGCGGGACCTGGAGCGTCGCGGGGAGGAAGCGGCGCCAGCCGCGCCGGGGATGGCTCTCCCAATACCGCTCGCGTGCCTGGAGGGTCGTGTTGGTCTCGTCCACCACGAGGGTCGCCATGCTGGGAAGGTGCTCCCGGAGCTCCTTGATGACCGGCCCCGAGCCGGTGCCCGAGCCCACGATGACGAGGGCGAACGGCTCCATGGCGTACGCCTCGTGGAGCTTCGGAACGAGGAACTCCGGGGGGACGACGGCGTGCCAGAGCGCCTTGATGCGGTCGTCCGCCTCCCGGCGCACGAGCGCCATGCCGTGCTTGGCGGTGCCCGGGTCGACCGCCAGCACCGTCTTCGCGAGAACGCTCACCGGACGCGGAACTCCAGGCGGAGGAGGTCGGCTGCGCGGATGTCGTTCTCGGCGATGGCCTGAACGCGCACCGCGCGGCCGGCGCGCTTCACGGTCTGCACGAGGTTGAAGACGTCGGCGTCCGGGATTCCGCCGAAGGGGGCGGCGTTCCCGGCGCGCGGGACCATGCGGTCGCGCATGGCCCGTTCGCGGACCTGCCCGATGTAGAAGTCCGAAAGGTCGGCGAGGATGCGGTCCTCGGTCTGCCCGCCGTCGATCTGGGTCTCGGCGACGGTGTCGTTGCGCCGGTAGACCACGGGGTTGGGCAGGACCGCGAGGTCGAGCGACACGACCTCGCCGGTGAAGGCGTTGAGGCTGGAGGTGGCGACGAGGACCTGATCCTCCCTCGCGCCCGCAAGCCCCGCGACGATCTTCCGCTTGAGGTCGTCGGCCGAGAGCACCTCGCCCGACTTGGGATCCTTGCGGTCGACGATGTCGGCGGCCTGGAAGCTCTCGCCGTTCGCGCGGTGGCCTTTCGCGCCTCGCGTTTCGGCTTCCCGGCGGGCGCCTCGAAGGAGGCTCGCGAGGACGCTGTTCGCCGTCTTCTCGTCCGCTCCGGCGGGGGCCACCACGCGGGCGACCTCCTCGCCCCGGCGGAACATCATGGCCTGCGTCCGGCTCGTCTGGAAGCCGCCCTTGAGGAAGTCCGCCTGCTCCTTGTTGGCGTCCAAGAGATTCTTGTTGGCCTTGACCAAGGCCTCGTACTGCGCCTGGGCGACATCGAGCTGGCTTTTAGCTTCCGTGTATTCGCGCTCCGCGTCGTCCTTCTTCGCCGTCAGTTCCTTGACGCTCGCCTCGCCCAACGCGACATCCGCCTGGAGCTCGCGGTTCTGGAGGTTCAGCGCCTGGTTCTGCATCAGCGCGTCGTTGTTGTTCTTGATCTGGACCTTCAGGCTCGCTTCCGTCACGCCGAGGTTCCGTCGGGCTACGATGACCGCCGCCTGGGCCCGACGCACCGCCTCCCGGTAGAACGCGAGGCTCACGCGGACCTTGTCCAGGCTCGCGCGGCTGTCGGTGAGCGCCACCCGTGTGCCCCGGAGGCCTTCCTTCAGCAGGGTCACCTGTCCGCCAAGGCGCGTCCGCTCCTCGAGGAGCGTCTTGCGCTGGTCCTGGAGCACCACGAGGTCCGCACGGTCCTTGCGAAGGGAGAAGTCCAGGCGACGGTTCGCGTCGGCGAGCTTGAGGTTCGTGTCCTTAACGCCCTCGTTCTGGCTCCGAAGGTGGTCTGACTCGGCCTTGACCCCCTTGTTCGTCTCCTGGAGGGCAAGGTTCTCCTGGTAGAGGCTCTGGTTGTCCGCGAGAATCTTACGTCCCCGGAGAAGCCATGCCCGCGCGTCCCCGCTCACCGCCATGATGAAGCCGATCGTAAGGCCCGAGACGAACACGCCCATGCCGACCGTGCCGAGCTGGGCGACGTGCTTGGGCCGCAGGTTGAACACGCTGACGCGCTTCTTGCCGATCTTCTTGCCCAGACCATCCGCGACGAAGGCGATCCCGCCGCTCGCGGCGAGGATCAGGAGGATGACACCCAGGGAAAGGAGGTCCACGGCGGCTCAGAGGTTCCGACGATAGATAATGACGCCACAGGCGACGGTTCCGATGCAGAGGGGCGCGAAGCTCGCCGCCCAGGGGGGCAACACGCCGCCGCGGGCCCACTCGTTCATGAAGTTCGCGAGGAACACGTACCCGAAGATGATGGCGACGGCGAGCGCGAATCCCGACGCGGTGCCGGTGCGCCGGTTGGTGATCCCCAGGACCGCCCCCAAGGTTCCGAACACCAGCGCGGCGAACGCCACGGAATACTTGTTGTACAGGCCGTACTCGTAGTCGCGGATGTCGCGCGGCTGGGTGTCCTCGTCCCGCTTCATCTTCGCGATCTTGGCCCTCAACTCGGCGATCGTGTAGGCGTCGTAGTCGTCCTTCTTGACCAACAGGTCCTCGAGGGTTCCGGTGGGCTTGGGGACGTAGCCCGTGGGCCACGCGCCGCCGGTGAAGTGGAGCACCGCTCGCGGGTCGGCGATGGGGATGATCTCGAACGGCCCGTCGATGCGCCAGTCCTGCGCCGAGCCGGGGTTGAAGTGGGCGTGGGGGGCGAGGAGCAGCCACTTCTCCCTGCCCCGCTCGTCGTAGCTCAGGACGCTCATGCCCTGGAGGGTCTGGGTGGCCAGGTCGGCGTTCACCGCGGCGATCATGGCGGAGATCTTGCCGTGCTGGACGATCGGGTAGCTGAACGAACGGCCACCCACCTTGCCCTGCTGGGCGAGGCGCGTCAGGAGGGAGAGCGCGGCGCGCGCGGCGCGCGGGACGACGGTGTCGTTGAACCCGAACGTCGCGACGGAGACCACGAGAGCCGAGGCGATGACCGGAAGCAGGATGCGGGGCACGCTCGCGCCGCCCGCCCGAAGGGCGATGATCTCGCTGTCCGAGGAGAGGCGCCCAAAGCCGAGCAGCCCGGCGAGGAGCATCGCCATGGAGAACGTCTTCACGAGCAGCGCGGGCACGGTGAGGGCGACCAGTTGGATCACCGCCGAGCCCGGCGCGCCACCCACGAGCAGGCTGGTGATCTTGTTCAGCGGCCCCGAGGCGAGGAGCAGCACGGTGAACAGGGAGACCCCGAACGCCCACGGCCCGACAAGATCCTTCAGGACGAGACGGTCGATGCGCCTCAAGGCGTTGCCTCGGTTGTTGGTTCAGGGTTGTTGGTTGTTGGCGCTGAACCAACAACCAACAACCAACAACCAACCCTCATTGTCCGTATCCCTCGCCGAGGTAGTGCTTGCGCACGCCCTCGTTGCCCACGATCTCGGCGGCGTTGCCCTTCGCCTCGATGGCGCCGCCGATGAGGACGTAGTTGCGGTCGGTGATCTTCAGGGTCGCGGCGATGTTGTGGTCGGTGATGAGCACGCCGATGCCGCGCGCCTTGAGGCCGAACAGGATGCTCTGGATCTCCTCGATGGTCTTCGGGTCAATGCCCGCGAACGGCTCGTCGAGGAGGATGAACTTCGGATCGGTCGCCATCGCGC
>CAXTOO010000257.1:0-5575 GCA_964245875.1 uncultured Fimbriimonas sp. | reverse complement strand
GCCGACGATGATCCGGGCGGCGGCGAAGAACCACGCGAACGTCGCGGTGGTGGTCGACCCTGCCGACTACCCCCGCATCCTGGCGGCGCTTGGGGATGGCGGGCTGGGCGACCTGCGGCTCGCCCTCGCGGCGAAGGCGTTCCGCCACACCGCCTACTACGACTCGATGATCGCGCGGTACCTGACCCACCGCGCGGGCGAGTCGCCCTACTCGGAGACCTTGACGATGGGCTACCGGCGGGCGACGGCGTTCCGCTACGGCGAGAACCCGCACCAGGCGGGCGCGCTGTACCACGACCCGCTGGGGCAGCCGGGGCTGTCGCTCGCCCGCCAGATCCTGGGGTGGGACATGGGCTACAACAACTGGAACGACGCGGACGGCGCGTGGGAGCTGGTGGCCGACCTGCCCGGAACGGCCTGCGCGATCACGAAGCACGGCAACCCGTGCGGCGCTGCGGTCGCGCCGTCGTTCGCGGAGGCGTTCCGGCGGGCGCGGGACGCCGACCCGATCTCCGCGTTCGGCGGGGTGGTGGCGTTCAACGGGCCGCTGACCTACGAGACGGCGGAGGCACTCTGCGAGAAGGGCAACAAGCTCGACGTGATCGTCGCCACGTCGGTCGCCCCCGACGCGCTCACACTGTTCAAGGCGGGCAAGGGATGGCGCCAGGAGGTCCGCATCCTGGAGGCTCCCCTGCTGCCCATGACGGCGGGCATCACGGTACGCGGCATACGCGGCGGGGCGCTCGCGCAGGACACGGACGAGGACCCGGGCAAGGAGTGGACGGTCGTGACGAAGCGGCAGCCGACCGACGCCGAGATGGCGGCGATGCGGCTCCAGTGGCGCATCGTGCCGCACGTGAAGTCGAACGCCATCGTCATCGGCACCGGCGACCGCCTGCTGGGGGTCGGCGCGGGGCAGATGAACCGGGTGCAGTCGGTGCGGCTGGCCCTCGCCCAAGCCGGAGGGGGCGCGAAGGGCGCGGCCTTGGCGAGCGATGCGTTCTTCCCCTTCCCCGACGGCGTGGAGACGGCGGCGGCGGGCGGCGTGACGGCGATCGTGCAGCCCGGCGTCTCGAAGAAGGACCCCGACGTGATCGAGACCGCCGACCGCCTGGGGCTGACGATGGCGTTTACCCATGCGCGGCACTTCCGGCACTGAGACCTACGCATTTTTTCCATTTCGTTTTGGTCCCGAATCGGTTGGGGATTTAGACCTCTTTTGCGAAGGGGTTGGTTGACGGGCTAGGGATGCTTCCTCAACCCCGGAGAACACGGAGGGGCACACCTGTTAGGGGGCGAACGGGACATTTTGTCAACCATGTCCACCGAAGAAGCACGATAGACTCTTCGGCTATGGAGGCGGGACACGTCGTTCTGAAGAAAGGCGTTCCGGTCGCTTCAGCTTCTCGACCTCTATCCGCTCGACAAGTATTCGGTGACGGTCGAGGAGACCGGGGCGGCGATCCTTGAGGCGACTCGATCGCCCGAGGCAGGCATCGGCTTCGTTCTCCAGTTCGCTTTCGGCTTTCTCATCGGCAACAACGATCAGCACGCGAAGAACGTCAGCGTGCTGGAGGGCCAGGATGGCCTTTGGGGACTGAGTCCGGTCTACGACATGCTCAGCACGATCGTGTACGGCGATGGGGTCCTTGCGCTCACGCTCAACGGAAAGGACGAAGAACTCACGCGCGCCGACTTCGTCGCTCTCGCCGATGCGTTCGGCGTCCAAAAGGAGCTGGTGACGAGGCGGCTGGACGCGATGCTGGGGAGGGCGCGGCCCTGGCTCGACCGCCTGGGAGAGATCGGGTTCGATCCGCTCCTGACCGAACGGCTCAGGCTCGCCCTTCTCGAAAGGCATAAGGCCCTGAGCGGGTAGCCCAACGCGGGGACGCGCCGCGCGCTCGGAAGGCTCGATGGTCTGGAGACCATCGCCACGCTCTTGAGCTAGCCGATTTTATGGCGATCGCGCTCCTTGTCGGCGCGGGGCCGAGGGCATCCCACGGCCCTTGAGCATTGCAAGGATTGGCTTCTCTCCCCAACCTCCTCTTATCGCCCGATGCGAGTCTCGCGCGATCAATACGCTCACGCCGGAGCGACGAGAGGGGGCTCAGGCCGGCCAGGCGCGGATGGCGATCTCGGCGACGGCGCGGAGCTCCTCGGCGGTCGCGCCACCGGTGGCGGCGACCGAGAGGCCGTTGGCGACGGTCATGACGTAGCGGGCGAGGGCCGCCGGGTCGACATCGGGGGGGAGTTCGCCTTCGTCGCGCGCGCGATAGAACCGCGCGCGCCAATCGTCCACGAGGCACTGCCGGGCCTCGCACAGCATCCGGCGAACGCTTTCGGCAACGTCGCCGCCCACGAGGGCGCTCGTCACGAACAGGCACCCGGGATGTTCGGGGTGCGCCGCCCCCTCGGCGGTGGCGCGCAGGAACGATTCGTACGCCTCGCGCGCGCTCTGGTGGCCAAAGGCGTCGCCCCGCGTCTTCGAGTCGTCGGCATACCTCTGATACGCCCGGCGGAACAGCGCCTCCTTGTTGCCGAACTCCGCGTACAGGCTGGGACGGTTGATGCCCATGGCCTCGGTGAGGTCGGCCAAGGACGCGCCCTCGTAGCCCTTCGCCCAGAACACGCGCAGGGCGGCGTCGAGCGCCTCGTCCGGATCGAACGATTTGGGCCTGCCGACTTTTTTCATACCTGTTAGTATAAAACGTCTTGACAAAGCGCATCGATCCCGCGTAGATTGATACCAATCGGTATAAAACACCCGAGGAAAAAGCGTGAGCAAGCGATTGGAAGGAAAAGTGGCCCTCGTGACGGGCGGCAACAGCGGCATCGGCCTCGCCACCGCCAAGCGGTTCGCCTCGGAAGGGGCGAAGGTGGTCGTGACCGGGCGGAGGCAGGCCGAGCTCGACACGGCCGTGGCCGAAATCGGCCACGGCGCGATGGGCGTCCAGGGCGACGTCTCAAACCTCGCCGACCTCGACCGGCTTTTCGCCGGGATCAAGGCGAGCCACGGAAGGCTCGACGTGCTCTTCGCGAACGCGGGCGCGGCGATGATCGTGCCCCTCGGCGAGGTCACCGAAGCCCACTACGACCAGCAGTTCGACGCCAACACGAAGGGGCTGTTCTTCACCGTGCAGAAGGCCCTTCCGCTCATGGGCGAAGGCGGCTCGATCGTGCTCAACGCCTCGATCGTCGCCACCAAGGGGTTTGGCGGCATGAGCGTCTACAGCGCGACGAAGGCGGCGGTGCGCTCCTTCGCCCGGACCTGGACGAGCGACCTGAAGGGACGGGGCATCCGGGTGAACGTGGTGAGCCCGGGACCGATCCTGACGCCGGGGGCGAACGCCATCTTGGGCGACGCCGACGCCTTCGAGGCGGCGATGGGTCCGATGGTGCCGCTCGGTCGGGTCGGCCGTCCGGAGGAGATCGCCGACGCCGTCGTGTATCTCGCGTCGGACGAGAGCAGCTTCGTCACGGGAGTCGACCTTGCCGTCGACGGCGGCGCGGCGCAGGTGTGAGGGGTGGTCGGTAGTGCCGGGAGAGTCGCTTCTCCTGGCACGATGATCGCGCATGGAAGAGGCGACGCGGAACGATCCGACGGGACTCCGCCTAGACTAGAAGGGCCAACACACGACCTTTGAGGCCAGCATCATGAACGAAGAGAAAGTGGCATTCATCACCGGTGGGAACCGAGGGCTCGGCCTCGAGACCGCGCGCGAGCTGGGCGAGAAGGGGTTTGCCGTCGTGCTCGGATCGCGCGACGTTGCAAAAGGCGAAGAGGCGGCCGAGGGGCTGCGGAAGAAGGGAATCGACGCGAAGGCGATCCGCTACGACGCCGCCGATCCGGCGAGCGAGGGGGATGTCGCCGCGTTCTTCGAGCGGAGCTACGGCCGACTGGACGTGCTCGTCAACAACGCGGGCGTGATGAAGGAGGGCATGGGCGAGCCGAACACGTCGGCCACCGTCTCCCGCGAGGCGCTGCGCGAGACGTTCGAGACGAACCTGTTCGCGGTCGTGTCGCTCACGCAGACCTTGCTCCCCCTGATCCGCAGGAGTCCGGCGGGCCGGATCGTGAACCTCTCGAGCATCCTCGGCTCGCTGGCGCTCCACGCCGACCCGAAGTCGTACGTGGCGAGCTCCAAGCTCTTCGCCTACGACGCCTCGAAGGCGGCGCTCAACGCCTTCACGATCCATCTCGCCGCGCTGCTGAAGGACACGCCGATCAAGGTCAACTCCGCGCACCCGGGCTGGGTGAAGACGGACATGGGCGGGCCGAACGCGATGCTGGAGGTGAGCGAGGGCGGCAAGACGAGCGCCCGGCTCGCGACGCTGGGCGAGGACGGGCCGACGGGCGGATTCTTCCACCTGGACAAGAGCTTGCCCTGGTAGGCGAAGGAGTCGTGCCGGGCGGTTCTTGCGACCTTCTGGGCCTGCGCGAACCAAAAGCGCGAAGATAGCGTTAGGAGACGGCAGGCGCGATGAAAAAGCTTCGAAGCTCGACGAAGATCCTGATGACCGCGGTGGTGCTCGCCGCGGGGGGCTACTACGGCCTGGGAGCGTATTCCAGCGCGATGGTGGGCCACAAGCACTTCGCGCCGCCCGCGCCGGGGCGCGTGAACCTCGTCGGCATCAACGTCGGCGCGGGCTACCGCATCATCACCGCGAACGACGTCGCCCAGCTCGTCGAGACGCAAGGGGGCTTCGGCGGCAAGGAGACCGGTTCGGAGGGCGCGACCGAGGGTTCGATCAAGAAGCGGGTGCCCATGCGCGAGCTGCTCGGCGTGCTCCGGGGCGACGACTCGATGCTCGGGCCGTTCGTCATGAAGATGAACGGCCAGAGCGAGAACGACGAGACCTGGTCGCCGATCCGCGTCGCCTGGACGAAGGCCGACCTCGACAAGGCGATCGCGGGCGACCCCGTGCTCAAGCCCAAGCTCGAGCACGACCTCAACGTCCGCCTCGACGGGACGCCGGTGACGCCGCTGAACCGCAACTCCCTGGAGAACGGCATCTTCGTCCACGCGCCCATCGAGCTCACCGTGAACATCGACGGCAAGCCGAAGGTCGTCCGGGGCGAGACGGTCGAGCCGTACAAGCCGAGCCTCATCCGGGCCACCGAGGCGCACTACCAGGACAAGGCGAACGTGGACATCCACATGATCGCGGGCTACTACGCCGAAGAGGCGAAGAAGGCGATGGAAAAGCCGACCTCGCGCGAGAACGTCGCCGCCGCGCTCCGACGCATGGTCTCCAAGGAGGTCATGGAGGAGCGGCTGGCGATCCCCCGCCGCCTCCTCTCGAACGCCACCGTGGTGCTGAACGAGCGGTCGATCACCGACGCGGGCTACCGCAGCTACAAGACGAACGACGGACACACCCTCTGCGACCTCACGGTGAACCTGGACGACGAGGGGCGGCAGCGGCTCTGGAAGTTCACCAAGGACCGGGTGGGCGACCAGATCCTGCTCGTCGCCGACGACGTCGCGATCGCCGCGCCGCGCATCCGCAGCGAGCTGCCGATGGGCGAGTTCACCGTGACCCAGATGCCCGACGAGGTGCTGGTGAGGGAGGC
>CAXTOO010000256.1:0-5578 GCA_964245875.1 uncultured Fimbriimonas sp. | reverse complement strand
GCGCGAAGGCGCAAGGGGGAGGCACAAAGCCAAGTTGTGAAACGACCTCTTAGAGAGCGAAGAGATCCGATCCAGATGGATCGGGGCTGCGGGCGGGGCGCCCGCGCCACACTGAGGAGCAGGCTCCGCGTCGGCAAGAGGGCATTCGACGCCTACAGCGAAGGAGAAGAGGCCCGCTCCTTGTGGGATCGGGCCTCTTTCGCGCGAGGGTCTCGCGCGCCACTTTGGGATCAGCGCTTGACGAACTGGAAGCCGCGGCGGGCCTTCTTGCGGCCGTACTTCTTGCGCTCTTTCACGCGCGGGTCGCGGGTGAGGAAGCCGCCGGCGCGAAGGTCCTTGCGGAGGTCCTCGTCGAAGGTGAGGAGGGCGCGGCTGATGCCGAGCTTGATGGCGCCCGCCTGGCCGGCGATGCCCCCGCCCTTGCACATCGCCTTGACGTCGTACCGGCCCTCCATCTCGAGGTGGACGAGGGGACTCTTCACGATGATCTCGAGGATCGGGCGGCCGAGGTACTGCTTGAAGTCCTTGCCGTTGATCGTGATGTTGCCCTCGCCGGGCGTGAGCCACACGCGGGCGATCGCGCTCTTGCGTCGGCCGGTGCCGTAGTTCTGGGTGGTAGCGGGCATTAGTTCTTATCCTTGCGAACGTCGAGGGGCTGGGGCATCTGCGCCTGGTGGGTGTGGTCGGGGCCGGCGAAGACCTTGAGCTTCTTGACCATGGCCTTGCCCAGTTTGGTCTTGGGCATCATGCCCCACACGGCCTTCTCGATGAGCATCTCAGGCTTCTCCTCGAGCATCTTGCCGCGGGCGACGTTCTTCAGTCCGCCCGGCCAACCGGTGTGCCAGTAGATGACCTCGTCGGCCTTGCCACCGGTGAGCACGGCCTTGTCGGCGTTGATCACGATCACGAAGTCGCCGCAGTCGGCGTTGTAGACGAAGTTGGGCTTGTTCTTGCCCCTCAGCACGAGGGAAACCTGCGCGGCGAGGCGGCCGACGGGGATGCCGGAGGCGTCCACGACGTACCACTTGTGCTCGATATCCCCGGGCTTGACGGTCGTTGTTCGGTTCATTTCTGGGTTGTTGGTTGGGGGGCGTTGTTGGCTGTTGGTTGTTGAAGAGTGTCCAACAACCAACAGCCAACAACGCTCGGTTGACGAATTCACGCAGAGTCGTTTCGCAGACGCGAGTCCGCGGGGCGGCGGCCATAGCGCACCCGCATGAGGCACAAGCCTCTTGCGGGCAGCACGATCGGCCACCTCAAGGTTTCCTGCCCCTCCTTCGTGAGGAGCTTGCTGACCTCTTCGACGGGGCGGGCCCCGCGTCCTACTTCTAGGAGCGCGCCCGCGGTCCTTCGCATCATTCCGCGAAGGAACGCGGTACCCACCACGTCCACCCACACCTCGTCCCGGCGTCGGCCCACCTTGAGGGAGTAGAGTTCCCGAACCGTGTTGGTCACGGTCGGCTCCAACTCCTCGGTGAACGCGAGGAAATCGTGGCGACCCAGGAGGCCGCTCGCGGCGGCCTGCATGGCCTCGACGCTCAGCGCACGCCTTTCGGCGTGGACGTAGCGTCCGCGAAACGGGTCGGGCGCGCCGGTCAGGATCCGGTACCGGTAGAACCGGTCCTTCGCCATGAAGCGCGCGCTGAAGTCGTCCGCCACCCGCTCGCTGCTCACGACGGTGAGGTCGCGCGGCAGTCGGCGGGTGAGAATGCGGGCCCACTTCTCGGGTTCGATGCCCACTTCGGTGTCGAAGTGGGCGACCTGCCCGAAGGCGTGGGCGCCGCTGTCGGTGCGACTCGCCCCCCAGATCTCGATTTCCTCGCCCGAGATGAAGCGAACAGCCTCTGTCAATGTGCCCCGGACCGTCCTCAGTCCGGATTGTGCGGCCCAGCCGCGAAAGTCGGTGCCGTCGTAGGCGACGGTCAGTTTGATGCGCATGAGGGGACAGGTCGTAAGGGACAAGGAACAGGAGGCTCTCTCCTGTTCCTTGTCCCCTGTCCCTCTACACCAGTTCGAGAACCGCCTGCGGGGCGGCGTCTCCGCGGCGCGGTCCGATCTTCGTGAGCCGCGTGTAGCCGCCGTTGCGGTCCTTGTAGCGCGGGCCGACGACGTCGAACAGGTGCTTCACGAGGTCCTCGCCGTTGATGAGGCTCGCTCCGGCGAGGATCTCGGTCTTCTCGCCGAGGGTCTTGCCCACGAGCGCGGCCTGCATGCCCTTGGAGAGCTGCGAGGAGGCGCTGTGGCCCACGAGGATCTTGCGGGCGCGGCGTCGGGCGACGAGGCCGTCCTCGAGCTTCGTGAGGGTGATGAGCTTCTCGACGAGGCGCTGGGTCTCCTTGGCGCGGCCGAGGGTGGTGCGCACGTAGCCGTGGCGGATGAACTGTCGCTGGAGGTTCACGAGCAGCGCCATGCGCTGATCGGAGGGAAGCCCCAGCTTTCGGTGGTCGATCTTGTGAGTCATTGTCCTGTCCTTTGTTGGGGCTAACCCGGTTGAGATCAGTCTTCGAAGTCGTCTTCGTCGTCGAGGGAGTCGAGCGAGGTGCGGTAGCCGCCCTTGGGTGGCTTGAGCTCCAGGCCGTGCTCCTGCAGCTTGTCGCGGACCTCGGTCAGCGACTTGCGGCCGAAGCCGCGGATGGCGGTGAGGTCGCTTTCGCTGGCGACGGCGAGCGCCTTGAGGTTGAGGATGCCCGCGCGGCGCAGGCAGTTGAAGGTGCGCTGGGAGAAGTCGAGCTCCTCGATGCGCAGGTCGGGGACGTTGCGCAGGAGCTCCTCGTCGGAGCCGCCGTCCTCGTCCTCGACGGAGACGAAGCCCGCCTCGCCGAGGTCGAAGAACATCCGGAAGAACTTGTCGAGGACGTGCGCGCCCTGCGAGAGCGCGTCGTTGGGGCGGACGGTGCCGTTCGTGTGGATGTCCAGCACGAGCCGCTCGTAGTCCGTGCGCATTCCCACGCGGGTCTGTTCGACGGTGTAGTTGACCTTCTTGACGGGGGTGAACTGCGAGCCGGTGGGGATGAGGCCGATGATGCCGCGGTACCGCTCCTGGTTCACGGGGAGCACGTAGCCCGCGCCCCATCCGACCTTGAGCTCCATGGCGAGGGTCGCGCCGACCTCGGAGATGGTGGCGATGTAGACGTCGGGGTTCGTGACCTCGAAGCCCTCGGGGCAGACGATGTCGGCGCCGGTGACGCGCCCGGGACCCTTGACGTCGATCGTGAGGGTGGTCTCGTCGAAGGGCTCGCCGCCGGTGGAGGCGACGGCCAAGTCCTTGAGGTTCATCAGGAGCTGGGTGGTGTCCTCCTTCACGCCCGGGATGGGCGCGAACTCGTGGAAGACCTTGTCGATCCGGATGGCGGCGATGGCCGCACCCTGGATCGACGACAGCAGGACGCGTCGGAGGGCGTTGCCGATCGTCTGGCCGTAGCCGCGCTCGAGCGGCTCCAGGATGAACTTCCCGTACTCGTTCGAGAGGTCGAGGGTGGTGATGTGGGGCATGGGGGAGGGGGTGGTTGTTGGTTAAGGGTTGTTGGTTGTTGGTCCGATTCTAAAAACCAACAACCAATCAACCAACAACCTCAGACTCGTCGTCGCTTGGGCGGGCGGCAGCCGTTGTGGGGGATCGGGGTGACGTCGATGATGCCGGTCACCTCGAGGCCGGAGGCTTGAAGCGAGCGGATCGCGGTCTCGCGTCCGGAGCCGGGTCCCTTGACCATCACCTCGAGCTTCTTCAGGCCATGCTCCTGGGCAAGGCGGCTCGCCTTGTCGGCGGCGACCTGCGCGGCGAACGGCGTGCCCTTGCGGGAGCCCTTGAAGTTGACGTTGCCCGCGCTGGCCCACGAGATCGTGTTGCCGTTGGGGTCGGTGATGGTTATGAGGGTGTTGTTGAACGTGGCGCGGATGTGCGCGACGCCCACCGGAATGTTCTTCCGCTCCTTCTGCTTGCCTTTGCTGACGGTCTTTCTAGCCATTGTGTCGTTGGTTTTTGGTTGGTTGGTTGTTGGTCATCGGCTTCCAACAACCAACAACCCCCCAACCAACAACTGGTCTTCTACTTCTTCGCCTTCTTCTTGCCGGCGACGGTCTTCGGCTTGCCCTTGCGGGTGCGGGCGTTGTGGCGGGTGTTCTGGCCGCGCGTCGGGAGGCCGCGCCGATGGCGCACGCCGCGGTAGCAGCCGATCTCCATCAGCCGCCGGATGTTGCCCTGGACCTCGCGGCGCAGGTCGCCCTCGATCTGGAACTCCTTGTCCAGGACCTCGCGGATCCGGCCGATCTCGTTCTCGTCGAGGTCGCGGATCCTCTTGCGCGGGTCGACGCCAGCCTTCTCGACCAGTTCGTGGACGTTGTGCTTCCCGATGCCGTAGAGGACGGGGAGGGCGTAAAGGACCGCCTTGTCCCGCGGAAGGTCGATGCCTGCAATTCTCGCCATAAGTCTCTTTTCGCTCTCTTCAGCCCTGGCGCTGCTTGTGCTTCGGCACGACGCAGATCACCCTCACGACTCCGTCGCGCTTGATGATCTTGCACTTGTCGCAAATCTTTTTAACACTGGCCCTGACTTTCATGCTCCGTTCGCCTCTCGTGCCCCGTCCTGTCTTCCAGGACACGGCGGTCGTCGGTCTTCCCAAGGATGGGACATGACCTCTCGACGCAAGGGAAAGTTATACCCTTTCATGGTCGCGGCGTGCAACCTCCGTGGAGGATCGGTGGTCTCCGGTTGAGAGCGGCGTTGTATAGGTAGAGCCATGCCCCCCGTTCCCGAGGAGTGCCTGATGCGCTGGACCGTCGACGACGTTCGTCGGATGATCGACTCCGGTGGGTTCGAGCATCCCGAGCGCTTCGAGTTGGTCGAGGGGCTGATTCTGGAAAAGATGGGACAGAACGCGCCACACCGGATCGTTCTCAGACTTGCCTTGCGCGCTTTGCATCTCGTTTTCGGGGGGATCGCGGAGGTCGCGGCGGGAGTGCCCCTTCCGCTCACCAACACGAGTGAGCCCGAGCCGGACATGATGGTCGTCGAACCGGGTCTGCGGCGCGACCTGGCGTCGGAGGATGTCCGCTTGGTCCTGGAGGTCTCCGACGCCTCGCTCCGCAAGGACCAGACGACGAAGGCGGCGCTCTACGCGCGGCACGCCATCCCCAAGTACGTGATCCTCGACGTGGCGAGCCGCCGCGCGGAGATCCGGCGGAAGCCGAACCCGGAAAAGGAGACATGGGGCGAAACCCTGATCCTGGACGAGGGCGGCGAGTTCACGCCGCTCGGCGCGCGCGTCCCGGTGCGGGTGGCCGGCCTCTTCGGCGAGGCGTAGCGCCTATTTGTAGCGGTAGACGATGCGGCCCATGGTGAGGTCGTAGGGCGAGAGCTCGACCCGGACCTTGTCGCCGGGGAGGATGCGGATGTAGTTCATCCTCATCTTGCCGGAGACGTGGGCGAGGATCTCCGACTCGCTCTCCTCTAGCTTGACGCGAAACCGTGCGTTGGGCAGGTTCTCGAGGACCGTGCCCTCGATCTCGATGCCCTTCTCTTTGTCGGTCTGCGGCTTGTAGGGAGGTCTGCGTCTCGCCATTAGGCCTTAGTGTACCGCGA
>CAXTOO010000255.1:0-5581 GCA_964245875.1 uncultured Fimbriimonas sp. | reverse complement strand
CGAGCAGGCGGATCGACTGAGGGCCGGCCTCGCCGTGCTCCATACGGTCGGCGATGACCCTTAGGGCCAGCGTCTCGGCCCGCACGGTCGCCTCGTCGGCGGAGGCTCCGTAGGCCAACACCCCCGGAAGCTCCGGCACCTCCGCGAGCCAACGGCCGTCCTCCTCCTGCTCGACTTGGAGCGAGTAGTCCATGAGGCCACGTTACCCCGGGACACGGCCAGAGGTCGCGCACCGACAATCCCTACGCCGCAAGGCGGAGGGCCGGGGCGGCGTTGGCGGAGGGGTAGGCCGTCGCCACGGGCGACGCGGCGGAGGCGACGTCGTCCTTCACCGCCGTCACCCGGAAATTTGTGGGGGTGCCCGCGGTGACGCCGGAGAGGACCAGCTTGGCCTTCGTCGTGATGCCCGCCGTGGTCCACGCGCCCGTGGCCGACTGCGTCTCGACGGCAAACGTCGTGCCCTGCGGATTGCCCGAGCGGGACCAGGAAAGCGAGATCTCCGTGGTCGGGAGGATCGCGGCGGTGAGCTTCGCGGGGGCGATGGGCCGAACCTTCACCTTCGAGGTCGAGCGGGGCGAGAGGCCCAGCGCGTTGATCATCGCGTCGGTGACGGTCGGCGTGGCGTAGGCGGTGCGAGCGGCGCTCGCCATCGCGTCGGTGCAGGCGGTGTGGACCGCGTCGCGCAGGGTGACCGCCTCGTGGTACGCCGCCTTGGCGGCGGCGGGTGGCCCGAAGCGTGTGATCTCCAATCTCCTCGGGGTGGGGTGGCACGGGTCGAAGGGGATGGATCGTGCCCCTGATGCCCCGTGAACTTCGCTTGACCTCCGCACGGGGCACTTCGGCACGAACATCCTTGTGACCCGTGCCACCCAGCCGTCTCCTCACTTGTAAGGTGGCCGGCGGCGGGTGGCCGGGACCTCTGAGCTCCTCTTGGTGGGGTGGCACGGGTCAAGGGGATGGCTCGTGCCCCGCAGCCCCGTGCGTAAGGACCAACTCTCAAGCACATCGTCCCTCAGCCCGAGGCTTGATCTAGGCACGGGGCGCTTCGGCACAAACATCCTCGCGACCCGTGCCACCCAGTCTCACTTCTGGATGAGAGTTCCATTCCCTCACTCGATCGTCCAGGGACACAGGTCCACCGGGATGAACGTCTCGCCCTCTTGGTACGCCCGCGCGCTGGACCAGGGCCAGTCCAACCACGTCTCGCAAAGACCTTTCCGCACGGGATTGTTGTGGACGTACCCTACTCCGCCCACGTTGCCCGCGCTGTGAAGAGGTTCCGGTCGTAGCCGCCCCCGGCTTGCCAGAGCCGGAACTCGTTCGGTTCGACCCTCATCTCCTCCCTAAGATCAGGATACAAACCGAAGAAGCCTGTCGCCGTCGGAGCCTTGATCGCCTTCAGGATCGTCGCCATCGCGTAGACCTCCTCCAAGGGGTTGACCACGACGTGCGCGTGGTCGGGCATGACGCAGTACGCCCACACCTCGAAGCGATGCCGCTTCCGCGCCGCGTCCAAGCGGGACAAGAACGCTTCCGCCACGCTCGGCAAGGTCAGAAAGGGACGGCGGCGATAGACGGAGAACGTCAGCGCGTGGGCGTGATGCGGCACGTTGTACGACTTTCGCCGCTTGCGGTTCTCCATCGCCCCTCAGACTAGCAGAAGGCACGGGGCGTCAGGGGCACGAGCCATCCCCTGCGAACCGTGCCACCCGCCGGTTCTTCATCACGCGTCAGGCTAGCAGAAAGCACGGGGCTTTGGGAGCACGAGCCATCCCCTGCGAACCGTGCCACCCGACGCCTCTACGCCGCGACGGCGAGCTCTTCGACCCGCGTCGTGGACTCGGGCACGGGGAAGCCGTGCTTACGGAGGCCCTCGATGTGGAAGGCGATGCCCGACATCATGTTCTCCCGGCACTCCTCGTAGGTGTCGCCCGCAACGCCTAAACCCGGAAGATCGGGCGCGTAGGCGCTCCAGTTGCCCGCCGGGTGCTCGGGCGCTTCGTAGACGATCGCGTACTTGGTCATTTCAGTCCTGCTTGACGTTTGATGTTGGCCTCCGTTCCTTTCGGAAGCTCCTTATGGTCCGCGCCCGAGACGGTCACCACACCCGAAAGTGTCGGATGGTAATAGTGCGTGTGGCTCCCGCGGTGTGCGAGTAGACCCAGCCGGCCTTCTCGACCTTGCGCTTCATCTCTCAAACCCGCAACGGCACACCGCATTGTAGCCCGGCGACAGAGCCGCCGGGCCTGCTCTGTCCTACGCCGCGAGGCGCGGCGCCGGAACCTACTCCGCCGAGGCGGCACCACCGTCACATCAGGCTCGTTTTCGTCGCCGCAGCAGGCACACCGCGCCCACTCCCAGCGACGCCGTCGGCCCGGACTCCAGCACGGACATCGCGCAGTCGAAGCCGCTCCTCGAACTGAGGGCCGCGCCAGGCGTGGGCGGTGTTCGCGCAGTCGAGGCTCCCACTGGCACCGTTGCTGAGAGCGATGTCACCGTTTTACGAGATTGCCACGATGTAGTTCTGGCCGATCTGGTAGGCCATGCCCGCGAGGCACAACGCCGTCCCCAGGGCCGGAAGGTGCCAGCTTCGCATCGTTGCACAATGCTTTAAGAACGTTTATGTGCAGTAAAGAACCCGCGAAACCTTCTTCTGCGTTGCGGCGCCTCCGTCTTGTGCACCGTCGAGCCGCGCTTCTCACCGGGATCGCCCTGTTGCTCGCCGGGTGCGGCGGCAGCCAGAGGTACGGCACCGGCAACCCGATCTCCGGCTACACCGACTGCGACATCCTCCAGGCGCAGGGCAGCACCCTCTGCGACGATGTGAACGCGCAGTCGGCGAGCGTTGATCTCCGACGCTCAAAGCCTGCGCGCTAGTTCCGATCGCCGGGCCTACATCATGTGGCTCTGGTGGTGGCCCCGTGAGGGGTTCCCCAAGCTCGTCCTCCTCGACCGCCGGGTAGCCGTCGTAGCGAGGGTCGTCGACCCACCAGCCTTCGCGGCGGAGAACCTCCTTCGCGCCGGGTCCCGGCACCGCGATGGCGAGTACGCCCTCGGTTCTCGACCCTCGGCCTCTTCGGATGGACCCGCTCCATCCAGATCCAGACGAAACCCTGGGCCTTGCCCTTCGCCGCGACGCCGAGCCCAAATCTCCCCGCGCCTTCCACCGCCCCCGGCAA
The DNA here is from genome assembly GCA_964245875.1 of uncultured Fimbriimonas sp. Classification (GTDB taxonomy): domain Bacteria; phylum Armatimonadota; class Fimbriimonadia; order Fimbriimonadales; family Fimbriimonadaceae; genus Fimbriimonas. Next base: position 2,402 of record CAXTOO010000255.1, on the reverse strand, counting down.
GCCCGAGCAGATCCTTCGCACGTCTTCGAGCGTCGCCACCATGCACCACTCTACAACCATGCGGCTGCGGGAGAAATAGAGCAGGCAATTTTGCGGGGTTTTGGCCCACGGCGGGCCGGTTCGTAGTCAAGCGGTACCATGATCGGATAGAGTGGATTCAGCTTAGACAAACGTTTCGCTAAGTCTCTCCAAAGTAGGAGCTACCATGAACAAGTCCCTTCTCACCCTCTTCGCGGTTCCCTTCCTTTCGTCCGCCGCCTTCGGCCAGTTCCTGAACACCGGCTTCGAGGCTGGTAGCGGCGACGATGCGACCGGCTGGACCCGGTTCGGCAACGCTTACGCCCAGGGAGCGAACGCCCGGACGGACCAGCGGTCCGCCAAGCTCTTCGGCAATTTCTCGGGCGGCTTCAACGTCACCGGGATCTTCCAGGAGATCGCGTTCACTCCGACATCGGGCGTCACCGCGTCGGTCTACGGCTACAATCCGTCGACCGACGCGGTCGATCCGGCCAACACGGCCATCATGAAGCTCATCTATCGCGACGCCGCGGGCAACGACCTCGCTGCGAACGAGGCGAGCCTCAACACCGCGGCCAGCGCCTATGACTCGTGGCAGCTCCTTACCGCGTCGCTCGGCGCCGCCCCTGCCGGAACGGCGAAGATCTCGGTGTTCCTTCTCTACCTGCAGCCGGAATTTGGAGGGGGCGCCGCGTTCTTCGATGACGTTTCCGTCCAGGTGAGCCCCGTCCCGGAGCCCGCGACCTTCGCCGTGCTCGGCCTGGGACTCATCCCGGTGCTGCGCCGCCGCCGCCGCTGAGACCCCTCGTCCGCGCGTCCTAACGGTCGCGCGGGCACGATCCTGTTCCTTTCGAAGATGAATCGACCTCTCGCTCTCCTTGGCCCGGCCATCCTCGCGTTCGGCACGGCGCACGCGCAGACGGTGCCCGGCTCTTGGAGCTCCACCTGGTCCGCCGACTACAGCGTCGGCGACTCCGACCTCGCCGGCTACAGCTACGACCTCGGCAACAACGGCGGATGGGGCAACAACGAACGGGAGGTCTACACGGACTCTCGCGCCAACTCCCACGTCTCCGGCGGCGCCCTGCACATCGCCGCCATCGCGAGCGGCACCGGCGCGAACCAGACCTACACCTCCGCCCGGCTCCTCACCCCGAACCTCTTCAGCCAGACCGGAGGACTCTTCGAGTTCCGCGCGAAGATGCCCGTCGGCACCGGCCTCTGGCCCGCTCTCTGGATGATGCCGAGGGACAGCGCCTACGGCGGCTGGCCCACCTCCGGCGAGATCGACGTCTTCGAATCGCGGGGGGACCGCCCGACCCAGGTCCAGGGCAGCGTACACTCCGGGGCGAGCGTCTCAGACCACCGCACCCAGACAGGGCTCTACAACGCCCCTGCAGGATTCACCACCGCCGACTGGCACACCTACGGCCTCGCGTGGAGCGCCGGCTCGCTGAAGTGGTACGTCGACGGCAACCTCTACGAGACGCAGAACGGCGGCTGGTACAGCCCCCTCGCCGGCAACCCGAACGCGCCGTTCGACAAGCCTTTCTACATCATCATGAACCTGGCCGTGGGCGGCGACTACGTCGGCGGCACCGTCAATCTGTCTCCCGGCACGTACGAGATGCAGATCGATTACGTCCATGCTTACCAGGCCGTGCCGGAGCCGACCAGCCTGGCCGCCCTGGCGGGCGCATGTCTCGTCTTCTCTGCTCGGCGACGCAAGAGAGCGTAGGGATAGACTCTCGCCGCGAGGCCGGTTCGTTCTCACCATCCTGCCGCTCGCCCTTGCGGCGGGCGACCCCGCCGACCAAGGCCTCGACAATGAGGGACCTCGGATGACAGATCGTCCCGACTCTCGGCACATCGAGGCTGGCAGATGATTTCGCTAGGCTCTCCAAGGTCGAAAGCGCATGCCCAAAACCAACCTTTTGGCCTTACTCCTTGCGAAAGATTGCGAGCGTCGAGGGTAGTCGCGATTCGAAGAGCGATGCGTGGCGCAGGCCTCCTTGCCTGCGAGGGCAAGCCGGTGGCCCGTCAAGGCCGCTCCTTTCTGGCAGACTCCACGCAGCCTCGGTGGAATCTGCATTCGCAAGCTGCGATGCACCTATTCTATGCCGATTTCACCGCCGCCACCACCTGTCCGAGGCACTGCGTAGAACCGCATCGCCTCGTGCCGCTCGTGCGCCTCGACGCTCAATGCTACGCGCAGGAGGCGTAGTGCGTCCCGCCTTCGACCGGCTCCAAGGTGACGATACCGGTCATGAGCGGTCGGGGACGGGCATTCAGCCTGCCACAGGGGTGCACGAGACGGACAGCCGACAAATAAGAGCGTCTAACAGAACTCTCTTCTGCGCCTCGAGAGCCTCCTCGCCCACCCC
>CAXTOO010000254.1:0-5594 GCA_964245875.1 uncultured Fimbriimonas sp. | reverse complement strand
CTGCTGAAGCTGCGCCGCATCGTCGCGCCCGTCCGCGACGTGATGAACTCGCTCCTGCGCCGCGACCTCGTGGCGGTGCCGGACGAGGCGCGGCGCTACTTCCAGGACGTGATGGACCACGTCCTGCGCATCGGCGAAACGGTCGACTCGTTCCGCGACGCGCTCACGTCGATGGTCGACATCCATCTCTCGAACGTCTCGAACAACCTGAACAAGATCGTGCAGCGCATGACCGTGGTGGCGACGGTGCTCGCCTCGATGACGCTCGTGGCGGGGGTGTACGGCATGAACTTCGACCACATGCCGGAGCTGCACTGGCGCTACGGGTACCCGTTCTCGATCGTGCTGATGCTGGCCTCGGGCGCGTTCGTGGTGTTCGTGTTCCGGCGGCTGAGGTGGGTTTGAACGGCGTCCCCTACGCCTGTGTTCAGGGGAGTCTCTCACGGAGGCGCCGAGAGTCTGCCCGCCCAGTCCACGGAGCGCGCAAGAGGCGACACTCAGAAATGGACAGAACACTAGCCCTTGTCCGGTGAACCGGTCCGGGCGGTTCGCGGCGCCACGGGTGAAGGGGACCCCTCCGAGGATTCACCGGACACGGCCTAGAGAGAACATGGGACGGACGGGTGGTGTATCACTTTGGCCAGGCGCTCAACGTCCCTCCGGGCTCAAAATGAACCACTACCGACGGACGGACGACGACCGGTTGGCCGCCCCGCGCGGTCTACGCCTCCTTCGAGAACGGCTTGCCTTCGTGCCCGACCGTCTCGACCAGCGCAAGGAACGCCTCGGCCCGCTGCCAAGGCAGTTCCGGCCTCGCCGCGCGGTCCCGGGCGAGCGCGACGCGGGCCGCGTCGATCCAGGCCCGCGCGGCCTCCTCGTCGCCGCTCGCGCGGGCAAGGGCGGCCTCGACGCGGAACGCGGTGTACTTGATCGCGATGTCGATCTGGTCCAGACGGTCCAGGATCGCCCGTGCGCCCGGAACGTCGCGACGGCGTTGGACCAGGACGAACGCAGACTCGAGCAGGGCGTCCTCGTGCAGCATGCGGAACGTTCGTTGGTCCACGTCGGTCTTCGCCTCCGCGATGGCGGCCGCGGCGGATCGCTCGTAGGCGTCGAGGATGGCGAGCGCGTCCGGATCGCGGCACAGCACGGCGCGGCCTGCGGCCACCGACGCCGCGAGCGCGCGACGATTGGGCTCGGCGCAGCAGAGCGCGCGGCGGACGTCCTCGGGGTCGGGCTCGGAAAGGTCTGCCCCGGAAAGGTAGGGCATGAGGCGGACAAGCGCCGTGCGAGCGAACATCTGCGAGTCTGCGCGACCCACGTCGATCAGGGCGCGACCGTCGCTCAGCATGCCGGGACCCGGCTTCGAAGGCCATAGGGAGGCAAGATTGATGAACAGGGTTGCGGCGATGTGTGTTCCGAAGAGCGGAACGACCGCCTCGGGCACCCGAGGCAGGGCGATCGTCTCGACGGCGGCTCCGGCGAGTCCCATCGCGGAGCCCGCCACGATGAAACGCCTCCACGCCTCGGGCCGATCCTGCGCGAGCGTCGTCCTCACCTTGACGTAGCCCATCGGGTCGCCCGCCTCGACGTTCCTCTTCCCTCCGCCGATGAACGGCACCCCCAGGACCACGAAGCCGGCGACCTCCCAACCTAGACGACGGGCGACGGCGTAGTGCCCGAGCTCGTGGATCGCGACCGGGACCCCGAAAAAGACCAAGATCGTGGGGAGGATCGCCACCAGCAGTCCGAAGAGTCCCCCAGCGACCCCCGGAGGCGCCCCGGCGAAGGCCAGGACCGCACCCGCCAAGGCGCCGGCCGCGACGAAGCCCGCCCACGACTTCAGGAGGGGGTGGAGGTTCTTCCAGGCTGGTTTCGGTCGGCTTGCCGAGCCGGACTGAAGCCCGGGGTCCGGGGGCGGACTGAAGTCCGCGCTCCGGTGTCGCGCCGTCCTCGGGTTGTCCGCGGGCATGGTGCCTCAGTATGGGACCTGGGGAGAGCCGGCGGGATCGGGGCGACCACGGGGTCTGCCGACGGGTCTAGGGAACCCGCCGGCCCCGGCGCCCCTATCTAAAGCCGTGGAGTTCGCGGGGGAGAGGAAGCGGGTGGTCGTGCTGGGCGCGGGGTTCGGCGGGGCGACGTGTGCGGGCGAGCTGGTCAAGCGGCTGCCGAAGGGCTCGGAGGTCGTGGTGCTCGACCGCAACAACTACACCCTGTACTACCCGCTCCTCGTGGAGGCGGGCGTGGGCACCCTGGAGCCGCGCCACGTCACCGTGCCGTTCCGCGCACAGGTGCCCAAGGCCGATTTCCGCATGGCCGAGGTGACGGGCGTCGACTTCGCGGCGAAGCGCATCCGCTATCGCATCGTCGGCGGAGGAGACGAGGAGATCCGGTACGACCACCTCGTGTTCGGCCTGGGCTCGATCACGAAGGTGCCGGACACGATCCCCGGCCTGAAGGAGTTCGGCTTCGAGCTGAAGTCGCTCGTGGACGCGATCGGCCTGCGCGACCGGGGCATCCGCCTCCTGGAGCTGGCGAACACCATGGAGAGCGCCGAAAAGCGGCGCGAGCTGCTCACGTTCGTGATCGTGGGCGCGAACTTCACCGGCGTCGAACTGGCGGGCGAGTACCACGCCTTCATGCAGGAGGCGGCGAGGCGGTACCCGCGCGTCGGCAAGGGCGACATCCGCACGGTGGTGCTGGAGTTCTCCGACCGCATCCTCGGCGGCACGTCGGAGAGCCTCGCCAAGTGGTGCCACGAAACGCTCGGCAAGCGCGGCGTGGACATCCGCACGAAGGACACGATCACCGCGATGGGCGAGGACTTCGCCCAGACGAAGGGCGGCGAGCGCATCCCGACCCACACCGTGGTCTGGGCGGCGGGCATCGGGCCGCACCCGCTCGTGAAGACGATGGGCCTGCCGACGAACGAAAAGGGCTACATCGACTGCGAGCGCGACCTGCGGGTGAAGGGCCTGGACGGCGTGTGGGCGATCGGCGACTCGGCCTCCGTGCCGCCCCCGCCCGGCGCGAAGCCCTACGGGGCGACCGCGCAGAACGCCACGCGCCAGGGCCCGCTGTGCGCGCGCAACATCGTCGCGACGATGGCGGGCGAGGAGACGAAGCCGTTCTCGTTCAGCCCCCTGGGCAACTTCGCGGCGATCGGCCACAAGCAGGCCGCGGCGCAGGTGCTGGGACTGAACCTGCGCGGCTTCGTCGGCTGGGTGCTGTACCGCGGGGCGTACCTGGTGAAGATGCCGACGACGAAGCTCAAGCTGCGGCTCATCGGCGACTGGATCGGCGAGCTGCTGTTCCCGCACGAGCCGGTGCAGCTCGGGGTGCTGAACAGACGCGACGAGGGCGTGCAGCCCGGCGACCCCGCGCCCGAGACGCCCTTGGTCGGCAAGGCGTTCGTGAAGTAGGGCACAGAGGAAAGGGGGAAGGGGAAGGCCCTACAAGCCGAAGATCGTCGGCGGGTCGCCCTCGACGCGGACGACAACGCCCTCGGCCAGCGCGGCGCGAAGGGCCTTGTCCACCGGGCGCGACTTGATCAGTCGGCCTTCGACGATGAGCAGGACGCGGCCGTCCTTGCCCGGCGCGGCGGCGCAGCGGGCCGTCCGGCCCCCCGCCTCGTCGCCTCGGCACGGCGGCTCGAATTCATCGGGCAGTGGCGAAGGGACCGGCGTCTTGGGGTTTAAGACCGCGCTCCAGTCGAGGTCGCCCAGCTTCGGTCCCGGCGGTTCCTTTCGCGGCGGCTCCGGGGGTTCCGGACGGTCGCCCCGTCCGCTCGTGAGGTGGTACGACCCGCACACCACGCACCGGTAGGCCCGGTACCGACCCTCGACGAACGCCTGGGCGGCGGCGCGCGTCTCGAAGCGGGCCTTGCGCGCGCAGGCCCGCTCCGCCGCCTTCAGGTACCGCCCTTTGCCCAAGCCTAGAGTGTAGGCTCTGGGCGATGCTCCCCGCCCCACGCGTCCTGTTCGTCGGCGACAGCTTCACCTACTTCAACAACCTGCCGCGCCTCGTGGGGATCGTCGGAGGCTTCCGGACGGAGCGCGTGACCCGAAGCAGCTGGAACCTCGACCGCCATTGGCGCGAGGGCCTTGCGCTCGCCCGAATCCGGGCGGGCGGCTGGAGCGTGGTCGTCCTCCAGGAGGAGGGCACCCTGCCGATCTCCGACCCCAGGCGGTTCCAGGCCGACGTCCGGCGCTTCGCCGCCGAGATCCGAAAGGCCGGGGCGCGGCCGATGCTGCTGATGACGTGGCCCCAGCGCACGAAGCCGTGGGTCCAGGTTCCGCTGGCGGACGCCTTCCGCCGCGTCGGCACGGCGCTCCACGTCGGGGTGATCCCCGTCGGCGAGGCGTGGAGACGGTGGCCCGATCCCAAGGGCCTCTACGTCGGCGACGGCATCCATCCGAGCTTCCGCGGCAGCCTCCTCGCCGCGCTCACCGTCGCCGGCGCGCTGTGCGGCAGACCCCTCACAAGCGCCCCGACCGACTTCGGCACCGCTCTTGGGGTTGCCCATCCGTTGAACGGCCATGCCTTCGTCGCCCGCATCGACCCCGCCGAACTGCCCCGCCTCGTAGAGTGCGCGAGGGAGGCGCTCCTCAGCGCAGCGCGTCCCAGTGCCAGTAGGGCAGCGGGGCCAACGGGAGGATGACGAGCCCGAGGACGACTCCCGCGGCGATCGGCCACGTCCGCCACCGCTCGCCCGGCGTCAGGGACGGCCAGAGCCAGGCTCTCAGCGCGGCCGCGATCCCCACGCAGACGAGCGCCGCGAGCGCGCACTGCGAGTCGCCGACGCGGATGTCGAAGCAATAGTGGCCGTCGTGCGGGAAGCCCAGCGCGCGGGGCGCGACGGGCAGGAACAGCCCGAAGAGGACGAACAGCACGGTCAGCCGATGGAGCCGCGCGAGTGCCATCACGCCTCCGACAGGAGGAGGTCGGCCACGCGGACGCCCCGTACCTCGTCCGAAGCGCCGTAGATCCGGACCTCGCCGTACGCGCCGGTCGGCAGGGGGTTGCGGTGGACCTCCAACTGCCCGTCGACGACGTTCAGTATCCAGTACTCGCCGAGCCCCGCCCGCGCGTAGACCCGCAGCTTCTCCGTGCGGTCGTTCGCAAGCCGCGAGGCGTCGGCCACCTCGCCCACGATCTCGACCTCGTGCGGCTCGGGGTAGCGGCGCTTGAAGTCGCGGTACGAGCCGCAGAGCACCAGGACGTCAGGCTCCGGCACGCTGTCGAGCGTTCGGATAGGGAGCTGCTGGCTGACGTCGAAGCCCTCTACGAACACGGCGCGCAGGGCGTCGGCCAGGGCACGGATGCCGTAGATGTGCGGAAAGTTCTGGGGCATCTTCTCAACGATCTCGCCCTCGATCAGCTCCACCGGGTCGTCCTCCCCCACGAGGCCGACCTCGACCATCGTGAGGTACTCCTCGACCGTCCACCGCCTGTGGGGACGAATGTAAGGGGGCGCGGCTTCGACCATGCTCCTACTATACGTCAGGCCGCTTCGCCGTGGGCATCCCGTTCCATCGACGCTAAGAGGTCGTTTCACAACTTGGCTTTGTGCCTCCCCCTTGCGTCTTCGCGCC
>CAXTOO010000253.1:0-5646 GCA_964245875.1 uncultured Fimbriimonas sp. | reverse complement strand
CGACAAGGACGTCGAGGCGGGGACGGTGGGCGTCCGTTCGCGGGAGGAGGGCGACCTCGGCACGATGACGGTCAAGGAATTTCTCACGCGGCTCGAGTAGTTGATAACCTTCGAGGCAGATTGAACGGCTCTCCGCGATAGTAGTTCGCGCAGGGCCGTTCGAATCCTATTGTCTCAGTTCTACGAAGCGCGGTTGTCGTCCTTCAATCGAGACCTTTGGATGGTGCCGACATCTGACGCCCACCCTGCTTCATCGACTGTGGACCCCCTGCCGCAGCGCCGCCCGGACCGGGACTGTGAACCTCTGCAGGCTCTGAGGAGCAACCCACAAGGACCGTGGCGAACAGCATCAGCGCAACCAGGAACCTAGTCACTTGACGTCACACTGCGCCGCCGTGTAGTTGAACTCAGAATCGGGCCTGAAGAAACCGGGATACAAGGTTCCGCGAGCCGCGCCGGTCGTGCCGGGAGCGCCGCAGTCGATGATCCAGCCTCCCTGGTCTGTGTTTCCAGTGCCGTCTCCGATGTAGGAGAAGGGGCTGTCGTTTGTCATTCCCGCAGCGGATGCCAACTTGTTTTTTGTGATCTTGATGTAACGAGCCGACGAGTCCGTCGCAACATACGAGGAGCCAGTCTCGTACTGGGCGATGTGATCATCACCACCATTCGCTCCATTTCCCCACCACGTATACCCATAGCCGTCAGCGGTAGGTTTGCCCTGCGGGCCTTGTGAGCCTTGGAATCGGCAATCCTGGCTTGTCGCATCGTCACAGACCAGAACGGGTGAGGTCAGTGCCCTTCCCATTAGGTTGGAGCGTAGGCTACCGTTCCAGAACAGCGTCAATTTAGACGGCATGGCTACGGCTGACGAGGAGATGCCCTGGAGCAGACCGTTCATGGATGAGTTGACCGCGTAAGGTTCCTTGACCTTGGTAACCGTTCCGATGAAGACCTTCACAAGCCCACTCGCTTCATAGAGTCCGCTTGACTTCACATAAGGCAGGATCGCGTTCGCCCAAAAGCTGCTTGCCACTGCCTGACCCTCCGCGTTGCCCCAAGTTGCTGAGGGCGCGTACCAGCCGACGGGAACAGGAGCGTAGTAGTTATAAGCCCAGACGCCACCTTGGGTTGCGTTGAACTTACCAATCGTCATGGGGAAATTATCGTCAGAATCGGCCAGATAGACGTTGACTGCAGTACCGCTCTGCTTGAAGTTCGAGAGTGTGACTGTCTTCTTCGCGGCGGCCTTGGCCTGCGCGAACACGGGGAAGAGGATGGCGGCGAGGATCGCGATGATCGCGATCACGACGAGGAGTTCGATGAGGGTGAAGGCTCGTTTCATGATAAGGCCTCTTAAACTAGGCATGCAGACCTAGCCAAGCATCCAATATAACTCAAGTCTCCCGAAGGTCCAAGAACTTTTTTCCAAATCCGCAGTTTGACGATCTCTTAGCTGGACAAAGAGGCAGGACGACTCACCACCGCCGCGTCAGATTGACCCCGACCGTGAAGTCCGGCGCGACGTTCACGACCTCGGGCACCCGGAAGTTCAGGAAGTCGCCGTCCTCGCTGAAGCACAGCTGGATCGTGTCGCGGCGGCTCAGGCGGCGGGCGTAGCCCAGCGAGAGCTGGCGATGCGGCCCGTCCAGGAACTGGACCCCCGTGATCATCGGCGAGGTGTCGCCCTGGTGCTGGAACACGTACGAGTCGCGCGAGTTCGGACGGAACTCCAGCGCGACCGACTCCTGCAGCACCAGCGAGCGGGCGTGGTCCAGCCGCGCCGCCGGACCCTGGAACACGCCGCCGAGCTGCCCGTACGCCGTCCAACGCCGCGCGACCTTCCACCGGCCGTAGAGGGAAACCGCGAGGTCGACGCCCCCGCTCCCGAGCAGCCCGCCCGCGTTGCCGGTCGGCAGTTTCGCCGCGTAGCTCACGAAGGCCTGGGGACCGAGCGGGCGCGAGTAGGCCACCGTGACGTCCCCGATGCCCGCCTCGCTCCCGAAGGAGCCGCTTCCCGGAATCGTCTCCTCCACCCGTCCGTAGGGCACGGTCCCGCGGAAGTTGTCGATCCCGATCAGCCGGTGGTAGCCCTCGATGAGCGGATCCTGGAAGCCGCCGCCGCGCGAGAGGAGGGGAACCTCGAACGACCACTCCCCCCGTTCGACCCCGATCCGGTAGCGGATTCCGAGCCGCTCCGTCTCTTGGTCCTCGCGGTAGCCCCCCTGGAAGCGCAGGAGATTGGCGCTCGAGAGGGCGAAGGCGAGGCTCCGACCGCCCGGCTCCAGGATCCCCCCGCGCGGCCCCAGGCGCAGGAACGCGAGGTCGGCGGCCTCGTGGTTGCGTGTGTCGATAGGTTCCTGGGCACACGCCGAGGACGCCAAAAGGGGCAGAAGGAAGGCAGGCGGACGCACTTCCAGAACTTACCGGCAATCAAGACGTACCAACTGTACCGTCCGGACGGTACAGTAGACGAATGCCATCGGAGACGACGCGGGACTCCCTCCTGGATGCCGCCCAGCGCGTCATGCAGCGGGATGGCTCGGGCAACCTGACCCTGGACGCGGTCGCCAGGGAGGCGAAGGTGAGCAAGGGCGGCCTGCTCTACCACTTCCCGAGCAAAAGCGATCTGCTCCGCGGAATGATCGCCAAGGGAAGCGAGTGCATGAGAGTGGACCTCGAGGCTCAGATGGGGCAGTCGCCCGGACCGCATCCCTTCGCGCAGGCGCTTTTGAGGCTCTCGGTGTTCGGTCCTCCGGAAACGTCCGCCAAGCCTCCCGCGGAGATGATCTGGTCCATGATGGCGGCCACCGCGAACGATCCCTCGCTGCTGACCCCGATCCGGGAGGCCCAGGCCGAACTCGGTCGAAGGCTTGCCGCCGAAGGCATCGACCTCGACGCGGCGAACCTCATCCGGCTGGTCGGACGCGGACTCTGGATGACGGACATCTTCGGCTTCGAGGCGCCGGACGAGGCGAGCCGCCGCCGCCTGCACGACCTGATCGCCCGCCTGGGCGGTCTCGAGACGGCCTTCGACGCGAAGGACCAAACCCCCATGGAGAACGAGTGACCGGATTCGACCTTATCCTTTACGGCGCGCTCGCCGGAGCCGCCGCCGGACCGGTCCAGACCGGTCCGTTGACCATCGACCAGGCGGTGGCGATCGCGCAGAGCCGAGCCTTCGCGGTGCGCCTCCAGCAGTCGGGACTGCTGCGTCAGAACGCGGTAGTCCGTCAGGCCGAGTCGCAGCTCTCGCCGCAGATCAACGGCTCCGCCTCGGCCAGCCGGGGCGGGCAGGCCACGAGCTTCGGCAACTCCACCACGACGACCGGAGGCACCACCGGCGGAACGACCGGAGGCACCACCGGCGGGACGACCGGTGGCACCACCGGCGGGACGACCGGTGGAACGACCGGCGGGACGACCGGCGGGACGACCACCGGCTCGAATGGGCAGACGCTGATCTCCGGCAACTTCGTGTCTTACGGCGTCTTCCTCACCCTGCCGATCGACCTCTCGGGCGCGCTCCACGCCAACCTGCGCTCCGCCGAGGCGGTGCGACGAAGCCAGCAGCAGAACCTTTTCGCCGCCGTCAACGACGCCCGACTGAACGCCCGCACCGCCTTCCTCAACGTGCTCCGCACGAAGGCCAGCGTCGGAGTCCAGGAAGCCTCGCTCCGCAACGCCCAGACCCAGGCCGAGCAGGCGAGGCTCCAGCTGGAGCAGGTGCAGATCGCGAAGATCGACGTGGACCGGCTCAACGCCCAGGTCGCCCAACGGCAGAGCGACCTCATCGACGCCCAGAACCAGCTCGAGCTCGCCACCTACGGGCTGAACCTCGTCCTCGCCCGGCCCATCGGAACGCCGGTCGACCCCGTTGACGTGACGACCCTGCCGGACACCCCCGTCGACGCCGCCGCGCTCGATCAGACCGCCCGGAATTCCCGGCCCGACGTCCTCGCCGCGCGGGAACTGGTGAACGCCCAGGCGCAGATCCGCAACGCGGCGGAACACCTGAACGTGCCGAACCTCAACCTCACCCTCGGCGACCAACGATTCGGCACGGGCTTCGACCTTCGGGGGGACACCGCCTCCGTCTCGCTCGGCCTGAGCCTCTCGGTGCCGATCTACGACGGCGGATACATCCGCTCGCGCGTGGGTCAGGCCCGCCAGGACGAGGAGCAGGCGAAGATCCGGCTCGCCCAGACGGAGCTGACCGTCTCCCAGGACGTCCGCAACGCCGCCTCGAACCTGCGAAGCGCCCGCGCCCGCCTGGAGAACGCCACCCGGCAGGTCGACCTCGCCCAGGAGGTCTACCGCATCGCCCAGGTCCGCCAAGCGGCGGGCGCGGGAACCTACGTGGAGGTCGTCGATGCGGAGACGACCCTCACCACCGCGCGGCAGAACTACGTCCGCGCCCGCTACGACGTGCTCACCGCCTATTCCCAGCTTCAGCGCGCGGTCGGCACCGACCGCCTGCCGACAGCCCCGACCCCCGTAGGAGCCCCCCAGTGAAAACCCGAATCTTTGCCCTGACCGCCCTCGCCCTCCTCGGCGGCGCCGGCTGCGTGAACCGTGAGGCCCAGCGGCAGGCGGGCGAGACGGCGAAGGTCATCAACGACCCGACCGTCGAGGTCGTCGCCCAGCCCGCCGCCATGAAGACACTCCAGCAGACGGTGCTCGTCACCGGCGACGTGACGACCTCCGACGACACCCAGGTCGGCCCTAAGGCCTCCGGCAAGGTGACGCAGGTGCTCGTGAACGACGGCGACCGCGTCTCGGCGGGGCAGACCATCGCCCAGATGGACACCTCCGTCCTGAGCTCCCAGCTCGCGCAGGCGAGCGCCCAGGAGGCGCAGGCCCGCGCCTCCCTCGGCCAAGCCCGCGCGGGACTGGCGCAGGCGATCCGCAACCAGGCGCTGAACCCCGCCAAGAGCGACGCCGCCGTGCGCAGCGCCCAGGCCCAGTTCCGCAGCGCCCAGGCGAACCTTACCAAGCTGAAGGTCGGTGCAAGACCCCAGGAGCGCCTCCAGGCCCAGGCGAACGTCGCCTCCGCCAAGTCGAACCTCGACACCCAGACGAAACAGCTCGACCGCATCCGCAACCTCGTCCAGCAGGGCGCCCTCGCGGGCAGTCAGCTCGACATCCAGCAGGCGGCCTTCGAATCCGCGCGGACCCAGTACCAGAACGCCGTGCAAAGCCTGAACCTCGTCCAGGTCGGCAACCGAACGGAGGACATCGCTGCGGGCGAGGAGGCGGTGCGCGCCGCCCAGGCGGGCGTCGCCACCGCCCGCGCGAACAAGAGCCTCGACGCGATCTACACCGACCAGGTGGCGAACGCCCAGGCCCAGGTGCAGGCCGCGCAGGCCCAGATCGTCGCCGCCCAGGCCGCCTCCGCCCAGGCACGGACCAACCTCGCCGACGCCACCATCCGCGCCCCCTTCGCGGGCACCGTCTCCGGCAAGCCCATCCAACCCGGCACCGTGGTCGGCCCCGGAACCTCCATCGTCCGCCTCGTCGGTTCGACCGGCATCTACTTCGACGGCAACGTCCCCAGCGACCTCGTGAACCAACTCCAGGCGGGCCAGAAGGTGACCGTCTCGATCGACGCGCTGCCCGGCAAGACCTACCCGGCGACCGTCCGCACCG
>CAXTOO010000252.1:0-5650 GCA_964245875.1 uncultured Fimbriimonas sp. | reverse complement strand
GTGGCCTCGAAGCGCGCGGTGCCCGCGTCCTCGTCGGCCTTCGAGGTACGGAGGCTGTAGGTCTTGGAGGAGGAGATCGTCATCGGCATGGAGCCGAGGGCGGAGTCGACAGTCTGCTCGATTTTGTCCTCGATCTTGTAGGTGTCGACCGTGTCGGACTTCAGGACGCGCCGGAGGAGCGTCGGTTCGGGCGCGAGGACCAGGGCGAGGGCAACGAGGACGAGAGACTTCATGAGGGAACTACACATGGAATACGTCGTTGTCCCACAATAGCATTCGTGTTCCTGCCTGCCGTGCCTCCGACGCAACACACGCTGGTCGTCGGAGGCGACATCATGCTGAATGGCATCCCTGTGGGTTCGGGGCCGCTTCGGGGCGTCGCCCACGTTTTCCGATCCGCCGACTTCACGTTGGCCAACCTGGAAGTGCCTCTCACGGATGCGGAGACGCCGACGAGACGCAAGACGCCCTTCGAACTGAAGGCCAGGACACAATTCATTCTGAAGGGCGACCCTCGTCACACCCGGGACTTCCCATCGGTGGGACTCGACCTCCTCAGTCTCGCGAACAATCACGCGATGGACTACGGCCCGAAGGGTCTGGCCCAGGAAAGGGCGATCCTTGCTCGGCTTGCAATTGGGAACGCGGGCGCGGGACCCAACGGCGAGGCCGCCGCGGCCCTCGCGATCTCGACCTCCAAGGACGGCTTTCGCGTCGGCCTTCTCAGCGCGCTCGCGTTCGTCGGGCGAGGATCGCTGAGGAAGTGCGGCCCGGCAGGGCCGGGGCGTCCGGGCGTGAACGTCCTCGCCTTCGACGGGCGGATCGACGACGGCGCCAAGGCGAAGCTGAAGGGTTGGGTGGGCTCCGCGCGCTCAAGGTGCGACTATTTGGTGGTGGCGCTCCACTGGGGCATCGAGCGGCAGCCGAAGCCGACGGCCTACCAGATCGCGCTCGGACGTGCGGTGGTGGACGCGGGGGCCGATCTGGTGTGGGGCGCGCATCCGCACGTTCTCCAGCCGACGGAACTCTACAAGGGCACTCCGATCCTCTACTCGACGGGCAACCTCGTGTCGCCTCTGCCCGGAAAGACGGCCCTTTTCCGGCTTGTGATCTCGGATCACCGGACGATCTCCCAGAGCCGAATTCCTGTGAAGATTCTCAACGGCAAGGCGTTGCTCGGGTCTATGGAGGCACGAAAGGTCCGTCGGAAACGTATACTCTCTTTGAAGGCTCGCCGAGCGGGCCATTGAGTCAGCCCATGGTCCTTCCCATCGCGAACCTGTTCGGCGTCGAGCCGATGATCATCGTCCTTATCGTCGTCCTGCTCCTGTTCGGCGGCAAGAAGATTCCCGAGTTGATGCGGGGCGTCGGCCAGGGCGTCGGCGAGCTGAAGAAGGGGATGGAGGACGGTCAGCGGCAGGTTCAGGAGGCGTTGCGCCACGATCCGGCGCCGACGCCGGTCGCGACGAACGTCGTCCATATGACCCAGCCGACGGTGGTCGTCGGCGAGACGATGGCCGCCCCCGCCCCGGTCTCGCCGACGCCGCCCTCGTCCACGACCGGCAACCCGGTCTAAGCGGTTGTCGGCCCGCTTCGGCTGGCAAGGCTTTTCTCTGGAGCATCCGGACGACTGGGCGCCGGTCGCCCTTTCGGGCGACCGGCGCTCGGGTTACGCGAGGCTTGCCAGTCCACGGTCGCTCTCCCTTCAGGTTCGCTGGGAGGCGATGAGGAGCGCCGATCTGTCGTCCGTCCTGGATCGCTACTTGGACCGATTGGCGCGCGACGCAAGGCGCAAGCGTTGCCCGTTTTCGCGCTCGGTCGATGGGCAGCAGTACCAATATCGCGGGGAACTCGACGGCGAGGGGGCGATCTTTGCCACGCGCGACCGTCGGATCGCGTTCTTGGAGGCGGTCGGGGATTCGAGCACGGCGCGAAGGCGCGTGCTCGCCCGCGCACAGAACTCTTTCGAGGTTGGAGAGCGGGACCGGTGGTCGGTCCTCGGCCTCGACCTGACCCTGCCGAGGCCTCTTCGAGTGGAGAGGAAGGAGTTCCTGGCCGGTCGAACGTCGCTCGTGCTCAGTCGTCGCGGCGTCCGCGTGGTCGCCGAGCGTTGGGGCCTTGCGGAGAGCCTCCTCGCGCAGACGGACCTCCAGATGTGGGCCAGGAACCGCCTCGGCAACGGGTGGCGGGTCGAAGCGGACGGGCCGGGCCTTCGCGGCGGTCGATCCACCCCTTTCGGAAACGAGGAGGCCATCGTGGTCCACCAGCCAAAGGCGAATCAGATCACCCTGATCCGCACGCGTAGCCGAAGCGTCGAGTGGAGGCCACAATGGGACTGGTCGAACTGATCCGCGCGCGGGTGCAAGGGCCGACCGCGCTGCCAGTTGAGACGCTTCGTCGCGCGAAGCCGGTTCGGCATCCGGACGTGCAGTGGTCGGAGAGCGAAGACGGCTCGATCCTCCTGCAAGCTCCGCTGGAGGGTCAGGGACGCGGCTTCGCGGCGATCCTCGCCCGGCGGATGAACCTTCCGGCGACCAAGGGCTTCGAGCTTGAGCCGATCGGCGGCTACGTCTGGACGCAGTGCGACGGCGCCACCACGGTAGAGACGATCGGCAAACGGCTGCGGGAGCGGTATAAGATGAACCGGGTCGAGGCGGACACCGCCCTGGGCGCGTTCCTCCAGACCCTCGGCCAACGGCGGCTGATCGTCCTCACGGTGGGAAGGAAACATGACTAAGGCGGACCTCAAGAACACCGACCCTCCGCTCTGGGTCGCTTGGAACCAAGCGCTGGCGAGCATCCGCGTCCGCTTCTTCCGTCAGCTGGTGACGTCGATCGGGATCGCGCTGGGCATCGCCTTCTTCGCGTCGGTCGTGACGATGCGGGCGGCGCAGACCGGGGCGAGCGCGGCGGAGGAGTCGAGGATGCGGTGGCTTGTCGGGACGTCGCTCGTCATGTGCCTCGTCGGCGTGACGAACTCGATGCTGATGTCGGTCGCCGAGCGATACCGCGAGATCGGGACGATCAAGTGTCTCGGCGCATCGGACAGCTTCATCGTGCGGGTCTTCTTCATCGAGGCGCTGCTGCTCGGCGCTTTCGGGTCCTTCATGGGGGCGTTGGTCGGCGCGGTGCCGATCGCCCTGATCTTGCGGGTGGGGGCGGACACGGTGATCTCGACGGTGGCGTTGGCGACGGCGGTCGGGATCGCGATGACGGTCGGGGCAGCGGTGGCTCCGGCGGTGCAGGCGGCGAAGATGCCGGCGGCGGCGGCCTTGAGGGTGGACGTATGAGCGAGGTCGTGGTCCGGACGACGGACGTAGTCAAGCAGTACGGCGAGGGCGAGGCGGCGGTGCGGGCGCTGGCCGGGGTGTCGTGCGAGATCTACGCCGGCGAGTACCTGTCGATCATGGGGCCGTCCGGCTCGGGCAAGTCCACGCTGTTCAACATGATCGGGGGGCTGGACAAGCCGAACGAAGGTTCGGTGTTCGTGAACAGCGTGGACATCGCGCAACTCACGCCGCGCGAGCTGGCGTTCCTCCGATGCCACACGATCGGCTACATCTTCCAGACCTTCAACCTTATCACCGTGCGCACCGCCCTGGAGAACGTGACGCTCCCCATGCTGTTCGCGGGCACGTCGCCGGACGAGGCGGACGATCGCGGGCGCGAGCTCCTCGAGCTTGTCGGCCTGGGCCACCGACACCATCACCGCCCGACGGAGCTTTCGGGCGGGCAACAGCAGCGGGTGGCCATCGCGCGGTCGCTCGCGAACCGGCCCGCGATCATCCTCGCGGACGAGCCGACGGGCAACCTCGACCTTCGGACGGGCCAGGAGATCATCGACCTTCTCCGGCATCTGAACGTGGACCAGCAGGTGACGATCATCAGCGCGACGCACGACCACAAGATGCTGGACGTGAGCGACCGCATCTTCCACATCCGCGACGGGAAGCTGGCGAAGGTCGAGACGAAGGCCGAGGCGCTTGCCTCGGGTTCGTCGACGGAGCATTGACCCTGGGGCTTGGCCCACGTTGATGGGTCTGTTCGAACCACAGACCACAGAGGAGGCACGGAGATACTTTGGGGTTCGCCTTCGCGGGGCGGTCACGAGGTCTTTCGTAGTTGGATGAGGGCCTTAACGTGGCGTAGAATGGACGCATGGACGTCGCCGAGGTCGCACACGAACCGGAGACCGAACTGGCGAGGTGGAGCGCCGATGAGTTTGTCGAACTTCTCAGCGAGGGGTTTATCACGGATCGTCGGATCGAGCTTCTCAATGGGCTCATGGTCAAAGAGATGGCGCAAGGACCCCTACACGACTTTATCTTTCGGGCTCTCCAGCAGATTTTCGCCGCGATGGGTGCGTATGGCCGTGGTTTGTCGGCCTCGCAGACCATCGTTCTGGGAGAGGGGACGGTCGTGGAGCCGGAGTTCGTCTTAATGCGCCCGGAGGCGGTCGGGCGTTTCGGTCTGGCGCATGAGAAGGACGTGCTCTGGGTCGTCGAGGTCTCCGTCACCAGTCGGCGCAAGGACCTGACGGAGAAGAAGAGCGCGTACGCGACGGCGGGCATTCCGCACTACTGGGTTTTCGACGCCGTAAGAAGGGGTGTTTGGATCTTTTCCGAACCCGAGAGCGGTGACTATGCGCAGGAGAGGTTTGTGTCGGCCGGCGAAACGGTCGAGTTGGCCTTGTTCGGTTTTACGCTGGAAACAGGGCTTGTCTTTCCCCCTTTGGTTTAGGCCCTTTGGTTGGTAGACGAGCAGTTTAAACCACAGAGACACCCAGGAAGCGCTGTGTCGGGCATGAGAGGCGTCCCACGTTTACACACGTCGCCAAACTCGATACCTTAGGCCGCCAAGTTCGTCCTCGTGGCACTGTCGAAGGTCGAGGCTTTCAGTCGGTCGTAGGCGTACTCGGCAAGGGTCTCCAAGTTGACCACATCTTCGCGATTGTAGGCGAGGAGAGTCTCCAGGGCCGTCTTGTGGCCGCGCTGGTGCTGGTTCCACAGCCGGATGGCGTCCAGGCCGGTCAGGCCATCGGTGTCGTCGCCACGCGAGAGGCCGAGCTGCTTCTCGATCGACTTCAATCCGCCCCTCAGTCCCAGTTTGCGCAGCGTAGGGCAGAGGTCGAGATGGATCTGGTCGAAGCGCACGGTGGTGAACCGCTTCTGGAGCATCGGGAGGTCGAAGCCCGCGCCGAAGAAGGTCACGACCATCGAGTAACGCGAGATGATGTCGGGGAAGTTGCCCAGGTCGACGTTGCGCACGAGACCGGTGAAGCCGTCCTTGTCGTAGAGGCCGATCGTGGTGATCGCGCTTCCCGAGCGTCCGCCGTCGGTCTCGATGTCGAGGTAGACGCAGCGGTCGCGAAAGTCGGGCCACGCCCGCCAAGCCTCGGCCATGCCGAGGGAGCGGGCGAAGTATTGGTGCTGTCCGTTCGCGAACGCCTCCTGCGAGCGTTCGAGGTGGCGCATGACTTCCCCTCGGTCGGCGGTGCCGCAGGAGTAGCGTTCGAGACCTGAGGCGAGGTCGGCCCAGGAGTGGCATCCCGCGGTCCAGAGGGCGCGCTCGGTGTGCGCGCCGACGCCGGGGATGTGCATGAAGGTGCGTTCGAGCAAGGCTACGATCAAGGGTACCGGAAGGCGAGTGG
>CAXTOO010000251.1:0-5658 GCA_964245875.1 uncultured Fimbriimonas sp. | reverse complement strand
CGGCGAGGCGCCCCTGGCGCAGGTCGGCAAGGACCGTCTGCGCAGCGGGGTGCCAACCGTCGGACGCCGGGACCGGCGCCTCGTCGCCGGGATGACGCTGGATGAACTCCGCGAGCTCGCTCTCCGTAGGCGCGAGACGTCGCGCCCCGAGCGTTCGACGGACGCCCACGGCCGTCGCGAAGCAAAGCCCGGCCAGAACGGTGCCCCCTTCGGACTCCACGATCCGCCCGATCTCGACCAGCGCTGAGGCCGCGTCCACCGCCCGCCCCTCCTCCAGGCTCCGCTCGAGGGCGTCCGCGAGAGGCTCAAGGGCGGCTTCCGTCCCGCCGCAACTCGCCAGCGTCCGGGCGACGGTCAGGCGCACGAACAGCCCAACGCGGGTGTCGCCCCGGCCCGCGAGCGCCCGCGCGGCGCGCTCGGCGCACAGGAGTGCCGTCGCCGCGTCGCCCTCGCCGAGGGCCACGAGGGCGCGGAGCGACCAGATGCTCGCCAGGAAGTCCGTCCGCCCGATCTCCAACGCGAGAGGCTCGGCCTCGGCGAGCAGGCGCCGGCACTCCGCGGCGTCGCCGTCGCCCTGCGCCTGCGCCGCGAGGTCGAGCAGCGCGTCGACCTCCGAGGGCCGCAGGCCGTGGCGGCGGCAGAGGCCCAGGCGCTCCTGCCAGAGACCCCTGGCGGCGGCCGAGTCCCCGCGGTACGACGCCGCCGCGCCCTCGTAGCTCAGCAGCCACTGCCGCAGCCGGGGCTCGCCCAGGGCCGCCGCCGCGCGGTGGCCCGCCCCGAGGAGCTCGGCGAGCGCCTCGGCCTCGCCCATCTCCATGAGGGACGGCACGAGCGCGCGGGCGAGCCGCTCCACGGCGGCGGGCTCGCCGAGCCGTTCCGCGCGTCCCCACGCGGCGCGAAGGTTGGGAAGCTCCCGCGACAGCCCGCCCGAGCCCTCGGTCCAGCGGCCCTCCGCCAGCAGGCGGCCGATCGCCTCGGAGCGCGCCTCCATCGCCCCGACGAACGCCCCGGCCCATCCTTCCTCCGGCGGCGTCGAGACCAGGGCGCGGACGCGCTCCGGCACGCCCATCCGGCCTCCCTCCGCCTCTTCGAGCCACCCCCGGACGGCGAGCCCGCGCAGCGCCTCCGGATCGGAGAATCGACCCGGGAACGCCCTCGCGGCGTCCTCGGGGAGGAAGGGGCTCGGGAAGACGGCGAGAAGGCCGAGGTCCGCGAGCGCCCCCCCGTCCGGGCCGCGCTCGGCGAGTCCCTCGCGGACGCTCTCCCGCAGCCGCAGGAGCCGCAGGCGCGCGGCGGGCGAGGCGAGCGCGGCGCGGGCGTACGCGAGGCGCGCGCCCTCGTCCGCCACCCCCAGCGCCACGCGCAGCAGCAGGGCGTCGTCGACCTCCGGCGGGGCGGGCGGCGCGAAGAGGTCGCGGATCGCCTCGACCGTCGCGGGCGCGAGCTCGCGGTCGGGGTCGAGCCTCACGCGCCCTCCTCCCGCGCGAACGCCGCGAGACGCGCGTAGAGGCGGCCCGCGCTGAGCCAGTTGTTCAGGGTGGGCAGGTCGAGCTGGAACGGCGCCTCCTCGGCGGGCGGCCCCGCGCGCTCCACGATCTGGCGGTGCGGAAGGCCCTGGCCCGCGTGGTACTCCACCGCCGCGCGCTTCCACAGCCCGGGCGCGGCGAGCGCGCCTTCCCTCCCCCGCGACGCCAGCGACCCGCGCAAGGCCCGCGCCACGGCCCGGAAGGGATACGCCTCCCGCAGTCGCGCGAGCGTCGCGCGCACCAAGGAGGCCCCGCCCGTGCCGACCAGCGCGAGCAGCTCCCGCTCGTCCAGGCCCTCGCGAACGCGCCACAGCACGACCCGGACCTCCTCCTCGGTCCAGCCCGGCGCGGCGCGCCCTCCCCCCGGCAGCCCCGAGAGGGCGTTGAGCTCCTCGCGCGAGAGGGGGCGGTCGGGGCGCAGCACGTACCCCGCAAGGTCGTCGGCGGGCCAGCACAGCGAGGCGAACAGCGCCCGGGCGAGCGTCGCCGGGTCGTCCAGCCAGCGCCCGACGTCCTCCGCGGCCACGCCGAGCAGGGCCGCGGCCTCCTCCGGCGGCAGGCCGTCCAGCAGCACGTGCTGGACGGCCACGGCGGCGATCTCCGTGGGAACGTCCTCGCGGGGCGCGCCGAGCCAGAGCCGGTCGGCCGCCTCGAACAGCCGCCGCCCTTCCGCCAGGGCCAGCAGGGCGTCGAGGTACGGCAGGTCGCCGTACGGCAGGTCGCCGTCCGGCACGTCGCCCTCCAGGGGCGCCTCTGCCCTGCGCGAGGCGAGTCGGTCGGCGAACGCCCGCAGGGCGGCCTTGCGCGCGACCGCGTGCCACGCCGCCCGGCTCTCCGCGCGCACCGTGCGGCGCAGGCGCCAGAGCTTGAGGGCCGCGTCCTGCGCGGCGTCCTCGGCCTCGTCCGGCCGCGCCCCCCGCCGCGCGAGCATCCGCAGCACCGCGGGACGCGCCGCCTCCCACAGCCGACCGTGGGCATCGCGGGCGCGCGCCTCGTCATCGCCCCGGAGGTCGTCCAGGTCGGGCACGGTCGGCAGGTCTTCGGCGAGTCGGGCGCTCATCTAAGCCTTATGGTACGCCACCCGCGGGCCACCCGGGACGGTCGCCAGCCGAGGCGCGGGCGCGCAAGCGGGATCGGGCGGATGGCCGAGTGGCCCTCGCCTTCTTTCAACCTGGTTCCCGGTGACCCTGCCCTCCGCGCGGCGCCAAGGCCGCGCGGAGGGCGTTGACTTCGGACGATCAGGCGCCGCGGCGGCGGCGGCGGGCCAAGGCGGCCAAGCCGATGCCCAGGGTCGCGAGGGACGCGGGCTCCGGCACGGGGGCGTAGGTCGCGTACTGCACGCTGATCGGGTTCTGGTTGAAGTTCGTCAGATCGTACGTCGCGACCTTCCCGTAGGCCGTCGCGTCGGTGTGGAGGAAGAAGAAGCGCGAGCTCGTTCCGGCCTCGAGACCGCCGGTGACGCGTCCCTGGTCGCGGAAGTCGAAGTTCACCAAGCCGCTCGTCGCACCGAAGAGGCGGCCGTAGGTGGGGGCCTTCGTGCCGAGGCCGTCGGCGAACCAGTCGGCGTCGTACGCTCCGGTGAAGAACGAGAGGAGGCGGAGATCGCCGACGACGCCCGCGGAGTTCGGGTCGCTCGTCACGCGCCAGGAAAAGTCGTAGGTTCCGCCCACGTTGCGGACGACGCGGCTCTGGACCGTGCCCGAGATCGTGCCGCCGGTCGCGGCGGCGTCGAAGGAGAACGGGAGGAGATCGTCCTCCACGACGGTGCCAACGAGCTCGGGCCGCGCGGCGGCCGTGGTTCCGGGCAGGAGGACGTTCGTGTTGGGCACCAGCGGGACGGCGTGGGCGAGGGACGGGACGAGCAGGGCGGCAAGGGCAAGGTTCTTCATGATGGGTCCTCGGGGCGACGCGGGATCCTGATCGGAAGCTCGTCGCCGAACCGCAACCATCGTACCATGCCCCCTTCGTCTTTAGCATTAATATGTTTGTTAATACGATGGTTTTATTGTCTGGGTGCTCTGAGCGTTCTCGCTCCTTTCCGTTCCGGAAGACGCCGTTTCCCGAAGCCTGACGGGTAACTTCTCCCTTAGATGAAGGACCGAAGTCCCATCCTGGTGACCGGTGCGGCGGGCTTCATCGGCTATCATACGGCCCGTGCGCTCCTCGATGCGGGAGAGCGCGTCGTCGGTCTCGACAACCTGAACGACTACTACGCCGTCTCCCTCAAGCGCGACCGACTCGCGCGCCTCCACGGCGGGGAGTTCGAGTTCGTCGAGGCCGACGTGATCGACGAGCCCGCCGTCCGAGGACTCTTCCGAAGGCACGGCTTCGGGCGGGTGGTCCACCTCGCCGCGCAGGCGGGGGTGCGCCACTCCATCGACCATCCGGCCGACTACGTCCAGTCCAACGTCGTCGGGTTCCTCAACGTCCTGGAGGGCTGCCGCGCCACGGGAGCGGAGCACCTCGTGTACGCTTCCAGCTCCTCGGTGTACGGCCTCAACGCCGCGATGCCGTTCGCCGAGGGGGCCGGGGCGTCCCACCCGGTCAGCCTGTACGGCGCGACGAAGCTCGCGAACGAGGCGATGGCTCACTCTTACGCCCACCTCTACGGCTTGCCCACCACCGGCCTTCGCTTCTTCACCGTCTACGGACCCTGGGGCCGCCCCGACATGGCGCCCATGCTGTTCGCCCGCGCCATCGCCGACGGCGTGCCGATCGACGTCTTCAACGAGGGCCGGATGCTGCGCGACTTCACCTACGTGGACGACGTCGTCGGGGGCATCCTCGCCGTCCTCGGACGGCCGCCCCGGCCCGACCCCGACTGGAACGCCGTGCGCGCTGACCCCGCCACGAGCCGCGCGCCGTACCGGATCTACAACGTCGGGAACCACGAGCCCGTCTCGCTCCTGCGGTTCATCGAGCTGATGGAGGAGGCGATGGGATGCCCGGCGGTGAAGCGGATGCTTCCCATGCAGCCCGGCGACGTCCTCGCGACCTACGCCGATGTGGAGGCCTTGGCCCAGGAGGTCGGTTTCCGTCCCTCGACCCCCGTCCAGGAAGGCGTCGAGCTTTTCGCCGCCTGGTTCCGCGACTACGACGGGGTTCGTTCCGGATTGAGGGGAAGTCCGGTCGGCAGCGTGCTCTAAGCCATGGCCGAGCGTCCGCGCGTCCTCTTCGTCTTCTCGAAGAACAACCTCTACGGCGCGCCGCTCTCGATGATGGACTTCGTCGAGGGGCTTCGCGAGCGCGGCTACGAGCCGATGGTCGCCCTCAACGGCAAGGGGCCGCTCGGCGCGCGGCTCGATCGGCTGGACATCCCGCACGTCCCGATCTACACCAAGGACTGGAAGGGATCCTCCTCCGATCTTTGGTTCCGCGTCAAGAACCGCCTTCGCGACCGCCTCACCGCCCGACGGCTCGCGCCCTGGGCGCGGACGCAAGGCGTCGATCTCGTCCACACAAACACCCTCATGTCGCCCGTCGGCGCGCTGATCGCGGAGCGGGCGGGGCTGCCGCACGTGTGGCACGTCCGCGAGATCGTCAAGGCCGCGCCGGGGATCGACTTCGTGGATGGGGAGGCGTACGCCTCCCGGCTCATCGACCGCACGACGGCGATGATGATCGGAAACTCGCGGTACATCGTCCAGGAGACCTCCCGCTTCGTCGACCCGGCGAAGGTGCGACTGCTCTACGGCGGGCCGCTCGACCCGGCGGAGGCCGACCGCCCCCTGCCTGAGCGCGCCCCCCTCAGCCTCGACCGACCGCTTCGCCTGCTCACCGTGGGGCGGGTCAGCGCCCGCAAGGGGCAGTCCCAGTCCTTGGAGGCCCTGGGCATCCTTCGCGCGAGCGGCGTTGACGCCCGCCTGACGGTGGCGGGCGACGGCTCGCCGAAGGACGTGGCGGAGGCGAAGGGCCACGCGGAGCGCTTCGGCGTCGCGGACGCCGTCGACTGGCCGGGCTACGTCGATCCCAGGCCCATCTACGCGAGCCACGACG
This sequence comes from uncultured Fimbriimonas sp., assembly GCA_964245875.1. Lineage (GTDB taxonomy): Bacteria > Armatimonadota > Fimbriimonadia > Fimbriimonadales > Fimbriimonadaceae > Fimbriimonas. The sequence continues at coordinate 136 of CAXTOO010000251.1, read as the reverse complement.
CGTCGCTCGTGTGCGGCCCGAACGACCCCATTCCTCGGGTCTCCATCGAGGCGAACGCGTTCGGCATCCCGACGGTCGGCATCCGCAGCGGCGGCATCCCGGAGGTGATCGTCGAGGGCGAAACGGGCTGGCTGTG
>CAXTOO010000250.1:4038-5706 GCA_964245875.1 uncultured Fimbriimonas sp. | reverse complement strand
AAAGGGGCGTCGAACGTCCTTTTCAAGGGGCTTCGCCTAGAAGCGGGGCGCGATGGCGCGGTGTGGATCGAGGGCGGCAATGAGAACCGCGTCGACTCCTGCCTGATCCGGGATTTCGGCACATACGGCGTCTCCATCCATGACGCGCCGGGCTCGGGCGTCGTCCACTGTGACCTCACTGATCTAGGGAGTCGGGGCATCGAGCTTTTCGGGGGCGACCGGAAGACGCTCACCTCGGGCGGGCTTTACGCGGACGACAATCACATCTGGAAATATTCGCGCTGGCCGCGTACCTACCAGGCAGGTGTCGCAATCGAAGGCGTCGGCGCGCGAGTGTCCCACAACCTGATCGAGGACGCGCCGCACAACGCGATCCTCCTCGCGGGCAACGACCACGTCGTGGAGCTTAACGACGTTCGCCGGGTGTGCCTGGAGACGGGCGACTCGGGGGCGGTCTACATGGGCCACAACCTGACGATGCGGGGCAACAGGATCCGCTACAACCGTTTCCGCGACATCGTGCCGACCGTGAGCACGGAGGGCGCGTTCGCGAACGTGATGTCCGTCTACCTGGACGACGAATGGTGCGGCACGACCATCTTCGGGAACGTGTTCGAAGGCGAGGGAACCGGCATCCTGATCGGCGGCGGTCGGGACAACACGGTCGAGAACAACGTGTTCGTGGGCAAGGACCCCGCGCTCCACATGGACCAGCGGGGCAAGGACTGGGCGAAGGACAAGGAGAAAGGCTTGCTGGAGCAGGCCCGCGAGCTGAAGGTGGACCAACCACCGTACCGCGACCGCTATCCTCGCCTTGCGAACCTGTTCAAGGAGGATGTGATGACCGCCACCGGAAACGCGTTCCGCCGGAACGTGGTCGCGGGCAAGCGGCCGTTCTGGTTCCAAGACGGCCTGACCGAGAAGAGCCTCGACTACGCGGACAACGTTCTGATCTCCGAAGGGACGCTGGCACAGGCGCTCGCGAGCACTCCGAAGGGCTTCAGGCCGATTCCGCTGGCGCAGATCGGGCTGGTGACCAAAGCTCGTCCAGCCGGCGCAGTTCGCCTGCCTCGACGGAGGGGACTGGCAGGCGACAGGCCGCACGTTCAGGACGCTACGGAGCCCTTGGGCGCAGAGGCTTTGAAATGCGCAACACAAAAGGGGTTATGTTTCCCTACGTTCGGGAGAGGGAACTGGGAGGAAGAAGGGGATGTCGGCGGTTAAGCCGTCACCTCAGCAAGAAGCTAATAAGGTGGGAGAGGCGAGTGAATCCGGCGCCATGGAATATTTCCTTAGGGTAACGTCGTCCACGACATGGACCTGACGCGCTGATCCGTCCCTGCTCCCCGCGACGAGGGGAGCAGGGACCGCTTGAGCCGAGAAGAGTGGATCCTCGTCCCGCCGCGTTCGACCCGGATGTCGAGAACGATCGGGGAGCGCTGTCAGGCTCCCCCTTCCCTTCCAAGCTACTTGCGTCCTGGGAGAACGTATGCGCTCAGGGACCGCGACGCGAGGTCCATGGCGCGGGGCACGATGCGCACCCGCACCAGCACCACCGCCTCGTGCCGGACTGTCTTGTCCTGCGTCGGGCCGACGAACCACGACCGGATGGGGAGGAGCTGGCTGAGGATGGGCACGGCCCAGTCCCTCTTGCCGGGCGCGGTGACG
>CAXTOO010000250.1:496-4028 GCA_964245875.1 uncultured Fimbriimonas sp. | reverse complement strand
AGGTGGACGCGGTTGTCGACCCACGGGTGGGCGCTGGAGACGTGGACGATGTCGAAGGCGTTGGCCAGCAGCTCGGTCTCGACGACCGTGGACCTCAGCACGTCGACGGGAGCGGGGAAGTCCTCCCTGCGGGCGCCCCCGGCGTTCGCCTCCCCCGGGTCCACCCCGAGGCTCAGCTTCACCTGCAGCCGGGCGGTGCTCCCGTTCGAGAGCATTGTGGGCAGAACCGAAAAGTGCAGCCCGGCCCCGATCTTCCGGTCGTACGGAGACTTCGCGGCCTGCGCGAAAGCGCCCTGCAGGATCGCCGTCTCGAGAGGCGTCATGCCCGCCGCGACGAAGGGCGCCGCCGCCGCGCCCGGGGTGGCGGGCTGCCTGCGCCCGAGAAGCGGCAGCAGGGTGTCCGCCCCGATGGGGGCCGTCGGCTCGTGCGGGAAGAAGCTCTCCGCCTCGGCACCGAGCATGCCGGGAACCCGGCTGGTCACTGCGAGCCGGGTGGTCCCGCCGTACCGCACCCCGAAGCCCGAGCCCTGTCGTTGCCGGAGCACCTGGCCGTCGATCCAGGCCAGGAGGGGCGCATCCACCAGGGCCCTCGAGTCCTCGTAGATCGCCTCGACCCCCTGCTGCAGGAGGGTGTCCAGCACGGCGCCGCTACGGGCGAGCTTTGCCGCCCGGTCGCCTTCGAGGTTGCGCTGGATGGTCTTCCGCACCCCGACGCTCGGGAGAGGGTTCTTCGAGTCGCTCGGCAGAGGGTCCTTCAAAGGAAACAACTTTTGGAGCACTCCGAAGAGCGGACAGTCGTCCGGGACAGGGCGAGACTCTGGGCTGACAGGTGGATTCTCCGCCGGCTTGTCAAGCAGTTTCTCCTTCGCCTCCAGGGCCGCCTTCAGTTGGTTCTCGCCCGTGGCGAGCCAGAGGGTCAGGAATTGCTCCAAGGCGTTCTCCGTCAGGATCTGGTCCGTGACATCAAACTCAACATCGGTCTTCTGTCCGTTACTGGTTCTCGGCACGAGCACGTCCGTATTGGCGAAAGCGCGGAGGAACCCGGAGCGGCGGTAGAAGGTGGATCCCTCGGTGGGGCCGTCGGTCCGGCTGCGAAGTCCAGCGTCGCCGTCGAAGAGGGAGGGCATGTCGGCGATGGCGTCGTTGAGGCGGGCCAGCTGCTTCGCAAGCGCCCTCTCGGAGTCGCTCCCGCCTCGGACCATTGGCGCGAGGAGCTGTCGGCTGATCCGCTCGTGGGTATCGACGAAGGCCTGCCGAACCGAGCGCGGGTACATCGTCCTCATCGCCTCGGGGGGGGGCGTAGACCAAGAACGCAAGCATGTCGGTCTGGCTCATCAGCCGCTGGCTTCCCGGGTCAAGCCCGATGGCGTCGAAGAGCCCGCGCACGTCCTGGCAGGTCAGCTCGGAGACGCGGTCGAACTCACGTTCGATGGAAGGCCCCAGCCTTACGAGCATGGCCTTGATGGCCTCGACGTGGGCGAGCTTGTACGCCCGGGCGATTTCCTGGCCCAGGATGAGGCGTTGGACCGAGCGCTCCGCCGCCTCGCGCCCCTTGGCGTTCCCCGAGACCTGGTACGTGTCAAGCTCGAGCACGATCTGCGACTGCGGGACGTCGAGTTGGGTGGCGAGCAGGCGCCGCACGCGGTCCACCACCGACCTCTTCCCGTCGAGGACGAGGGTGTTGCCCACCGCGCTGATGGTGATGTCCTTTGGGGCCGCGCCCGGCGCGTTGAAGGCGGCGTCCAAGGCCCCGGCCAGGCTCGAGGTGGACACGCCGTAGCCGCTGAAGTCGAGCTTGCTCGCCCCGTCGGCGGGGCTCGGAGGGTTTCCCGGCAGGAAGGTGAGGCTCCAAGTCGCGCGGGTCTGGGGATCGTCGTCTGCAGCGGGAGCCTGGCTCGGGCTCCTCGCGGGCAAAACGGCGTTCGCCACACCACGGCCCAGAGCCGCCGATCTGGGCGTCGCTCTCGCGCGGAAGCCCCTCGTGGGGAACGCCGCAGGCGCGCTCGACGTCAGGCTCACGGCGGGAGCCGCCGAGGAGGAGGACGCGAGAAGAAGCGCGAGCGCGCCGACGCTCATTGCCCGACACCCAAGGCCCGAGGCTTCAGTCGGCAGTCTCGGTTCACAACACGGACGTTAGGTTTGGTCTCGATCATACGGTCACTACCTCGCAAGGGCAACTGAAAGGCTTATGATAAACATACCATAATTCTCGTAGTATTAACACGTTCCAGAGTGACCCGGCTGTCGTGCTAGCCATTGTACGGCGACTGCGATCGAGAACGTCGTCGCTCGCAGCCCTCGAAAGCGGATTGGCTGCAAGGCTGAGGAACCTAGGATCGACTCGCCCCGCCTCGGATGCCCGATTTCCAGCGGATTGCGGGAACTCCGAAGACCTTAACAGCCAAGTTGCGAGCGGGTCGGGCCTCCGAGTAAGAACAGCCCAGCGTGCTGGAATTCATGGCGTGCGATTTGCGTGCAATCCGCCGCAGACGAGCAAGACTCAAAGCATCGGTTTAGGTCGGCGTACCCCCGATATGATGCCTCGGGTCACGGCCCCCTCTTTCCAATCCCCCTCGTATGTCGGAGAGGGCAATGGGTGCATATCACCTCCTAGGAGAGTGGCCCGATGCGGGCCACTCTCGATCCCAACGATCGCCGCTCCGGTGCCTTCAGAAGTCGCCGGTTCGGACGTTGGCCGTGACGTACGGGAAGTAGGGGCTGTTCATGTCCTTAGGAACCCCCGTCTGGTTCGTGCCGGCGGGCACCGAGCCGGCGAACCAGTCGCTGACGATCTGGGCCTGCTGCTCCAGGTTCTGCGCCTTGTAGTCGAGCGGCGCGGGACCGTAGACGTAAGGGCTTTTGCCCGTGACCTCGCAGACCTTCGCCGAGAGCGCCCTCCCGATCAGCGACAGGTCGCCGCTGTGGTCGATCTGGCAGGAGTGGACCAGCTCGTGGACGAACGTCTGGCCGTGCGCGCGTCCCGGATAGTTGCGAGGATCGGCGAAGGCGACCGGCCCCATGTTGAGGTTGATCTTCCCGTCGAAGGTCGGAAAGGTGAACGCCCGGTCGTCCGGCCCGATGGTGTCGGTGAGACGAAGCTTGTCCCGTGGCGGCAACGCCCCTGCGAACACCTCGTGGTTCGCCCAGTCGTACTCCTCCTGGGTGAGTTCCCGCGACTTGTCGCCCGCGCGGGCGATCCCAGCGGCCGCGAGGGCGTAGAGCGTGTTCGCGGGGCCGGCGAGCCAGAGGACGCCTTCGATGACGCGCGCGCCGGGGACGAGCGAGCCGGTTGCGACGAACGAACCGACCTCGACGCCGAGGAAGATGACCAGCCCCGCCGAGCCCGTCACCGCGCCGACCACCGCCTTGATCGCGAAGGACAGCAATCCATCGGCCAGCGAGCCAAAGTCGCTGGTGTAGTGCAGGTTCGTGTTCATCTGGGCGTCGTTGAGCGCAAGGAGATTGGCCCGGATGGCTTCCGACGGCGGGAAAGGATCGCTCCAGTCGTTGTTGCGAGAGCCCGAGGTAAACG
>CAXTOO010000250.1:0-486 GCA_964245875.1 uncultured Fimbriimonas sp. | reverse complement strand
GCCCTGGATTACGGCGCTGATGCCGAAATCGTAGCCGTCCGCGCCGCTGTCGTGGGCGTGGCCCTGCCAGACCGAGGATCCGTCGAGGTTCACCCTGATCGAGACGTTCCCGCCGAGCGCGGCCAAGCCGCCGCTGACGATGCTCGCGCCGAAGACGAGGGGATCGCAGAGGGCGCCGCCTCCGGGCGACCACACGATGCGTCCGTTCTGGAACGGCTGCTCCCGCCCCGGCGCGTCCCCCCGGTCGCGTTCCGCGTCGAGGGGATAGCCGAGCGAGCCCGTCTCCCAGCCCCGCCGAGCCCAGCGGTCCCGGATTCCGCCGTAGACCTCGTGCGCCCCGGTCCCCGGCGTCCAGTAGATCGAGGCCTCGGGTCTGCCGTCGATCTGCATCGCGCGGAAGTGACTGAAGCGCCCGATCCCATCGGGGGTGCCCGTCTCGTCGGTGATCGGGTAGCCGAAGGTCTCGGCCCCGACTGCCCGCCAGCG
>CAXTOO010000249.1:0-5721 GCA_964245875.1 uncultured Fimbriimonas sp. | reverse complement strand
ACGAGACACAAGCCGCGGGACGCACCCGTGCCCGCGCCGCGAAGCGGACCGCCGACTCCGCGAATGAACCTTGAAGACGTACTAGGCCTCGTATTCGGCCCAGGAGTTCGGAGTCTCCCAGACGCGAACGCGCTCGACCCGCGCCTCGCCCGGCGCGATGCGATACGGGCCGTCCTCGTAGCCGCGGGCGAAGACGCTCGCGACGTGCTCGTGGATCTCCCGCGCCATCGCCTCGGTGGTCGGCTCCTCGTCCTCGAAGACGACGATCGCGTCGGCGGGGTAGGTCTCGCGCAGGAAAGGGAGGGCAGGGTCCTGGGAGTTCACGGCCATCGCGTGGTCGTACCGCTCGATGTGGGCGGCGACGGCGCGCTTGAGGGCCTTGAAGTCGACGAGCATCCCGTCGGCGTTGAGCGAGTCGCCCGCGACGACGACCTCGACGGTGCGGGTGTGACCGTGGGGGAAGCGGCAGCGCTCGGGGTGCCGCGAGAGCATATGGCCGCTCTCGACGGTGAAGCGGCGGCAGAGGCGGAAGGTGGGCACCTCCCATTGTGGATCGTGGATCTCGGATCCGAGATCCACGATCCACAAGGGGAGGCCTTCTCCGGCAGACCGAGGTCGTTCCGCTCCTGATCGCGACGGCGCGGTCGCTGGCGGGCGTCCTTGTCCAATGTTCTCGTTTGTGGGGTCTCAGAGGCGACGGCGAGGCGCGCCGTCCGAGACTCTCGAGCGAGAAGCGGAGGCGCGAGGGGATCGGGCAAGGACAAGGGTCATCATGGTTTCGCTACCTCCGTTTGGGTTCGCTTCGAAGAGCGCTGAATGCATTGCACACGATATGGCTATTATCTCCAGAGCATCGCACGTAAAAGGCTCGATGGACTGGAGTCCATCGCCACGAAGTGCTAATCTGCCCCTATGGACAGCGTGCGCGTGGCGATGATCGGATGTGGGGGGTTTCAGCGGCATCGGCTGGGCAACCTCCTGAAGGTGAAGGAGGCCCAGGTCGTGGCCCTCGTCGACCCCGAGGAGGCGCAGATCGCGCTGACGAAGGAAACCCACCCCTCACTCGCGGGCGTCGAGACCTTCAACGATTACCGGCAGATGCTCGACAAGGCGAAGCCGGACGCGGTGATGATCGCGACGCCCCACACCCAGCACGTCGGGCAGATCCTCGACTCGCTCGACGCGGGCGCGCACGCCTGCTGCGAGAAGCCGCTCGTGTGCAGCGTGGAGGACGCGCACCGGGTGATCGCCAGGCGCAACGCGACCGGCAAGATCGGCATGGTGAGCTACCAGCGCCACTTCCAGCCGGAGTTCCGCTACGTGCGGCAGAAGGTCGAGAGCGGCGAGGCGGGGGCGCTGGAGTACATCCAGGCGTTCCAAGCCCAGTCTTGGCTGCGCGGCACGAAGGGGACGTGGCGGCAGCGGCACTCGCTCTCGGGCGGCGGGCAGCTGAACGACAGCGGCTCGCACCTCATCGACATCATTCTGTGGAGCACGATGGCGAGCGTCGATTCCGTCTCGGCCTACGGTGACAGCTTCGGGACCGAGGTCGACATCAACTCGGCCTGCGCGCTGAAGTTCAAGAACGGCGCGCTGGGGACGCTCAGCGTCGTCGGCAACGGCAACGGCTGGCACGAGGACGTGACGTTCTTCTTCGAGAAGCTCATGTTCTACGTGCGCGGCGGCAAGCTCTCGATCCTCGATCGCGACGGCAACCGCCTGGAGGCGGCGAACCTCGCGGGCGGCACCACGCCCGACGCGAACTTCATCCACTCGATCCTCGGCAAGGTCGAGAACGAGTCGCCCTTCGAGTGCGGCCTGGAGGTCATCCGGCTCACCGAGGCGGCGTGGGCGAGCATGGAGCAGGGCGGCGCGGCCCTCGCGGTGACGGGCTAGCGGGCGTCGCGCAGGATGCGCTCCGCCTCGGCGCGGAGGCTTCGGACGGTTGCGGCTTCCGTGTCCGTCGGCGTCGAGACGGGGCGGGAGACGTCGAGCGGACCCATCGCCTCGCCCTCGCGGCTGGAGTCGTCCAGGCCGAGAAGGTGGCCCATCTCGTGGAGCACCGTGTTGCGCATGGCCCGCATGGGCATCGGGCTGCCGTCGGGCCGGGCGGTGCGGACCTGCACGTCGCCGGTCATCCGCCCCTCGCCGCCGACCACCGTCCGCTTCCAATTGACGTAGCCCGCCACGATGTCGTCGCCCTGCCGAACGTCGGGCTGGAAGCGCACCACGATCGCGCACCGCTTGCCGTCCTCCGCCCGCCGGAACCGGAAGCCGTCGCCGATCGCGCCCTCCCACGCCTCCAGCGCCCCGTCGACCGCCGCGCGGCAGACGGTGCGGCGCTCCGGGGAGACGCCGGTCAGGTCGACCTGGACGCGGACGTCCTCGCTCCCAAGCACGGCCATCGCGTGGGCGCGGGCCATCGTCGGGTCGCTCTCGAGACAGGCCCATCCGTCGGCGAGGTGCTGGCGGATCTCGGGGAGCACCGGCGCCTCGCGCGCCCCGGACAGGGCGGCGGCGAGCAGGGCGAGGGTCGGAAGCGCGCGGAGCATGGGCCTGGTCCTATGGTGCGCGATGTCGCGCGCCGGTGCCAGGGGTTCCGTTGCGGAAAGGAGCGCATGGTTCGACGCGCTTCGCGCGATCGGGTCGGCCACACGAGCCGGGCCAAACCCCGGCAGGATGCCGGGGCGACGAGAGGCCGCAGATGCCTCCTGGAAGGAGGCACCACGTCAGTACCGCAAGACGGCCGCGAGGGGGCCGTCGCCGGGAACGGCGTCGCGGTCGACCACGAGGACGCGGCCGCTCGTCTGGAGGGTCTTGAGGGTGGCCCAGTCGAGAACGTCCTCGCCCTCGGGCGTCTCGGTCTCGTGGAGCTCGACCGAGCGGGCCTCTTCGTCGATGCGGCCCCACCGCTTCTCCTCGGGGGCGACGAAGAGGGTGTTGACGCGACCGTCCATCGCGGCGAGGACGATGTCGCGCACGTTGTGCGACGCCTTGCCCTGGGCGAGGGCGGTGCCGAAGGTCTCCTGCTCGGCGTTCAGGGCCTTGCGCCAAAGGGGCGCGACGATCTCCAGGGCCTTGGCGTGGAGGTCGCCGTCGAGGGTGCGGTCGGGGTTGCCGGGAATGGCGTCGGGTGCGATGTCGCGCGTCTTGAGCTTCGTGGCGTCGCGGAAGGGCACGGTGATGTTCACGTCGCCCGCGAGGACGAGGAACGCCTCGTTTTCGGGCACGGCGCGGCGCACCCCGTCGTCGATCTGGCGCAGGAAGAAGCGCAGGTTCTCGGCCTGGCGGTGCTGCGGATCGGGCGACTCGCTGTGCGGCGTCGCGGTGGCACCTTGGACGCTGCTCGCACCGCCGCCTTCCGCGCCGCCCTCCTTGCCGCTCTTGCTGTGCTCGCCGGTGAGGATCACGGCCTTGTCGATGGTCGTCTCCACGTCGCCCGGCAGGGGCACGCGCTCGCAGGAGGTGCGGGTGCAGCGCAGAAGGCGGGCGTCGTGCTGGCTCAGGGCGAGGACGTAGAACTCGTGGTCGGCGAGAATGGGGAGAAGGGCCTTGACGTTGAAGCGGTCGTTGACGGCGACCTGCGGCTCGGGGGCGAAGGGGAGGTGGAAGGCGTGGAAGATTCCCGGCGCGACGAACACCGCGAGGCCGTCGAGTCCCTCGGGACCCCAGACGACGGGGGCGTCGAGCATGTCCGACGCGGGCTTGAGGAGGTCGCGCGCCTCGGTGCCGCGCATCCCTCGGGCGACGAGCTTGGCCTCGGCCTCGACGAGCAGGTTCTTGAACGCGATGGGGTCCTGCCGGATGCCGCTCCCCTTGCGGTGAGTGGGAACGTAGAGGGAGACGGCGGGGGGTGCGCCGGACTCGGCGAGGGCGCGGAGCCCGTCTTGCGTGATGGTGTCCATGGCTCTAGGAGGGATTGGACCGGGGTAGGAGGGTGGGGGTTCGGGGTGGGAGTGGTGAATGGTAAGGGTAGAGCCGCTTGCGTCCCGCATGGCTTTGGTCACGGGCGAACATCGAAGGCACCCCTCCCCCACGGTTCCCCCTTGCGCTCGCGGTGTGAGACGGCGAATGTCAGGGGGTTTGCGCCGCGACTTCAAGGGGAACCATCTCCGGATGTCATCTGTCCAAGCCCCTGCGATGAACAGCGGTGGCAGGGGCGGAGTGCGGTTGCTCATCGCGGCGGGGATCGCGCTGTTCTCGGTCGCCAGCTACTTCTTCGCGACGCAGACCAACTCGGTGACGGGGCAGAAGCAGCACATAAGGATCTCGCCCCAGCAGGAGGCGCAGATCGGGCAGCAGCAGGCGCCGCAGATGGCCCAACAGTTTGGCGGACTAGACCCCGACGCGGCGTCGCAGAAGGTCGTGAGCGACGTGGGCGAGGGGCTGCAGGCGCACAGCGACGCGGCGAAGTCGCCCTACCGGATCAAGTACTACCTGCTGGCGGACAACAAGACGATCAACGCGTTCGCCCTGCCGGGCGGGCCGGTGTTCATCACGCGGGCGCTTTTCGACAGGCTGCAGTCGCGCGGGCAGCTCGCGGGCGTCTTGGGTCACGAGACGGGCCACGTCGCGGCGCGGCACTCGGCGCAGCAGATGGCGAAGCATGGGCTGACGCAGGGCGTCGCCGGAGCGGCGGTGATGGGGACGAGCGACGGGAGCAACTACACCCAGCACGCGGCGGAGGCCTCGGCGATCGCGGGGCTGCTGAGCCTCAAGTACACGCGCGACGACGAGAAGGAGGCGGACAAGCTCGGGGTGCGCTTCATGAGCGAGGCGGGGTACGACCCGGACGCGATGGTGGGGGTGATGGAGATCCTGGAGAAGGCGTCGAGCGGTTCGCCGCGCGGGCCGGACTTCCTCCAGACGCACCCCGCGCCGCAGAACCGGATCCCGCTCATCAAGCAGGAGATCGCGCGGGAGTTTCCGCAGGGCGTGCCAGCGGGACTTCAGCGCTAGTATTTTGTAAAGACTAATAAGTCATTTGGGTTTTCGTGTCTTCTGATGTACAATCTCGGTCGTCAGGCCAACGTTGGTCGACCGGGCAACTGATGAACATTCCGAAAATCCTCCGCCTTTCTCTCGCTGCGCTCTCCCTCGGAGTCGCCGCTTCGGCCAACGCCTTTATCCTCAACGCTTCGGGCCTCTGCAACTCGGCGGGCCAGATCACGACCACGTCGAACGAGTTCAGCAGCCTGCCAGAGTTCGGGACGACCTTCGGCTACAGCGTGGGATTCGGCCTTGGCAACCCGAGCACCTTCACGGCGAGCTTCACCAATGGCGGAGCCTCGCTGAACCTCATAGGCACGGGAACGAGCTCGTCGGTCAACAACGCGTATTCGTTCATGGGTAGCTGGACGGTGTCGTCGCAGGCAAACACTTCGGTGCTGTCCACGGCCACGGGCACGTACAGTGCGACGTTCGACATTAACGCCGGGTATTTCACCTACGGCGTGGCGGGAGCGAACCCGGTTCCGGAACCCACGTCGTTTGCGGCACTCGGGCTGGGCTTGGTCGCGGTTGCCCGACGACGCCGCCGGGCCTGAGGCGTTCGTTCGGAAATTGGGGGCGGCCATCGTGGCCGCCCCTTTCTGCTTTTAGGGGGCTGCGGGCGGGGCGCCCGCGCCACAATGGAGCATGAACGCTCACGACATCGCCAAGACCATCGACCACGCCGTCCTCCAGCCCTTGATGACGGACGACGACCTGCGGCGGGAGGTG
>CAXTOO010000248.1:4151-5723 GCA_964245875.1 uncultured Fimbriimonas sp. | reverse complement strand
GGGGTGGATGGGATGTGGCTTCACCCTTTGCGTCTTCGCGCCTTTGCGAGAGATCCTTCTCACCGCTCGACTTCTTTGTGTCTCCGTGTTTCTTCCGGTAAAAAGTCAACTAGCCGCCGCGAAAACGGGCACAAAGGCCCAACCGAAAAAGGGCCAAATCGAAACGAAAAAAATGCACACCGCGCTCGAAAGGATCAAGGAGGCCGTCCGCGGCACCCCCTACGAGCGCGACCTCTACCTCGTCGGCGGCGCGGTGCGCGACGAGCTTCTCGGCCTTCCCCCGCAAGCCGACGTCGACCTCGTTACCACCGCGCCCGTCGGGCCGCTCGTCGATATCTTGCGCCCCTTCTCGTCCATCTCGCCGGTCGTCTACGAGCGGTTCGGCACCGCCATGCTCCGCGTCGAGGACACGCCGGTGGAACTGGTCCAGGCGAGGCGCGAGAGCTACGACGGAGGCTCGCGCAAGCCGCAGGTCGAGCCCGCCTCCTTGGCGGACGACGCCCGGAGGCGCGACTTCACCGCCAACGCCCTGATGCGGCGCCTGTCCGACGGCGAGCTCCTCGACCCCACGGGCGAGGGCCTCGCCGACCTCGGGGCGAAGATCCTGAGGACGCCCCTCGACCCCGTTGAGACCTTCCGCGACGACCCCTTGCGGATGCTCCGCGCCGTCCGCTTCCGCTGGAAGCTCGGCTTCGCCTACGCCGACGGCCTGGAGGAGGCCATCGCCCAGGAGGCGGGAAGGCTGGAGATCGTCAGCGAGGAGCGCGTCCGCGACGAGCTGCGCAAGATGCTCCTGGGGGCGACCGCGCCGGACGCCTTCGCCGACCTGATGCGCCTGGGCCTCCTCGACGCGTTCGCCCCCGAGCTGCGCCCCATGGTCGGCTGCGAACAGGGCCACTGGCACCACCTCGACGTCTGGGACCACTCGCTCCTCGTCCTCCGCCACGTCGCGCACCTCGGCGACGAGGCCCTGAGCTGGGCCGCCCTCCTCCACGACCTCGGCAAGCCCGAGACGCGGGGGATCGATGTCAATGGCCACGTCCGGTTCTTCGGCCACGAGGAGGTGGGCGCGCGCCGCGCCGAGAGCCTGTTGCGCCGCCTCCGGCTCTCCACGCGCGAGGTCGAGCCAGTCGTGCGCCTCGTCAGGAGCCACATGAGGCTCGGCACGTTCGAGACGTTCTCCCCCGCCGCCGCCCGCCGTCTCTTGCGCGACCTCGGCGAGGACGTCGAGCGGCTGCTCCTCCTCGTGGACGCCGACGCCTCCTCGCTCGCGCCCGGCGTGCGCAAGCTGGACCTCGCCCCCGTCCGCGCCCGCCTCGCCGAGGTCCGCGCCGCGACCCCGACCGAGACGCTCGTCAGCCCACTCTCCGGAGGGGAGATCATGGCCCTCACCGGCCTTCCCGCCGGAGAGGCGATCGGTCGCCTCAAGGCGAGGCTAACCGAGGCCGTCCTCGACGGCCGCCTCGCGCCGGGCGACAAGGAGGGCGCCGCGCGGCTGCTCAGAAACCCTCTCCCCTCCGGGGGAGAGGTTTCTCTCTCTCTCTCTGTTTATATGTGTGTGTGTGTGTGTAT
>CAXTOO010000248.1:0-4141 GCA_964245875.1 uncultured Fimbriimonas sp. | reverse complement strand
AGGGGCAGGGGTGAGGGGAGTCAAACCTTGGCCGAAACCGGTAAGACCGCCTTCAGGATGAGGCTGGCCCGGAAGTGCGGGGCGTTGGGGTCGCCGAGAGTCAGGTAGGACTCGTTGCCCCGGTTGCCCGCCTGACGGAACGAGACGTAGAAGTTCGACACCCCCGGCCCCTGGATCGTCCGACCGCCGATGGAGTGGTACTGGTCCAGGTCGTAGTTCGCCGACAGCACCGTCTGGGTCTTCGAGTCGCCCTCGTAGGTCGTCTCCTGGAGCGAGCCGTTCAGCTGCAGCGTCGGCAGCGGACGGTAGGGCTGGTTCGCGCGGGTGCCCGACTCGTAGGAGAGGGACCAGTGGCGGTACGGGTCGCCGTCGGGCTTCTGCAGGAACGCGCCGTAGGTCTGGTCGCTGGAGCCGCCGAAGTAGCGGCTCCAGTCGATGTTGAGGCCGATGTGCAACCCGCCCGCGAAGGTCGCGCCGGGGAAGAAACCGACCTCCTCGTGGAACGGCTTCTCCAGGTCGTAGCTCCGCTGCTCGGCCAGGTACGCCTCCGTGTTGTAGTCGACGAGTCCCTTCTTCGGCGCGGTCCAGTGCTGCGAGAGGTACGACGTGAAGCCGCGCAGGTCGACGCCCGCGTTCGCCACCGCGCCCTTCTTCGAGTCGAGGCCGCCATAGACCTACGGCAGCGCCATCAGCATAGGCAACTGCGCGGTGGGCAGGTCCACCGCCTTTCACCGCCCGTAGTTCTGCACGAGGCCGTTCGAGGTCTGCGCCCAGGCGTACTCGCGCTGGAGCCGCCGGTGGTTGCGGAACACGTTGAAGCGCAGGTCGTGCGCCCCGTTGCCGGGGAGACGCAGCACGCTCTAGGGGATCCGCGCTTCGACCTCCCAGCCCCGTTCGGTGACCCTTCCCTTTGCGGCGAAGTCGCCCAGCCCCTCGCGCGTTCATCGTGAACGAGCTGAAGTCGGAGAACTTGCCGAAGGGATCGAGCGAGAGGCCGACGGTGTCGTTGCCCTCCAGGCTCACGTTCGTGCGGAACTCCGTCGCCTGGATCGCGCTCGGCTGCTTGTCCACCAGCACGGCCGCGAAGTAGACGAACTTGGCGTCGTAGCCCAGGTAGAACCGGCCGCCCTCCCGTCGCCTCGTCCGCGAGGCCGTCGAAGTGGATCGCGTCGCGGTACTCCGCCTCGTCGACCTTGCCGTCGAGCGTCGGCGGCGCGGCGAGACGACCTCCGACGACCTCGCGGGTCTGGGCGCTCCCGAAGACCGCGAAAAGCAAGGCGATGGCGGTCAGCGTCGAGCGCACCCGCAGAGTATGGCGAAGCCTAGATTGCCAAGGGGGACTTTCGGACCAACGCCGCAAGAACCGCCGCGACGCCGCCTTGCGGGTCGGCCTCGCCGCACACGACGACGTTCGCCCACGCCCGGCTGGGCAGAACGTGCCGTCGGAACATCGGCGCGACGTGGCCCTCGAAGCGAGACACGACCTCGCCCGGCGTGCGCCCGCGCTCCATCACGTCCCGCTCGATCCGCCGCTGGAGGCACACCGAGTCGTCCGCGTCCACGAACGCGCGCACGTCGCACAGGTTCGCGACCTCGGCGTAGGCCAGCGCGAAGATGCCCTCCACCACCACGAATTCCGTCGCCCCGACCCGGCGCGAACCAAGGCCGCGCGTGTGGCGGGTAAAGTCGTACTCCGGGACATCCACCGACTCGCCCGCCAACAAAAGGCGCAGCTGCCGCGCGAGCAGCGCATCGTCCACTGAATCCGGGTGGTCGAAGTTGAATTCGCACCGCTCCTCGTAGGAGAGATCGTCGAGCGGGCGGTAGTAGTCGTCGGTTCGCAGGAGCCCCGCGCCGAGCGCCCGCGCCACCCCTTCCGCGAGGGTCGTCTTCCCCGAGCCGCTCATCCCCGCCACCGCGATCGCACACCGCCGCATGGGAAGGGAGCTTACCGTCCGCGTCACCCCCTCTCGTCGCCCCGGCGCGATATTCCCGCTTTCGAGTGCCAAATGCCGGGCGACGAGGAGGGGGCTCACACCGTCACGACGCAGCCGCATTCGAGCACAATCTCGACCGGCGAGGCGAGGTGCGAACGGCCGTCGCGCCGAAAGTGACTGACCGAGCCTGTGCGCGGCTCGAACACGACGACGTCCTTGACGCCGCGCAGGAGGTAGAACGTCGGGCTGGGCTCCAGGTCCTTGATCTCCGAGCCAGGTGAAACGACCTCAACACCGCCTCGGGGATGGAGCGTGCCGCTTCGTAGGTCGGCTTCGGCGAGAGGGCGAAGACCGAAAGGTCGGGCCGTCGCGTCGAACCATCAGGAAACATGATCGCCATGTCGGCGTAGACGCTGCCGTGCCGAATCGACCGCCGAATGCGCGCTGTCTCCAGCGTCAAGTCGGGCATGGGCAGAAGCTCCCAGATCCCTAGACCCTGATGGATCTCGATCTTAAGATCTGCCTCGTGCGCGGCTTCCATGAGCCGCATGAGCTCGGTGTCGGACGACCAACCCCCGCGCACCGAAGATTACCGGCCTTGCACAGGGCAATCGTGGGCCATCGTAGGCCATAACGAAGCCGTGCGCGTCTTGGCGGTCGATGGCGGGGGAGTGCGGGGCGTGGTGCCGGCCGCCGTGCTGGACCTCTGGGGCAGCGAGGGCGCGGACGTCGGCTTCGACGCCTACTCCGGCACCTCCACCGGCTCCATCGTGGCCGCGGGCCTCGCCCTCGGCCACTCGCCCCGGCGCACCCTGGACCTCTTCGTGAAGCAGGTGCCGCGGATCTTCACCCAGGAAGCCCTGCCCTGGAACGAGAGGCTCCTCGCCTTCAAAGGCTGGGCCAAGCCCGCCTACTCGGGCGAGGTGCTTCGAGAGGCCCTCGTCGAGGCGTTTGGCGAGGCGACCCTCGGCGACGTGCCCAAGCCGCTCGCGCTCAACGCCCTCGACGTCGTCACCGGCTCCACCCGAACCTTCCGCTCCCACCACCACCCCGGCTCCGCCGCCGACCGCGGCGTCACCCTCGTGGACGCCGTCCTCGCCAGCACCGCCGCCCCCAGCTTCTTCCCCAGCGCGACCGTCGCCGGGTCGTCGTTCGTCGACGGCGGCATGTGGGCGAACAACCCCGCCCTCGGCGCGCTCCTCGACGCCCGCGCCCTCGGAGCCGAAGACCCCACCCTCGTCTCCCTAGGCACCGGTCGCCTCTTCTGGGGCCGCAGCGTCGGCTTCGGCACCGCCCGCGGCCTCATCGGCTGGGGCGCGCCGCTGATCGTCCTGATGATGTCGGCCCAGAGCCAGGGCGTCGACGGCTACGTCCGCCGTCTCCTCCCGCCCGAGCGCTACCTGCGTGTCGACCCCCAGCTTCCCCGCGACCTCGCCGGCCTCGACGAGCCCGACGCGATCCCCGCCCTCCTCGTCCGCGCCGCCGAGGCCGCCCGCGCCGCGCTTCCGGCGTACCGGGCGCTTGGCTAAGCGCCCGAGCTCGTCAGAAGCCGAAGATCGGCAACGCCGGCGTAGTCTGCCGGGTTGTTCGTTACGAGTGGCAGGTCGTAAGCGAGCGAAGCGGCAGCGATCCAAGCGTCGGCTACGCCAGTCGGACGTCCTGCGCGGCGGGCGGAGTCCCGGACCTTCGCCCACGTACGGCAGAGATCAGTGTCCTGTGGCACAACGATGAACCGGAGAAGGAACGCGTCGAGGCGGGTTCGGCGGAGCTCGCCCCAACGGGCGGTGTCCGCCTAAAGGTAAAGCTCGGCCTGGGTCATGAAGGAGACGACGCGTAGCCGCCCGGCGAGGAGGGGTTCGTACCCCACCGCACGCGTGTCGCCCTTGAAGAGGTACGAGACCACGTCCGTATCGACGACGGCCGGCTCCACCCTAGGAGAAATCCTTCGAACGTTCCGGATGGCGCGTTAGCGCGAGGAACTCGTCGAAGTCAATATCCCGCTCGCCCTCCTCGAGTTCGGGCCAGAAGTCACCCACGAGTTCCTCCACCGGCACGATCGTCACGCCCTGAGCACGGGCCAATTTGTAGATCGCCGCGTGGCGATCCGATCTATTCTCAGCCTCCTCCTCAACGATCGGTCGCTCCACACGTCCATTGTACGCCCCTAGGGAGTGATGGGTCCATGTGGACGAAAGGCCCCGACT
>CAXTOO010000247.1:331-5821 GCA_964245875.1 uncultured Fimbriimonas sp. | reverse complement strand
CCCGCAACACCGAAAGCCAACGACCGCTTGACAAACCAAGACAGCACCTACGGGCACACGAAAGGCGTCACAATGGGGATGTAGGTGACGATAGCCGCGGCCGAGATCATGCTTGAGCAGGATCTCGGCGAGAGCGAAGGACATGTCGCGCGGCTGGTGAAGGTCAGCCTCACGGACAACGAGTTTTCCGCTTTGGTGAGCTTCGTGTTCAACTGCGGCGTGGGCAACTTCGCATCCTCGACGTTGCTTCGCCAACTGAACTTAGACAACCGCGAAGCGGTCGCGGGTCAGTTCCTTAAGTGGGTCAACGCGGGCGGCAAGCCCGCTCCTGGCTTGGTTAGGCGCAGGACGGCGGAGCGCGCTCTTCAAAGCTCCTTGAGGCTGGACCCGCAGTCGGCAAGTCACTCGGTCGATGCAGGACGGGCCTCGAACGGTCCTGAGGCCCGCGCCAAGTCCATGCTCGACGTTGCGGGCTTCAATCCTTGCGACCACCTCGATGGACGAGGGGCAGGTTAGGGAAGCCCTCTGGCCCCAGGTGCCGGGGTTTTCGAACATTCTTCCGCAGGGCGTGAGATTCGCCCGTCGCTGATCGTTCCTCCTGCGGGCACCGACGCGGACGATCGCGCAGACGAGCGTGGTTCCGAGTGCGCCGGAGCACGCGTGCGACGCGTTGAACGGAGAGGCTCAAGAAGGACAAAATGGACTCAATCAAGACGAAAGCTGTTTCGAGGTTCTGCGGCCCCAGGGTGGTAGGGGGATCATGGCTCTGGGCGAGGTTCCCACGGTATGCCGTTGCTGTCTGAAGGACCCCTGCAGGCGCGCGACCTCCGTCTGCTCGCCGACGACGAGCATGCCGAGGCGGCCTTTCTCCGCCTGTGGGACCTGATGAGGGATCGACTGGAGCGTGCCGCGGTCCGCCTCGGGCTGCCCCCTACCGAGGCGGAGGACGTCGTACAGAGCGTCTCGGTCCGCCTGTGGCAGAGACGCCATCGGCTCGCAGAATCGAGCATCGGCCCGTTTTGGGCCCTCGCGTTCAAGTCCGTCAAGAACATGGCGATCGATTGGGGCCGTCGGCAGTCCAAGGCTAGCGAGCAGGCAATCGAAGACGAATTGCTCCCCAGCGAGGACGTTCCTTACGTCGACGTCCTGGTGGAGAGATCGTTGGAGAGGGAATCCGTCTACGCCGCCGCGGATCGTCTGTGGCTCGGCGCCCTGAGCGGTGCGGATGAGACGCGCATCCTTGCCGTCCAACTATGCTTGATCGAGGGACTGCCGGTCGCCGAGGTGGGCGCGATGCTTAGGATCCCGGTCGAAGAACTCGTCGGATCGCTGCGGGACCCGCTGATCGGCTGCCACGCGCTGTACCGGGCGCTGAGATGGGAGAACGACGAACTGGCCCGATACGTGCTCGACCCTGAGGCTCCTCCGACCTCCCAGCGAGTCGAGGAGCTTCTCCGGGAGGCGCAGCACGGCGGCGCCGCGTCGGTGGGTCCATGGATATCTCTCGAGGTCGCCATCGTGATCCTTAGGGTTCGCTTCGGCATGACGGAGGATGAGATCTCAAGAGCTCTGTCCGGCCGCGTTGACGCGCTGACCGCCGCCGCCGTGATCCGTCGGGCGGTCGACGCCTACCCATTCGTCAGGATCGCCGAGAACGCGGTCGGGGCTTGGCGGCCCTCGGAGACCGAACCTAGCGAGGCGGGCGTTTGGCGCCGACTCGTCTTCGAGTACCACCTCCGCCATCAACTTCCCCATAAGCAGATCCTCGAGCGGGTCGCTCCCGCGGCTTCCACGCTCCACTTCGAACTGAAGCCCACGACCCTCAACAGCTGGATCGGCAACGGTCGCCTGTGGGCGCAGATCGCCTCCTTCGTCGCGAATGAACATGCACCTTGACCCAAATCGCCCCCTGTCCTTCCAAGCGGTCGAGGCCCTCGATGGGCTTGCTCTGGGGGAGCGCCCGAACTCGACGCCTCGTCGGATCCCTTCCGATCACGAGTTGCTGAGCTTGCTCCACGGCCTCTGCGTCGGCGTCGACCGGCGGGCCGTGATCGACTCCGCGCTCGGCTCGCCGGAGTTCCGACGGAGGCTCGTCGAGCTGTACCAATCGACGGGCTCTCGCTTCTGGAGTGGAAAGCAGGGGGCATTCCTTCGGAACGGCCCGCGGGCCACGCACGGAAGGGGCGACCATTGGCCGCAAAGAGTTCCGAGTCGCGAAATCGGCGCGGGGCTGCGGCTTAGGACGGCATGGCTGTCTCGTGCTTGGGGAGGGGGGAGCTCTCGGGGTCGGTCTAACGATCCGGCCCGGTTGGCTTTAGAGCGCGCTCCGTTAGCGATCCACACGGACAGAAGCTGGGGTCAAGCGACGCGGATCGGCGGCAAAGCGAGCGGCCCTCTTCCCAAACGCGGCATGGTGAAGGAGCGTAGTGCGCAACCGCCTCGGGGTGGTTTCTAACGATCCTTCGGTGCGCCCCTCAGCTTGTGCGCGTCCGGGAAGATTCCCGGACGTCGCCACCGCGATGGTACTTACGACCCCTTCCGATGCGCCGTTCGTCGTAGGGGATAGGAGGGCATCGCGCACCCGCCTGCCAAGGCTCACCCCTGACGCTGTGGCGAGGATGGCCCGCAAGAAGCCTTCGGATGAGACGCGAACGAGCAGAACTCGGCGTCGCGCCGAATCGGCTCTTCGGAGATTATCCCCGCGCTACGTGGGCGAGGCGCTTAATGTCCACGAAAGCGGGCGACTCCCAAGTTGACCCCAGAAGTGCGTGCCTAGGGCGCTGTATGCAAACCTAGAGCCACTCCAGGATCGCGGCCAGCGTGAGCATGGCGAGGAAGGCCCTCGCCAGCTTCTCGTATCAGGTGGCCAGCCTGCGCTTGGCCTTGAGCCTGCCGAAGAGCCGCTCGACGGCGTTCCTCTCGCGGTACGCCTCGCGGTCGAAGCGGGGCTGCGAGGCTAGGTCCTTGCGGCTGGGGATCACGGCGCGGACGCTCCTCGCCTGCAGGTAGCGGCGGAGCGTCGGGAAGCTGTAGCCTCGGTCGCCCGAGCGCCTGGGGCCTGAGCCTTGGTCGCCTCGCTCCGTTGCGGCCGACCGTCCCCGTCTCCAGCAGAGGGGAGGAAGAGCGACTCGTGCCGCTCGCCACTTCTTTTCGAAGCAACTTGCGATGGGCCGTCTTCCGGCCCCACGCAAGGCGTCGAACGGTTCCCGGAAGCGATTTCCGCCGAGAGATTCTCCTCCCGCCCGCATCGTGCGGGGCGCGAGGGGCGCTCCTGCCCGAAACGTCGTCAGGGTGTCTGGCCTCACCGCTCGCTTTTTCATCGAGGGGAGGGTGTACTGCGCTTGAGCCAAGCGGTCGGCCGAGCGCCGCTTCCGTTAGGGCCTGCTTGAACTCACGAAGGCGTCGCCTTGGCTTCCTTGGCGGTCAGGCCGCTTCCAAGCTTCGCGATCTGGCTCGGCACGAGGCCGCCAAGATAGCCGGCGACGAAAGACCAGACGATGAGCTTCGCCATCTCCGTGGTGAAGAAGTCCACGGGCGCGCTCAAGCCCGACTCCGATCTGGTCACTAGGGCCCCGAGCGTCTTCATGTCCGGCAGGATCGTGCCCTGGAGGAAACCGCCCAGCAGGAGCATCAGCATGACGAGCGAGAAGACGAAGCCGCCGATGGAGTGCGCGAGGACGGTGAACTTGAGCGCGCTTGTGTTCATAGAGGCGCGGGAGAGCCCGCGCACCGTGGTCACATCGCCGAGGGTCACGAAAGCGGACATGATGCCTCCCAGACCTCCCACGAGCATGGTAACGACGATGACGTGTCCTCCCTCGCTGATCCAACTTGGGTCCGGCGTGGAGACGAGCCACACGAACGCGGCGGTCATGACGGCCGCAGTGTTGCCGGTAAAGCGCAGTAGGTCGTATCGCTTTCGAGCCTGGCTGATGTCCGCCGCCTCGCGCTCGTAGATCATCGCGAGGGCGAGCTTCGCTACGGACCGAAGCTCGCCCTCTTCCCAACGCTCCCCGTCGCACACTAGGAGAGCAGCGTCGACCGCGGGGTCGACGTCCTTGAGCCGGGCGATCAGGACGGGCAGCTCTCGCTCGACCTCGGTTCGCGAGCGGACCGCGTAGGCCGTCTGCTCAAGCGCCTCTACGTCCGCGATCCGGAGCGCGTGAGGCGAGAGCGGCATCACGGGCGCGATCGTTCGCGCCATTTCCTCGCTCAACTGCGTGGAGGGGCAACCCTCCAGCTCGATGCGTAGCCTCTGTGCGCGATGGCGCTGCTCGCTTGTGAGTCGCTCCAGATCCTCGCGTCCGAGGAGAAGACCGGAGCAGTTCCAACGCTTTCGAACGGGCTCGCGCCAGAGCGTCCAGTCGGTTTTGATCAAGATGGGTTCCTTTTTCCTGCCGAAGATCATGGCGTTCGTGGTGACGGGGCGGTAGAGGCCTACTCGGATGTCCTGGTTCCGACCGCGAAGGGCGACGAAACGGAGATCGGGCCGGTATAGGGGTGGTCGAGTTCCAGGACAGCGAGGAGAACCATGGTGAGGGTGCCCGCGAGGATCGCGGACATGACGCGCTGGCTCGTCCTGTTCGGACTGCCGAAGTACATGCAGAAACCGACCGTGATGATCGCGCCGGTGACAAGCACGCCCCACAGGAAGTCGGGCATCTCATGCTCCGTGCTTTCGCGGCGAGCGGAGCGCAGGTCGGCGAGCTTATCCAGTCGCTGAAGCGCCTCGCTCGCGAACGGCGCGGCGCAGGGGCTTCGTTCGACCGCGAGGGTCTCGCCTATCTCGTCGAGGACTCGCACGGCCCCCGCGTTGACGGAGGTCGTGCCCCACTCACGGTCGGCGGCGACTTCGTATAGCCGAATGGCGCGATCGACGACCTGCGTTCCTTCGAGAGGCCCCTGGCCTCTCTGCGGAGGCTTCGGATGCACGACTGCTCGGTCGCGGCGTTCTCCTCGGCCCGCGTGTAGCTCTCCCAAACCGCCACGAGGGCGAGCGCCACGAGAAGGCCGTAAACGGCGCCGAGCAGGCCGAACTTCAAGCCCGCGACCTCGTTGTTGCGCTTAAGATCGGCTGGGCTGTACCGTCGGTGCACGAAGCCCAAGAAAAGGAGGGTGAGAACGACGGACGCGCCGACGAACACGACGACGTTGACGATTACCGGCAGAGAAGTGAGGCACTCGATCATAAGGTGGTGGAACATCGGAAAAGGTTTGTCGAATGCCCCGTCTTGCCTTGCCCTCTTGAAGACGACAGGACCCGAGTAGCTCTCGGCCAGCGCGGAGCAGGGTCCGGGCAACTCTCCGAGCCGTAACGCGGGAGGTGCCTCCGGGAACGCTGGCACGCCGGAGTCCCGAGCTTCGAGGCCCAAAGCCTCAAAGCCCTGCTGTCGCTAAGCTCCGAGTCGAAGGAGCTTGGTGAGTCGGTCCGTAATGCGCCGCGAGCACCGGCATCGCGTTCTTCTTGGCGTAAGGGCGGCGGGTCATGCT
>CAXTOO010000247.1:0-301 GCA_964245875.1 uncultured Fimbriimonas sp. | reverse complement strand
ATCTCACGCGTCGATCGCGTATTCTCTTCGGGCATCGCGGCACTGACGGAAGAGCCCCCTGAGGACTCCTCACTGGCGTCTGGCTCGCGCTTCTTTCGCGTCGGCTCGAGCTCGTAAAACCGTGACGGACCCCTTGCCACGGATCAGGCCGTCCCGATCCGTGCCAGTCTAGAGCGTGTTACGCACCTTGGAGCCAAGTCGCAAGAGCGCCGAGCATGAGGGTGCAGGAGGCGAGCGCGTACAGTGCCGCCAGGGTCTCGGGCAGTCTCTCGTAGTCCTTGGCGAGCCTCTTGAACCTGGA
>CAXTOO010000246.1:0-5879 GCA_964245875.1 uncultured Fimbriimonas sp. | reverse complement strand
CCCACCTTCCCGGCTCGACGCCGTAGAACGCCCGCTTCACGTCGCCGAACTCGTCCCGCGCGGAGTCGGGGAGGCACCCCCGACAGCCGCACAGCCCGCAGGCGTACGGCGTCGGGAAGCGCCCGTCCTCCGCGACGAGCTCGCGCGGGTCGATAGGGAAGCCGGTCTCCCGCTCCAGGGCGTCCGCGATCCGGGCCACCATGAGGAAGCTCGGGTTCATCCGCCCGTTGATCAATCTGGAGACCGCCGAGGGGCTGACCCCCGCGTCCCTCGCCAATCTCGCGACGCCCTTGAAGGCGTACCGTGTTGTGTGAGCCATGACGTCGCCTACGCGGTTCACGGCCGGCCCGAAGGCCTGCTGGTGTGGTTGTTGCATGCACCCATTTCATCAGAGGGCGCGCGGGTGGCTCAACAAGCGGCGCGTCTGCGCCCCGTGTGCCGATCAGCCTCGATTCTTGAAAGTCTTTGCGATCTACGAACCGCAGGATCGCGTCGGTTCGAAGAAGCAGCCGCACTTCCATATTCGGCTACGGCTATGAAAGGCAGCGATGCAGCCCGAGATCGGCAAATGGAAGGTCCTTCAGCGCGTGAACCACTAAGTCCGGCGGTCCAGTTTCGTTAGCGCAACCATCTCGTTTTGAGCAAAGGTTCCATAGAGCTGCCAGGACACCGATTAAACGCAACGAACATCCGATCAGCTCGGGTGTTCGTTTTTGATTTCTACAGGCGAGTTCCCGGCGCCAGGATCACGTTACCAACTGTCCGGATGTATACTGCAATGACTACTTCAGGTGAAGTAAGGAAGGAAGAAAGTTCATGTCTAAGACTGGAGAAAAGCCTGGGAAGGGCATTTACACCTGCACGAACTGCGGATCCGCGGTGCGGCTCGACGACAGCAGCGACACGCTCCCGCCGTGCCCCAAGTGCTCCAAAACGGATTACCGGCCGTAAGGGCTCCGCAACTGCCCGCTTACGGGCAGTTGAGAATGAAACGAACACCAGATGAACTCGGGCGTTCGCTTTTCTATGATAAGCAGTCGGCGGAATACGTGGAAAGACGTCTACCCGAATGCTAGAATCCTCAGCATATGGCCTACCGCAACAAAACCTTCGTCAGCTTCGCCAGCGAGGACATCACCAGCTACCGGCTCATGACGGCGTGGAAGGCCAACCAGCATATCGACTTCGACTTCCTCGACGCTCACGACATCAACACGGCAAGGGACACGAGCGACGTCGCGACGATCGAGAGGAGGCTGAGCGAGCGACTGGCGAACACCAAGCAGGTCGTGATGCTCATCGGGGACGTGACCAAGGCGAAGGCGGAGAACGGCACCAGCTTCATCCACCACGAGATGACCGTCATGAAGCGGCTCGGCCTGCCGGTCGTGTTCGCGAACCTGAACCAGTCCCGCGAGATCCAGAAGGGCCGGCTTCCCGCCCCGCTGCTCGACATGTACTCGGTGTGCGTCTCGTTCCAGCCGAAGATCATCAAGCACGCGCTCGACAACTACGTCGACGGCTTCGCGGGTTCCAGTAAGACGGGGCCGCATCTCTATCCCGCGTCGGTGTACGAGAACCTCGGCCTCTAATCACCATGTCCTTCCTCGACCCGCTCCGCAGCCGCGCATTCGTCAGCGCGTTGGGCAAGAGATTCCTCGAGTCCTTCGGCCTCATCTGGCTCCTGATCGAGCCGGTCGCACTGTTCTTCCCGGACCGCATCCCGAAGGGCTGGCCGTTGTACGCCGGACTGGTCCTGGCATCGCTGGTCGCTGGCGTCGCCCTGGCGTGGCCGAGACGGATCGTCTCGGCATCCGTCCCCGGGGCGAACATCGAGGTCATCATCAAGATCGGGGACATCTTCTCCGCCGACGACAACGTGGTCGTCGGCGTCAACGACGTCTTCGACACGCACATCGGCGACGACATCATCAGTCCCAGGAGCGTGCAGGCGCAGCTTGTACGGAAACGGTTCGACGGGAGCGTCGACGCCTTCGACGCTGCGGTGCGCGTCGGGCTCGCCGGAAAGCGGTCGGAGAAGGACCCGTCCAAGACCAGGGGAAAGAACGACCGCTACCCGGTCGGGACCGTGGTCGAGCTGAAGGCGGGCGGCGTCCGCCATTTTCTCAGCGCGTACTGCCGGATGGGCTCCAATCTGAAGGCCGAGACGGACACGTGCACGCTCCTCAACTCCATGAACGAGGTGTGGGAGAAGGTCCGCAACTCGGGGCAGAACCAGGGAGTTTCCATGCCGGTGCTCGCATCCGACTTCGGCAGAACCGGCCTTACGCAAACGCAGCTCATCCAGCTCATCGTGCTTTCGTTCGTGGGCGCGAACAAGGTGCAGCACGTTGCCCCGAGGCTTACGGTCTACGTCCATGAGGGAAGCGCGGGGCTCGTTGACTTCTCGGCCTTGCGCCTTTGGCTGCGTGGAGTTCTCTGGGCCTAAGCGGTGCCGCAACAATAGCGGCACCCTTATGTACTTGGTAGGGATTCGTATTTTCTAGAGGGTGTTACGTACTTTGCGTCCATGCTAGTCCTGTCAAGACCATCCCTCAAGCGGGTTTGCGAGCCCGAGATCCGGGAAGAGCGGCCCATTCAGGGCCTCAAGGAGTGAAGGCGGCAGTTCCGCCTCATCCGAGAAATCGTTTCCTGGAGGCGATGGTTCGTTTAAGCTTCCGGGTGGACGACCAAACCGAACGAACAGAGAACGAACACCCGCGAGAGCGGGTGTTCGTTCTTTTAGCTTTACGGGAGCTGAAAATCTGCGCATGTGTTAAGCCGAACTTTGCCGATGTCTAACCGGAGATGAATCTGAACCGAACGAAGAACGAACTCTGTCTCGCGCCGAACATCTAACGAAAACGCAGGGCGAGCCAAGGGGGTGAAGGAGGGTGAGATTTGGATGGGCCAAACATAGGCGGCGAGTCGACTATAAAGCCGACAATCCTGCTATGATCTCCTTTGGGCGGCGCTTCCTTTGCACGTCAAATCACAAGCCACTGCGAGATGCTTCCGAACAGCTTCAATCATTTCTTCGAGGAATTCGGCCGCGCCATCAACGACCATGACGCGGCCGTCTTCGCGGGCGCCGGCCTTTCGGTTCCGGCTGGGTTCAAGACGTGGCCGGCACTTCTCGCCGACGTGGCTTCCGACCTCGGGCTCGAGATAGATCGCGAGACCGACCTGCTCGCGCTCGCGCAGTTCCACGTGAACGAGCGTCGCGTCAGATCGCGGCTCAACCAGCTCCTGTCGGACGAGTTCAGCGGGGGCGAGCCGACAGATAACCACCGCCTGATCGCCAGCCTCCCGATCGAAACCGTCTGGACGACCAATTACGACCACCTCATCGAGAAGGCGTTCGAGCTCGCCGGAAAGCGGTACGACGCCAAGGTGACCGTCCCCAATCTCGCCACGACGGTGAGGGGCAGGGACGTCACCATCTACAAGATGCACGGGGACGTCGCCCAGCCGCAGGACGCCGTGCTCACCAAGGAGGACTACGAGCTTTTCGGGCTGACGCGCGAGCCGTTCATTAACGGGCTGAAAGGCGACCTAGTCAACAAGACGTTCCTGTTCCTCGGCTTCAGCTTCACCGACCCGAACATGGATTACGTCCTCGGACGCATCCGCGCGCTCCTCGGCCAAAACCCGCGCGAGCACTTCTGCGTCATGAGGAAGCCCAAGCTGAAGCAGGGCAAGGGCATCTCCAAGGCGAAAGCGAGGGCCGACCTCGATTACGAGCTCCGGCGGTTGGACCTGCGCATCAGCGACCTGCGGCGGTACGGCATCCACGCGCTGCTCATCGACGACTACGAGCAGATCACCGAGATCCTTCACGAGCTGAACCGCCGAGCGAACCGAAAGACCGTCTTCGTTTCCGGAAGCGCCTTTGACTTTGCGCCGATGGGTCAGGCCCGCGCCGAGGCGCTGGCGGATCGCCTCGGCCGGGAACTCATCCGCGCGGGCTACAACATCGTGTCCGGATTCGGTTTCGGGATCGGATCCGCACTGCTCGGCGGGGCGATGGAGGAGGTCTCTCGCCTCAAAGGTACGGCGTTCGCCGACCGCATCAGCGTTCGGCCCTTCCCTCAGATCGACCGATCCAGTCCGGACAGGGCCGAGATCTACACGGCCTACCGGCGCGAGATGATCTCCCAGGCGGGATCGGTGATGGTCCTGTGCGGAAGCCGCAAGGCCGAGAACGGCGACGCGGAGACAGCTGAGGGAGTGTTAGAGGAATGCTCGATCGCCGCGGGCTTGGGGCGGCCCGTGATCCCCATCGGCGCTACCGGCTGGGCTGCGGAACAACTATGGCTCTCCTCCGATTTCGCGGCGAAGAAATCGAAAGACTTTCAGGTGATCGGGACCGGCGGCAACTCCGACGCGGCGATCGTAAAGTCTGCGATCGCTCTCCTGGACTCATCAGTTAAACCAAGGTAAGGAACACACATGGCAAGAAAAGCATTTTACAGCTTCCATTACAAGGAAGACGGCTGGCGCGCCTCGAAGGTCAGGAACATGGACGCGCTCGAAGGCAACGCTCCCGTCTCCGACAATGACTGGGAGACCGTCACGGACGGCGGCGAAGCCGCGATCAAGAAGTGGATCTCCGACCAGATGTCCGGAAGGTCGTGCGCGATCGTTCTCGTGGGAGAGGGGACGGCCGGGCGGAAGTGGATCACCCACGAGATCGTCACTGCCTGGGAGAAGGGGATGGGCGTCGTCGGAATCCGAATCCACAACCTCTCGAACGCGAACGACGAGCAGTCCGCGTCGGGCGGGAACCCGTTCGACTTCGTGACCTATAACGGGGAGAAGCTCTCGAAGATCGTAAAGCTCTACAATCCCCCGTACTCGGTGAGCCAGAACGTCTACAACAACATCAAGGAGAATATCTCCGATTGGGTTGAGGAGGCCATCAAGATCCGGAACGCAAATTAGTCAGCAGGATGGCCGTTATTCTTACCTGGGAAGTCGCGGCGGCCCAGTAGTCCGTGAAGCGTTGACACGCTCAGCGGCCTGCCCGCCTTCCCAACGAGCCCGCGCTGGGCCATGACCTTGCGGATGACGCGGACCGAGTGGCCCTCCTCGCGCATCTTGCGCGCCTCCTCGATCAGCTCCAGCGTGAACTCGTCCCGCTGGATAGTCCCGGTTCGCTCGCTACCCCGGCTCGAGACGTAGCCCAGCGGCAGCCGCCCCACGGGCTCGCCCCGCGCGGACTTCTCCGCCCGCGTCTTCCTCAGTCTCGATAGGTTCTCGGGTGATCTCATGGCCCCGTTCTAGCCCGGCCCCGTCGGCTTCGCCATCTTCGGCGCGTTCCCGCAACTCGGCCTCCGTGTTGATCAGGAAGTTGAGGTACTGGAACCTCACGATCCGGGAGAGGACCTCCTCCGCCTCCTCGTACGAGATCTCTTTGCCGGTCTTCCTCCTGTAGATCTCCCGCATTCCCTCGACGCCCTGGGCGCTCGGCCGCGGAAGCGGGTACTCGGGCCAGGGATCCTGCTTCATCTTCGGCTTCTTGGCCATGGCGATCGGGTCTAGGGATTCTTCGCCCCGATCCTAGGCGTCTCAAGACCATCCCTCAAGCGGATTCGACAGGCCGAGGTCGGGGAAGAGCGGTCCCCGCAAGGCCTCAAGGAGGGAGGCAGGCAGTTCCGCCTCATCCGAGAAATCGGTTCCTGGAGGCGATGGTTCGTTTAAGCTTCTGGCTGGACGACCAGAGAGAAGCGTCCCCGCGCGGGGCGCTTCTCCTATGCTCCAGGAGCCTCTTATCCGCGGTTCGAGCGGACGAGGAATCCTCCTCGCGAACGCCACGAACTCGAGGAGGAGCGGGTCCGCCTCGACCTCGATCCTCTTCTCGCGCCCGTAGAACGCGA
>CAXTOO010000245.1:0-6028 GCA_964245875.1 uncultured Fimbriimonas sp. | reverse complement strand
CGGAGGCGGGCGACCTCGTCACAGAGGAGGGCGGTGGTCGCGCGAAGCTCGGCGATCTCGCGCCGCAGGAGGCGCAGCTCGTCCAAAAGCTCCGCATCCGGGGCGGTTCCAATGGCGGCGGCGACGCGCGCGGTGAGGTCGACGGTCTCCACGTTCCAGGCTTCGAGCTTCTCGTTCATACGGGGTCTTCCCAGGCGGCGAGGCGTCGCCGCAGCGTCTTCAGGGCGTTGTTCTTGCGGCTGGCGACGGTGCCCGGCGGGATGCCGAGGACCTGAGCAATCTCGTCGTGGCCCAGGCCCTCGTACACCGAGAGCACGACGACCGCGCGTTGGCCTTCCGGCAGTTCGCCGACCATGTCGCGCACTGCCTGGGCGAGCGCGGTGCGCTCCACGGGGACGGGCGGGACGCAGAGTTCGCCAAGTTCGGTCTCTGGGCGGTCGCGCCTCGCCTCGTCCACGAGTAGACGGTAAGCGGTCTGGAGCAGCCACGCGCCGGTCCTGCCCGCGGGGCGGTACGCCGCCCGCGACTCCCAGAGCCGCAACAGCGCCCCTACTGCTACGTCCGCGCCGCGGGCGGCGTCGCCCGCGGCCATGCGGGTGGCGAAGCGCTGGAGTCGGTGCTGGTGTCGGCGCACGACGGCGTCGAAGGCGGCCCGGTCGCCCGCCTTCGCCCGATCCATGCACACGTCGTCCTCGTCCACCACCAGAGTAACGACGCGAGGACGGGAATCCTTCACCCTTTCTCTCGGGTAAACCCGAAGGCAGGCCCGCCAACGATGACCAGCCTCCTTGCCCTCGCCCTTCTCGCCCCTTTCCAGAGCCTTCCGGCGGGCCACAATCCCGTCCTCAAGGGCGCCGATCCCGATGCGGCGGTGTTCGGCGACACGGTGTGGCTCTATCCCACCGACGCCACCCACCGGATCGGGGCGGCCTTCTGGGCGTTCTCCTCCAAGGATCTCAAGACCTGGACCGAGCACGGGCCGATCCTGAAGTTCGACGACATTCCCTGGATCGCCGCGGACAAGGCACCGTGGCACGGCGCGTGGGCGCCGTGCATCGTGCGCAAGGGCGCGAAGTATTTTTTCTACTACGCGGTCGGTCCCCAAAACCCCACGCCCTCGAGGATCGGCGTGGCGGTGGGAAGCTCTCCCGCCGGGCCGTTCAAGGACTCCGGCAAGCCCCTGATCACCGGCGGCAACGGGTTTGAGGCGATCGACCCGATGGTGTTCCACGATCCCAAGTCTGGGCAGGACATCCTTTACGCCGGCGGCAGCGCGGGGGCGACGCTGCGGGCCTACGTGCTGGACGAGACGATGGTGGGCATCGTCCGCGAGGTCCTGGTTCAGACGCCGAAGGAGTTCACGGAAGGGGTGTTCATGCACTACCGCAAGGGGACGTACTACCTCTCGTACAGCCACGGCTTCTTCCGCGGCAGCTCGTACTCCTCGTACTACGCGACGGGCAACAACCCCTTCGGTCCCTGGAACCCTCGCGGTCCGATCCTCCAGAGCGACGCGACGCACAAGGGACCGGGCCACCATGCGATCTTCCAAAAGCCCGGCACCGACGAGTGGTACATCGCCTTCCACGAGTGGCCGGGTCGCACGGGCGACGGTCCCTACGAGGGGCAGCGCGAGGTGGCGATCGACCGACTGGAGTACGACAAAGCGGGGCGGATCCTGCCGGTGAGGATCACCGACGACGTTCCCAAGTGGTAGGCGAGAGTATTTTGGGCACGAGACTCGGGAGAGTCTCGCCACCCTCGACGGTCGAGAGACCATCGCCACTATAATGTGAGCGTCCCTAGGGACCCGATGACCCCTCTCCTCCCGCTCGTCGCGCTCGCGCTGGCCCTCGCCGCGCCCTTCCTTTCGCGCGAGGCGCGCACCCGGCCTGATCCGGCCCGGCTCTTGGTGCTGGCCTTTCTGGGCTTGGTCGCGGGAGCCGTGGTCCTGAAGGCCGCGCCCGCGGCAGACCGCACCCCGGCGCTGGTCGGATTGGCCTTCGGTTTGCTCGCGCCGTTGTTGGGGTCGTGGACGGGCGGCTTGGCCGCGGGCGTCGCGGCGGCGAGCGCGATGCATCTCTTTTCGGCAAACGCGGCGATGGGCTTGGCGTTCGTCGCGGGCACGGGCCTGTCGGCCCTCGCCTTGGGCGGGGGCGAGGCGGCGGCCTTGGCGGGGGTCTTGGTTTTCGCGGCGGACGACCTCGGGATGCGCCACTCGCAACTGCCCGCGGCGGCGTTCGTCGGCTCGCAGACGGGCGTCGCGCTGGCGGTCGGCGCGTTCCTCGCGGCCTTCTTGCCGAAGGGGCTGGCGGCGCTGCGGTCGGTCGTAGTCGGCCTTCTCACGCTGCTTGCCGGTCTCCTCGTGGCGCGGGGGTTGGGGGAGCCGAACCTGACCCTCTGCGCGGGGGTCGGCGGGTTGGCGGGGGTCGTGCTCCACCTGCTCATGCTTGAGGAGGAGGGCGAGTCGCCGCGCGTCGGCCTCGCGGCGGTGGTGGGCGTCGGCCTCGCGACGGTCGCGTTCGGCCTCGGTCGGGGGGCGGGCATGGGGCTTGCCGCCCTTGCGGCGGTGGGGGTGCTGCTGGCGGTCGACAACCGCCGCGCGGTGCTCGCGCTCGGGCCGCTCGTGGGGCTGGTGCTGTACCGCGTCCTGCGCGAGGCGGGTACGGGCGCGACCCGCGCGCTGGACATCGCCCAGCACTACACCTTGCTGGCGCTTGTGTTCGGGCTGGTCCTGCCCCTGTTGCCGAGCGACTGGTTGCGCGCGGCGCGCACCCCCACCCTGCCCTCCCTCAGAGGGGAGGATTCCCGATCGGCCCTCGGCGCGGCTCTTTGGGGGATCGTCGTGCTTGCCGCCGCGCCGCTGTTGGTCGTTGCCCTCGGGTTGCGGGGCGGCATCGGGTTCGTGGTGGGGCTTGGCGCGGCGGGGTTGGTGGAGGCTCTCCGAGCCCCCTCCTCGTCGCCACGGAATTCCGCTCCCGTCCACAGAGAGTTCTCGACGGGCGATGAGGAGGGGGTTGGGGGTGGAGAAGAACGTTCTGGCACCCCCTCCCCCACGGTTCCCCCTTTCGTTCCTCAAGGGGAACCATCTTTGGCCTCCCTAGCCATCGGGGTGGGCCTTGCGGGCAGCACCATCCTCGCCCTCTCCTGGCTCGGCGACGAGTCGACCCTCACGCGCGACGCGAAGACCCGCCTCTTCGCCTACGCCGCCGTCGGCATCGCCATCCTCGCCGCAATGCTCGCCCTCGCCAACCGTCGGAAAGGTGAAACGAAGTGAAGAAGATCCTCGGTCCCACCCTCGCCGCCCTGTTCGCGGGCGCGCTCCTCACCCTCGGCGTGGGCGAGGAGATCCCCGTCGGCCGCCTCGCCGGGCGCATCACCATGAAGGAGAACGGCAAGCCCCTCGCGGGCGCGCTCGTCACCCTGAGCCTCAAGGGCGCGCCCGACGACGGGCGGCCGCGGATCAAGGGCGTCGAGACCGACGCGAACGGCGAGTACGCCTTCCGCAGCCTTCCGGCGGGCGACTACACCGTCGACGTCTCCGCCCGCGAGCACAGCGCCGGGCCGGGCCGGGTCACCATCGTCGAGGGCAAGACGAAGACCGCGAAGTTCGCCGCCAAGCCGAGCGAACCCTACCTCAACCTCTACGCGAGCCAGAAGGTGTTCACCCCCGGCGAGACGCCCAAGGTCGAACTGCACGGCTTCGTGCCCCAGAAGGACGTGCGCCTCGTCGTCTACCGCCTCGACACCGACCGTATCGCCCTCGAGGGCGGCTACCAGCGCGCGATCCAGCCCCTCGCGCGGCCGGACGACGCCGCGAGCCTCGCCGGACGCGGCACGAAGGTCCAGGAGTTGGGCGCGCTCGTCGCCGAGCGGGATGCCGAGGGCGCGTTCGTGCAGACGCTGCCTCTAACCCCCTTCCTGCCTTCCCCCAAAGGGGAGGGTTCTAAGGTCACCCCACCCCTGCCCCTCCCCAAGAGGAGGGAGGCCCTCACCCCAACCCCTCTCCCTCCGAAGGGAGAGGGGCTTTCGGAGGGCGTCTACTTCGTGCAGTGCCGCGCGGGCGCGGTCCGCGCGAACGCCGTGCTGCTCGTCTCGCGGCTCGCGCTCGTCTCGAAGACGGGCCATGACGGCCATACCCTGCTCTTCACCGTCGACCTCGCCACCGGCAGGCCCCTCGCGGGTGCGGCCATCCTCGACGCGCAGGCGAACGAGATCGGTCGAACCGGCGCGGACGGCCTGCTCGACGCCGTGCTTCCCGCGCCGCCCGAGGGCGAGCAGCGGGTTCTCATGGCCCGTCTGGGCGATTCGGTGGCGCTCGTGAACTCGACCAACGACCGCCCTGATGCGGCGAAGGCGTGGATCGACGCCTACTGCGAGCGGCCCGCCTATCGCCCGGGCGACACGGTCCAGTTCAAGGGGTTCGTGCGCCGCGTGGACGGCGACGGCTACCGCCTGCCGGGCGAGGGCAACGTCGCGGTCACGGTGAAGGACCCCGACGGCAACCCGCTCCAGAGCCTCTCGCTTCCGCTCTCGCGCCACCGCTCGTTCCACGGCTCGTTCGCGACGAGCAAGGAGGGTAAGCCGGGAAGCTACGCGATCGAGTGCGAGGCGCTGGGTGCGAAGTCCGCGGACACGGGCGCGAACGTTGTGGCGTACCGCAAGCCGGAGTTCTCCATCGCCGTGACCGCCGACAAGTCGCGCTACGCGATGGGCGACCGCGCCGCCGCGACCGTCGAGTGCAAGTACTACTACAGCGGGCCGGTGGTCGGCGCGAAGGTGAAGGCGACCGTCTACCGCTCGCCCGCGTTCACCTACGAGGACGAAGACGGCGAGACCCGCGAGGGCGACTCCTACGGCGGGGGCGAGTACAGCCAGGAGGTCGAGGCGGTCACCGACGCGATGGGCCGCGCGAAGGTGGAGTTCGACACGCGGGCGGAGAGCGATCCCGAGGTGCTGTCGAACGACTATGACTACACCGTGAGCGCGTCGGTCACCGAGGACGGCGGCAAGTTCTTCGACGGCGAGGGCAAGGTGCGCGTGACGCGAGGCGACTTCGGCATGGCGATGGAGGTCCAGAACCCCATCCTCGTGCCGGGCGATACCGTGCAACTTCTGCTGCGGACCACCGATCCGACCGACCCGAAGAAGCCTGTCCCGAACCGGATGGTGACGGTCGAGTCGGGAGTCGAGGCGTACGCCGACGGCGCGTCGACCTTCGTCAAGCGCGACGAGTACCGGGCGACCACCGGCGCGGACGGGACCGTCCTGCTGCGCCTGCCCGTCGCGCGGGCCGAGTCGCTGACCTTCCGCGCGAAGGCGCGGGACGACGCCGGGCGGAGCATCGTCGCCGAGGCGTGGGTGTACGTCGAGGGCTCGCCCGCCCAGGCCGACGCGCGGCGCGGCGAGCTGAAGCTCACGCTCGACCACAAGGGCTACAAAGAGGGCGACCGCGCGCGGGCGCTGCTCCAGACCGACATCCCCGGTGGCACCGCCCTCGTCACCGTGCAAACCGACCGGGTGCTGTGGCGCCGGCTCGTGCCCCTCACCAGCGGCTCGACGGTCGTCGAGGTGCCGGTGGCCAAGGAGTACGCCCCGAACGTGTACGTCTCCGCGGCTTACGTGCGCGAGAAGCGGTTCCTCCAGGCCGACCGCCGCCTCGTCGTCTCGCGCGAGGACCGCCGCCTGAAGGTGCAGGTCCAGGCGGAGAAGGCGGTCTACCTTCCGGGCGAGACCGCGCAGGTGACCGTCCGCACGACCGACGCCGACGGCAGACCCGTGGCCGCCGAGATATCGCTGGGGACGGTCGATCGCGGGATCTACGACATCGCGACCGACGCGACCGATCTGTACGCCTCGCTCTATCCGGACCGCTCGAACGGCGTCCAGACAGACTACTCGTTCCCCGAGATCTACCTCGACGGCGGGGACAAGGGCACCTCGAAGGTGCCCCTGCGCAAGGAGTTCCGCGACACCGCCGCCTGGACGCCCGCGATTTGGACGGGCGAGGCAGGGGAGGCGACGGTCG
>CAXTOO010000244.1:0-6066 GCA_964245875.1 uncultured Fimbriimonas sp. | reverse complement strand
GCGGGACAACGGCAAGGGTTGCGATCAGGGCGCGCAAGTCGGCCTCTTCCGCCGAGGTCATGCCCTAAAACCCTAGCAGTTCGATCTCGGTGACGACGGAGATGAGGGTGTCTTGGGCAGGCAGGGCTTCGTCCAGCTCATCGTGCAGTTCGTGGATCGCGATGTTCGTGTCAAGGTAAGACTCAATCCCACTCCGCGCGAATGGCGCGCTGGTACTCAAGGCCGTCGGGACCGTGCTTGAGGACGCCCCGAAAGCGTTCCCAATCCACCGTCTTCGTCTTGGCGGCGTCGAAAAGGACGCGCAGGGCGAGATCGTCGGCGAGCCTTCGAACCTCCTCCGGCGAGAGTTCGGCAAGCTGGGGTTCGAGAGCCTTGAGACGCGGCGACTCCATGCCCTATTGTACGACGGGAGGATCGCCTTCCGTAGGCTGAGCATGACGAAGTATCAGGTACAAAGCAGTCGCCACACACCCGGTCTACCCGGAACTTGGTCGGATCACGGGGCGGGCCGGCACGACCCATCCGGCACGACCCGTGCCACCCAGCCGCCCCGGTTCCACCCTCGTTGCAGAAAGTGTCATGCCCGGCTTGGGCCACCCGTCGGCGCGGAAGACGGCGGGCCAAGGGACGGCGGGCACGAGCCATCGCTTGACCCGTGTCACCCACGCTCTACGGGTCGTCACGCAGAGGAGGGTTACCCCGGCCATCCGTCCGTGGCGCACATCAACCTTCGTATTCGGAAAACATGACTCATCGATAGGTCTAAAGCCCCGGCCCGCCCCCACGCCACTTACAATGGAGATGAGGAAACAATGAAGTCACTCGCCCTGTTCGCCAGTCTCGCCCTTCTCGTCGTCAGCGCCGCTGCCCAGACCGTCGTCCACACGGGTGATCGGGAGAAGCAGTACCTGGAGGAACCCATGACCGTGCTCGTGATGCAGTTCGGTGGCCCCTGGTCGGTCGCCAACGCTCCCTTCGACAACTACTTCATCTGCACGGGTCCCTACGGCTCCTACTATGACTTGCTTCCGTGGAGCCTGGCCTGGAGCAGCCTCTCGAACCCGGCCACCGAGCACTGGGAGGAATCCAACTCAGGAAGCGGCACCGCGAGCACCGGCCAGAAGATCGTGGCCTATAACAACTACTACACGATCACTGACAGCTATCCGCTCGAAGCCAACGCGACGCAATATATCGTCGATGAATATTACAGTCTCCAGGATCGCACAGCGGTCGAAAAAATCACGAACTTTATCGAATTCCGGATCGAGAACTAACAATGGTGGACGCTTCGCCCTTCCGGATTCTCCTTGCCGTCTTCGCTCTTTCCCCTGGTCTCTCGGTCGCCGCCCAAGAGGGTACGGACAAGGGGAAGACGGTCCAGGGCTACCTGCTCGTGACCGGAGATCCCAAGATCCTCGCGAAACGCGAAATGCCTTACGGAGCAACGCGCGCCGATTACAACAAGGCGTTCCCGAACGATCACTTCCGCATCGTGCCTTGGGGCGAGGACCGTCTGCTCGTCATAGATCTCGCCACGGGCCCCCTTGGAAAGCTGAGGTGCGAAGGACTCCTCGTCCGCGCGTTCCTCGACCGGCGCAGCCCGGATGGAACCCTCGATGTCGCCCGCCTCTCGCCCGAGGAGATCCAGGCCGCCCAATCTGCGCTCGGAGGAAGCTGGATGTCGGTTCCCGGCAAGCCCCGGGGCGTACCCGCCTACCTGAGCATTGACGAATGGATTCGTATCGACCTAACCTTTGGCGGAAAGACGAAATCCGTCCGCCTACCCTCGAACATGGATCGTAGACGTACAACAATGGACGTTGCGGCGCGACGGTACAATCACCAGAGACCGTTCGCCAACGTTCCCGAGGAGAGCTTCCGCCGGGACGAGACGACCCTGCGGTTCTTCGGCCCCGCGCTCCGGGTGGCGACCGAGGGAACTCTCCTCTACGCGAAGACCCTCGAGTCGTTGCAGAAGGAGATCGACAAGGGGAACAGGGGCGTCGCCACAGATCTGTTGAGGTCGCTAGGCCGCACGGTGCCCGACGATGCGGATCGAATCTTGAACGTCTCCGAGATGCCCGACGCCCTCCGCGCAAGGCTGAACGGCTTGCTGGAGAGTTCCTGGAAAAACTATGGCTTCGCCAGCCGCCAGGAGGCAATGGCGTTCCTCTCCAACGGCGACGGTTACCGCGCATGGACAGAACTCGGCGCGGTGCAGTTTCTCGACCCAGGCAACCCTAGTCAGCACCGCCCACCCGTGTTCGGCAGCGGCACGATCACCACGGTGCCAGGCTACTATCCCTAGGGGGAAATCCTCGCGGCACGTTCCATACCGTTCGGACGCTCTGCAGAGTAGTGCAATGAGGGATGGAAGCCGGTTGGCTCCGCCCCTCTTCCCTGCCCCCACCCCAAGTCGAACCACTTGGCGTGGGAGTGCTGACGGTCAATCCTCGAAGTCGTCTTCCGCCGCCGCCATGTCGGCGAGGGACGGGAACGAGAGGGCGTCGAGATCGTTGCCGATGCCCCGATCCTCCGCCTCGACGAGTGCGGTGAGCGACTGCTGGGCCCAGGTCGGGCCGCGCTGGACGTCGATCGCCACGTCGCGGTACTGCTTCACGCCCGTGCCGGCCGGGATGAGGCGTCCGATGATGACGTTCTCCTTCAGGCCGATGAGCTGGTCCTTCTTGCCGCGGACCGCCGCCTCCGTGAGGACGCGGGTCGTCTTCTGGAACGACGCCGCCGAAAGGAACGACTCCGTGGCGAGCGACGCCTCGGTGATGCCGAGCAGGATCCAGGTGGCCGTGGCCTCCTTGTACTCGCGCTCGACCGCCTCGCCCGTCACCGGGTCGACGTACTTCACCTTCGCACCGGACTGGATGCGCTCGCGGACGGCGTCGTTGGCGCGCTGGTAGTTGAAGCGGTCAACGATCTGACCCGGCAGGAACGGCGTGTCGCCCGGCTCCTTGACCTGCCGCTTGCGCAGCATCTGCCGGATGATGACCTCGATGTGCTTGTCGTTGATGTCGACGCCCTGACTCTTGTAAACCTCCTGGAGGTTCTCCACGAAGTAGTCGTACACGGCGTTCGCGCCCGCGAGCTCCAACACCTCGTGCGGATCGCGCGGACCCTCCGTAAGAGGGTCGCCCTTGATGATGCGACCGCCCTTGTTCACCGGGAGCTTGCCGAGCGGCGGGACGAGGATCGGATAGAAGATGTTGACCTTCTCGACCTCGCCCTTGCGGAGCGCGGTGAGGGTCGCGGTGATGAGCTTCTGGCCCACCGTCTTCTGCAGTCCGCCCTCGTACTCGCCGAACTCGTTCTTGGGCCAGTTCTGCACGTCGCCCACGTAGGCGTCCTTGATGGGACCCGTGAGCGGCACCGTCGCCTCCACGATGACCCACCGACCGTACGGACTCTCCCGCACGTCGCGGACGATGCCGCTGACCGGGCAGATGATCGCCTTGCCTCGGGGCTGGCGCCGCGCCTCGAAGATCTCCTCGACGCGGACGATGCCCGACGACTCGCCGGACCACGCGTAGAAGAACGTCTTGCGCGACCGCTCCCACAGCTTGCGCGAGTCGCTGTCCGACTTGTCGGCGGCCTTCTGGGCCGCCTTGGTCGTGCGGGCGACCTTGCGCTGGACCTTGGGGTCGAGCATCTCCGATTCCGTCGGCTGGATCGTGAGCGGCGCGGCGTCCTTGTTCGCGAAGAACGACTTGACCGTGCTTTCCTGGCTTTCAAGCAGCTTGGTCGGGTCGAACTCCTTCATGTTGGTCTCCGTCGCGGTGGCGAAGTCCTCCATGAACTGGCGGATGAAGCGGCCCGTCTTGTACTGGTTCGTGCGGGCGATGGTCGCGGAGCCCGCGACGCCGCCCGTGTGGAACGTCCGCATCGTGAGCTGCGTTCCCGGCTCGCCGATAGACTGCGCGGCGATGATGCCCACCGCCACACCGACCTCGACGAGGCGCGACGACGACAGGTCCGTGCCGTAGCACTTGGCGCAGATGCCCTGGACCAGCTCGCAGGTGAGCGGCGACCGGATCTGGACGAGCAGGTAGCCGTGCTCGTCGGCCTCGAAGCCGAAGCCGCGGTACCGCTCGGAGATCGCCTCGCGCTCCTCGTCGGTCTCGACGGCGGCGTACTCCTTCATGAACCGGTTCTCGATCTCCTTGATGCGGAGCGAGTTGACGCGGGTGATCGGCTCCTGGTACTCGGAAAGCGCCTCGCCCGTGTCCGGGTCGATGATGACGCTCAGCGCCACGCGTCCGATGACGCGCTCGGAGATGTGCTCGATCGCCTCGCCCTGCTCAACAACCCGACGGGCGAGGATGCCCTCGACGGTGCCGCAGTCGACGGCGTTCACGATGACGTCCTGCGACACGTCGCAGAGACGACGCGTGAGGTAGCCCGCGTCGGCCGTTCGAAGCGCCGTGTCGGCCAGACCCTTCCGCGCGCCGTGGGTCGTCACGAAGTACTCCAGCATCGAGAGGCCCTTGTGAAACGAGCTCTTGACCGGAAGCTCGTAGATGACCTCGTTGAACTGGTTGAACATGAGGCCGCGCATTCCGGCGAGCTGCGCGAGCTGCTTCACCGACCCGCGGGCGCCCGAAACCGTGACGATGCTGAGCGGATTGAGCTGGGTCAGGCCCGCGACGATCTCCTTGCCGATCTCGTCGTAGGTGTCCGTCCAGAGCTTGACCAGGTTCTGCGTCATCTCGTTGTAGGTGAGCATTCCCCGGCGGAACTGGTTGGTGATCTTCGTGGAGCGGTCGTCCGCGTCCTGGATCATGACCTCGCGGCGGGCGGGCGGGTCCATGTCGGTGATCGCGACGGAGAGGCCGTAGCGGGTCGCCCAGCGGAAGCCCATCTCCTTGATGTCGTCCAGCAGCTTGATGGTCGAGCCGACGCCCGCGCGGCGGTGGACGGTGAGGATGAGCTCGGACAGCACCTTCTTGCCCAGCTCGATGTGCAGCATCTCGTCGCTGTACTTGAGCGGGTGCGGCAAGATCGTGTTGAGCACGAGCTGGCCCGGTGTGCACGTCGTGACGAACGTCTCGAACTCCTGCTCGTACGCCACCAGCTCCTCGACCTCGTCGCCCTCCTCGGTCTCCGTCTTGACCTTGTGGTACTCCACGCCCGTTGCCGGGTCGCGGAAGTCCACCTCGGCGTCGTCCCGGTACATAGGCCGCTTGATGCGGACCTGGATGGGATCGTTGAGCGGGATCTTCTGGTCCTCGACCGGGGTCTCCAGGTAGAAGATCACCTCGTCCGGGTCGGCGTAGGTCCGTGGAGCGCGCACGTTCTCGGGGTCGGCCTGGTGGGCGGCGATCGCCTCGTCCATGAGCCGCTTGCCCTCGTGCCGGACGAACGTCAGCGCGTAGTTGCCGAGGATGATGTCCTGCACCGGCGCGCAGGTCGGGCGGCCGTCCGCCGGCGAGAACAGGTTCTGCGTCGACAGCATGAGGACGCGCGCCTCCGCCTGGGCCTGGGTGCTCAGGGGGATGTGCACGGCCATCTGGTCGCCGTCGAAGTCCGCGTTGTACGCGTTGCAGACGAGCGGGTGGACCTGGATCGCCTTGCCGTCCACGAGGATCGGCTCGAACGCCTGGATGCCCAAACGGTGCAGCGTCGGCGCGCGGTTCAGGAGGATAGGGTGCTCCTTGATGACCTCCTCGAGGCCGTCCCACACCGCCGGGTGCATCCGGTCGATCATGCGCTTCGCGGTCTTGATGTTCTGCGTGATCTTCTTCTCGACCAGCGACTTCATCACGAACGGCTTGAACAGTTCCAGCGCCATCTCCTTGGGAAGACCGGCCTGGTGCAGCTTGAGGTGCGGCCCGACGACGATGACCGAACGGCCAGAGTAGTCGACGCGCTTGCCGAGCAGGTTCTTTCGGAACCGCCCTTCCTTGCCCTTGAGCATGTCGGAGAGCGACTTCAGCGGGCGCGAGTTCGAGCCCACGACCGGGCGGGCGCGACGGCCGTTATCGATCAGCGCATCGACAGCCTCTTGAAGCAGACGCTTCTCGTGGTTGATGATCGACTCCGGCGCGTGGATCT
>CAXTOO010000243.1:0-6121 GCA_964245875.1 uncultured Fimbriimonas sp. | reverse complement strand
AGGCGCGAAGGCGCAAGGGGGAGGCACAAAGCCAAGTTGTGAAACGACCTCTAAGCGCAGCGGAATCTTCAACCCGATCATGGCTCTCCTGCGGAGCGAATTTCCTGTTCGAGCGTTCACGTGCCAGAAAGACCCACCGACTAAAACTTGAGCGTGGTCGACCAGGTCGGGAACTTGGCAACGAACAGACATCTGACGTCCTTTCCCCGCAAGCCTGATTCCATCGTTGACGAACGGCCTCGTCGCGCCGATCATCCACAAGCCGAACTCCTCGATCGGAAGACGAATCTACTTTCGCGAACGATTCTCGTCTTTACCGCCCTCGATCCAGACCGACAGCACCCGCGGCGCGGGAATCGGGGGGGCAGAAATGCGCTCGAAATTGTGGAGAAGGGAAGAGTCAAAGCTCATCGAATCGCCCTCACCGAGCACGTACGTCT
Organism: uncultured Fimbriimonas sp.; assembly: GCA_964245875.1. GTDB lineage: Bacteria > Armatimonadota > Fimbriimonadia > Fimbriimonadales > Fimbriimonadaceae > Fimbriimonas. Next base: position 5,681 of record CAXTOO010000243.1, on the reverse strand, counting down.
CCTCGCCGACGGTCACCCGCACCTCGCCGCGCAGACAGTAGACGAACTCCTCCCCCGGATGGTGAATCGGATTGATCCAGGGATGGTGGACCTCGTAGATGGCGGCGTTCATCTGGCCGTTCGTGATGGTGCAGGCGTGGGTCATCAGGAAGCCGGTCGTAAAGCCGAGCCGCCCGTACCGCTCGCGCTCGGCGGCCTCGGGAACGGAGGTGTAGGTGGGCAGGTGCCCTCGGGCCTCGGGACGCTGGATCATGCTGACCCACTTCGTCTCGTCTGCCCGAAAGACCTGGACGCTCGTCTGCTCCGCTGCGCCCATGGTCAGGCTCGGAAGCGCCGTCTCGAGCGATCGGCACACGCCGGACAAGACCCTCGCGCTGACCGGTTCACCGCGCTCAAGGCGCAGGATCGTGTTCTTGTCGACCCCGGCAGCCTTTGCGAGCTTGCGGATGCTCAGGCCGCGGGTCAGACGCAGTGCCTTGGCGCGGTTCCCGATCAGGGTGAAGTTACCGCGTTCGAAGCTCGTGAAGATGTCGGCGGGTCGCGGCATGACGCTTTCGGGGAAGGATTTTGGCGCGCATTGTCAACCTCTGCGGCGTCGAAGATGGATCAAAGAAGATAGCGGAAGCGTTTTCAGACAGTTAACCGCATTTGTCCTACAAACCCCCGGCTCCGTTTTCGACGCATCCAAAACCCGTCGTAACATAACTTCAGGAAAGACGAACGCCCTCAGCGTGGACGGTGCCGGAAATTCCAAGTCTGCCAGACGGATCCTTCAGGAAAAACCCATGTCAACGAACGTTTCCTCCTACTTTGCACACGGCCTCGCCACTTCCGCCCTTCTCTCCGTCGCCGCCTTCTCGTCGGCCCAGTTCAGCCTGAACGTCGTCGCCTTCCCCATCAGGCCTGGCTACAGTGGCAACAATCCTTCGATCGCGATCGTCGCCGGCGCGATCCCGACCAGTTCCACCGCGCGCGCCGTCAACAGTCTGGGCCAGGTCGCGGGCAACGCCACCTACAACGTCGGCGCTCCCCAAGGGCTCTACACCGGAGCGAACGGGTCTTCGCCGGTCAGCGTCTCGTCCAACGCGCCTTCGGGCTCCGCGAGCCTCGGGTTCACGGCGCTGAGCTCCAACGGCTTCGGCGCCGGCACCGCCAGCTTCAAGGTGGGTGCTTCGAATGATACGCGACAAGCCTTTCGGTATTCCGGCGGGACGGTCACTCCCCTCGGCACCTTCGGGTACAACGGCACCAGCACGGGAGCAGGCGTGAACGCCTCGGGGACCGTCGTCGGCGACTCGATCACCCCCGATGGCTACGCCCGCGGCTTCTACTCCCTGGTGGGCGGTGGCCTGGTGGACATCGGCACCCTTCCCGGAGGCACCGACAGCGCCGCCTACGCGATCAACGATGCGGGCACCATCGTCGGCGCGGCGAACCTGGCAGACGGTTTGAACCGGGCTATCGTCTATCAAGGCGGGACGATGAACGCGCTCGCCGCGCTGCCCGCCGCGGCGGGCGAGACCGTTTACGGGACGTCGGCCACCGCCGTGAGCCAGGCCGGGGGCTTTATCGCGGGCAATACGCTGACGTCCACCGACGACTTCTTCGGCAACCGCGGCTTCCTGAACACCGGCGCCAGCGCGACCAGCGCGGGGACGACGGTCACCCTGCCCTTCCTGTACGACAACGAGAGCATGACCGTCACCGGCGTGAACTCGCTGGGCTGGGTCGTGGGCTTCACCACGAACGCGTCGTTCGCCGACACGGGCTTCCTGTACGCAAACGGCACGCTCACCGATCTGAGCACCCTTCTCCCAACGGGATACCGCTTCGGCTCCGCGTCGATCTCGGGCATTACGGACAACGGGTACATCAGCGCGACGCTGGTCGGGCCGGGTTCGACCAGCGCCTTCGCCACCCTCCTCCAGGTGTCGCCCGTTCCGGAGCCGACGACCCTGGCCGCGCTCGGCCTCGGCGCCGTCGCCCTCCTCCGCCGCCGCCGCAAGGTGTAAGCCCACTTCGGGCCGCTGGCGCGTCCCGACCCTTCCCGTCCTTCCTCGGAAGCACCAATGAACCGCCAATCCTCTAGCCCCAAGCGTCGATCGGGATTCACCCTTATCGAGCTCCTCGTCGTCATCGCGATCATCGCGATCCTCGCCGCGATCCTCTTCCCCGTGTTCGCCCAGGCGAAGTCCGCCGCCAAGCGGACGGTGAGCCTGAGCAACGCCAAGCAGCTTACGGTCGCCTGCATGATGTACAGCGGCGACTTCGACGACATGGAGGTCTTGTCCGCGTCAGACTCTCCAGACGGAGCGCCGATGCGCACCAACGGAGGGTGGGCCCCCCAGTCCTGGAGCTGGCTGGTCCTTCCCTACGTGAAGAGCATCGACCTCCTCGTCGATCCGCAGGCGCCCCCCATCGTCTCGTTCGGTCCCGGATGGACCGACGCGGCGGTGAAGGCGACGGCGCCGGAGTACGGCTACAACTCGACCTACCTCTCTTGGCTGAGCTACGTCAACAACGTGCGACTGTTGGTTCCGATCTCGGCCACCGCCGTCGCGGCGCCGGCGGAGACCGTGTTCCTGGCCGCCAAGTTCGGCAACGGCGAGACCAACATCGAGCCGGATGCCTTCTACTGGTTCCTGGAAGGCTCTACCCCCACGAGCGGGATCATCTCTCCTCCGGACTGCGTGACGGAAACGGATCCGATGAAATGGTGCTACGGGGGCTGGGGGAAGGACGGCTTCTACGACGGCACCTACCTGATGGGGAACCAGAAAGCGGGGAGCCGGACGGGCGGCGTGTCGCTCCGTAGCGCCGGGATGGCCATCGTGTCCTGGGCGGACGGCCACGCCTCGGCAAAGCCGCCGGGCTACCTGGCCCAAGGCACCAACTGGTCTCCCGAGGGTCTCGCCGACAGCACGGTCGTCACCGACCGGACGAAGTACCTGTGGGACGACCAGTGAAGAGGCCTCTCGGTTGTGCGCTGGCACTCGCCTCCCTCGCCATCGTGGGCTGCGGGTCGGGCGCCGATGCGTCAAAGCCGATTCCCTTGGCCCCCTACCGGTCGAACCGAGACGGCCCCACGTCGGGGGTCGGGCACATGACGCCAGGACCGGGAAACGCCACGGCCGACCAAAGGGTCGGAAGCAAGCTCGGCGGAAGATAGGTCTCGCCCTCCTCTGTGACCTAAAGGAACGCGCGCGGAACGCCGGTCCCCTGCCTCTTCCAGCCGACACCCTCGACGGGGGCCTGGCCGGGCAACTCGCAGGGACGATGCCTCCTGCGCCGGCCCCTTGGCGGGAGAGGAGCGGGAGAGTGGGGCGCGACCGCGCTCTGCCGCGCTTGGGGCTTCTGGCGCTGTCGGGCCACCCCGCGTCGCTGCCTGCCCCAGACATCCAGGAGACCCCGAGGCGGACGGCGCGGCTGGAAACCCAGGCGGCGGTGAAGGCCGGCCCTCTACGGGTACGGGCACGATTTATCCCTACCCGTGCCACCCGGCCCCGAGGATGAGAGGACTACCCCGCCACCCGCCGAGTCTCAATGCTCGGTCGTGCGTCATTTTGAGTCCGGAGGGACGCCGAGGGCGATGGAAGGGAGAGGAGGCTCGCCGAGAGGCCCTCGGCGAGCCTCCTCTCCCTACCACCGACCCTCCCCTCCAAAAGGGGAGGGTCCGTGAGTGTCTGGGCAAAGTGGTATACCACCCAATGCTCAGGAGGCTGCGCTCAGTCCGTGACGGACGGAACCCCGCCGGCCATCGGCGGGACGCCGGGTCCCGCTTTGCGGCGCGGGCGCGAACCATCCCGCGACTGCGGTGGGGGCGACGTTTGGAGATAGGCAGGCCACGGGCGTCAGTCGGTCGTTCACAATCGAGACAAGGCCGATGGGAAAAATTACACGATGAAACCGCTTTCCGGAAAGCGGTTTCATTGTATATTGTGGGAGATGGCTAACAACATCACACACTCGAACGGCGCCCGGCAATGCCGCGGGCGCTTCGTCAACGAAGCGACGAGAACGATGGCCCTGCGGACGAAGGCCGCAGGACCCACCAAGGCGAGGATCCCGGCGCGCGCCGCCGTGCTGGCGCTGATCATCGGCGCGATCGGCGCGCTTCCCCAGCAGGCGTCGGCGATCGGCGCGGGCGACGCGGAGGCGATGTACAACGCCTTCAACAACGCCCTCCTGGTGAACTCGGGAGGCAACGTCTTCTACAAGAAGGCCCTGAACAGCGGCGACGCGGACGGCACCTGGTCAGGCTCGCTCGACATCCTCGGGGCCGAGGACGCCTACGAGCGGACGGGCGACCCCGCGAAGAAGACCCTCGTCAACAACCTACTCAACACCTGGCTGAACAACACCCCGCCGCCCTGGACCTGGGACGGCTGGAACGACGACATCGGGTGGTTCTCGATGGCGCTGGCCCGCGGCTACCAGATGACGGGGAACGCGAACTTCCTCACCCAGGCGAGGTACGGCTTCGACATGGCATGGGCCCGCGGCTGGGACACCCAGTACAACGGCGGCGGCATCTGGGAGCAACAGCCCGAGAAGACGCCCCCCGGCGAGGCGATCAACAAGGAGGCCCTGTCGAACGACAGCCTGGGCAAGGTCGCGTGCATGATCTACCAGAGCAACCACGACCAGTGGTACCTGGATCGCGCGACCCAAATCTACGACTGGGTCTGGCACCACCTGTACAACGCGGGCAACGGCCAGGTCTATGCGGGCGTCGACCGGGCCGGAAACGTCAACACGGGGACGGCGGTGTACAACCAGGGCACGTTCGCGGACTACGCCAACATGCTCTACGAGATCACCGGCAACGTCAACTACTACAACGATGCCAAGCGGGCGATCGACTACGCGCGGAACAACCTGTCGGCGGGCGGGGTCTTCAGCAACAACGCGACCTACCTGAACACCTGGGCGGACGAGATGGCGCGCGGCGCCGGACACTTCGTGCGGGACAACCGCCAGTGGGGGGCCTACTACCCGTGGATGGTCCAGAACGCGAACGCGATCCAGGCGAACCGTCGCACCGATCTCGGCATCACCTGGAACGCCTGGGACCAGCTGACGCCCCGCGATAACACGCTGAGCGCGAACAAGTTCGTCAGCGCCATGGCGTGGCTCCAGTTCACGCCGGCCACGCAGCCGAACAACATCGCGGGCATCCACGCCGTCACGAACCAGAAGACCGGGATGGCCATCGACAGCGCCGGCAACTATGGCAACGGCAAGCCCGTCGTCCAATGGGGCCTAGGCAGCAGCCAGAACCAGAAGTGGCTCTTCACCCAGAACTCGGACTCCTCCTGGAACATCGTCAACCTCTCGACCTGGGAGGCCCTGGACTGCCCCGGAGGCTCCAACGCGAACAACCTCCAGATGGTCCAGTGGCAGACGACGCGGGACGCCAACCAGCGGTGGTGGGTCGACGTGCAGCCGGACGGGAGCTACAAGATCTGGAACAAGGCCAGCAGCCAAGCCCTGGACGGCGCCAGCTCCACGACGAACGGCGCGGCCCTGATCCAGTACCCCTGGAACAATCAGCCGCAACAGAGATGGCTCCTCCGGTAGCCCTCTGACCGCGCTCCGCGGCCTCCTCCCCGCTCGCGCGATCGGCGGGAGGAGGCGCTCCGCGCGATCGCGCCCCACCCCTTTCAGGACGACACCGTGAA
>CAXTOO010000242.1:0-6144 GCA_964245875.1 uncultured Fimbriimonas sp. | reverse complement strand
CTTCGCATCGACCCGGCGGACGGTGAGCCCGGAGGTGGAAAGAACCGCCTTCACCCCCGCCCCCGCGTAGTACTCGTTCAGCACCGCCCACGTGGTGTCGATCTCGCCTTGGATGCCGACGCCGTAGCTCTGGAACCGAGCGTCGACGTCAGGCGCGTCTGTCGAGTATCGAAGCCTCAGCTCCTCGAGGTTCGCGTCCCAATCGGCTGAGCCGAAGGCGTCCATCGTCGACTGCTCGAGCTGCGACGTTGGGCTCGTCAGCCGAGCCGAGCTCTTGATGAAGTGCTGGGAGCTCGTGCCCCGAAACTCAGCGTAGTCGGCGATCCGAAGCACTCCCATCAGGTAAACGTAGTGCACGTAGGAGATGGTGTTGCTGCGTGCGGGAATCTCCCCCTGCAGACCGAACTCCCTCTTAGCCGCATCGACGCCGGTACGTAGTGCCGTGTTATGGCTTTCAGCCACCAATCCGGCCAGACGAACCAAGCGCCGGAAGTCGTGGCGCGCGCTTTGGAACGCCAGGATGAAACCACCATTCGGGGCGAGAGGTCGGAGGTCGGCCGCGACGATCAGGCGAGCAATCTCGCCGTGGTGGCGCCGAAGGAAGGAGCCTACCACGAAGCGGTTCTCCGGGGTGAACTGCCTCAGGTTGTAGCCTTTCGGTACCTTCGAGTCGGAGCCGAACGTCTTCGTGATCGTGTCGCGGTCCCAGTGCTGGGTCTCGGCGCAGAACGCCTTCCAGCGATCCGGGATGTCGCCGAAAGCACCGGTATCGTCCTCAAGGATCCGAACCATCGTGTCGTGGTCGAACCTCATGGCGATGTCGTGAAGGAAGATCGCCGTCGTGAGGACGAAGACGTCCGCCGGGGTCATCAGGTCCGCGGCTTTCGGCGAGATGAGCGCATGCGCATTCTCGAAGACTGCCCTAATATGGTCCGGTCCGTGATCGGTCCACTCGGTGAAAAACTCCCGTGAACCTTGGTTGATGAAGTTCGTGAGGAGTTCCCAAAGCTGATCGGCGAGCCCCTTGTACTCGAAGTCGTCGAGCTTTCTCCTTAAATCATCTGGCCAAAGCGTTCCGACACTCAGAAGGTTCATGGATCGTCAAGCTCGAAGGAACATTATTTCCTATTTGACGCTGTGTACTTCTCAGAAGGCAACGCTCCAAGGTCGATCCGCCGTAACAGCACACGACTCTACAACTCCGCCTACCTAAGTTTGTCCAGCCGGAGGTGAGCTGACAAAGTTTGTTTCTGTCCCCTCTCCATCGCTGAGTTTCTGTCCCCAATCTGTCCCCTGGGAGCTTTCTCACGAACACACTCAGGTTCAATCGAACCTGAGCTAAATACGTGATTTGCTAGATTCGAATCCTAGTCGGGCAACCAATTTCGAAACTGGATATCCCTGATATGGGTTAAGGGGGGCTTCAACGAGGCGAAAGCGCCTCTACCCCGTATTTCGGCGGACGCGTATCCGTCGTGGTTTGCCACTTGCGGCAAGGTCTGCCCCGAGGTCGTGCGCGATTGCGGCGTTGTTCCCGCACGCCATCAAACCCAGGGGCGACGCGTACAAGGTCTCTTCCCAAAAGATCGCCTCGCAAGTTTGGTGGGGAGGCAAACCTCGTCTCGCCCACAATCCGGTCCAATGGCGACTGTCCTGGGACGCGCGAAACGTAGATGGGATGCTCACGCCTCCTTCGGTCGGACGATGAGGACCGAGTAGGTCTCGGTCGACACCTGGTTCAGGGACACGGAGCCGACGAGCGCGCGAGACATCGCGCCGCTTCCCTGCGAGCCGACGATCAGGAGGTCCGCTTCGGCTTCCGCCATCGCGCCTTGGATGACCACGTTCGGGTCGCCCCGCCGCACGAGAGACCGTGTCCGGTAGCCCGCCGCTTCGAGCCGCTCGCACACCTCGGCGTTTCGTGCCTCCACCGCCTCTTCGATCCAGCGGTCGGCGTCGCCTCCCAGCATCGCGAGGTTCTTCTCCAGAAGCTCCGCCTCCTGGTCGTCGATCTCCCAGGCGCTGACGACGTCGATCTCCTCGATCCCCTTCGGCGCGAGCGCGAGGAGGCGGTCGAGGCAGAGCGCCGAATATGGCGAGTGGTCTGTCGCGAACACCGCGCGAAGGGGATCGCTTCCCTTCGGCTCGCCCTTGGCGACCAACACCGACGCCGTGCTCGCGACCACCAGGGCATGGCTCACCGAACCGACCGCGCTCGACCCCGCGCGTTCGCTCTGCACCGCGTACACCGCGATGAGGTCCGCGCCAAGTCGCTCGGCCTCCTCGACGAGCCGCCGGGAGGGCTCGCCGTGGGTCAGGCGCGCCTCGGCGGGAAGGCCTTGGGCGTCGAACATCGCCGTCGCCTCGCTCAGCGCCAGCTCGCCAAGGCTCGTGGTCGTCTTCGCGTACTGCGCCGCGACGTCCTGGGAGAGCCCGAACGCGGGCGCGAACGGCAGGCTCTCCTTCGCGACGTGGATCATCGTGTACCGGGCGCCCGCGAACCTTAGCCGCTCCAAGAGGTTCAGGACCGGTCGGTAGAGGCCGACGTTGTCGATCCCGACGACGATCTGGATGCCCTCGGCGGTGCGAGGAAGGCTTTCCAGGGGGAGGATGGTTGTAGTCGCCATAACGACTTCCATTCTCTCCCCCTCAGGGGCGCGGGCACAAGCCGAAGGTTCGGCGTCCCCGGCGTCGCGTCATTGCCACGACGGACGCGAAGAGTCCCACGCCATCGGGCGGCGCGAGGAGGCCATGCTGAGAGGGTGAATATCCTCATTGCGTCTGCCAGCCCGGAGGACGCGCGCTACTTTCCCGCCGCGCTGGGCGATCACCGCGTCGAGTCGATCGAGGGAGTTCCGGCGGGAGGGCACGAGACCGTGGAGGCGCTGGCAGTCGTGCACGGGCAGCCCGCATCGAGGGAGGCGCTCGACGCGATGCCGAACCTGCGCCTGATCGTCACTCGTTCAACGGGCTACGACCACATCGACCATGCCGAGGCCGAGCGAAGGGGGATCGCCGTTTGCAGCGTCCCCGAGTACGGATCCGTCACCGTCGCCGAGTTCACGATGGGCCTGATCCTCTCGCTCGCCCGCAAGATCCCCCAGGCGGTCGCGAGCACGCGCACCGGCGCCTTCGCGGTGGGCGGCCTCATGGGCACGGACCTCGCGGGCAAGACGCTCGGCATCGTCGGCCTCGGCAAGATCGGGCGCAATCTCGCGAGAATGGCGAAGGGCTTCGACATGACGATCGTCGTCCACGACCCGTACGAGAAAAGCTCGATGCCACTGGAAGGGCTTCTCTCCGCCGCCGACTTCGTCGCCCTCTGCTGCCCGCTCACGCCCGAGACCCACCACCTCGTCGACGGCAGGAGTTTGGCGTTCATGAGGCCCACCGCGTTCCTCGTCAACACCGCGCGGGGCGGCGTGGTCGACTCCAGGGCGCTCCTCGAAGCCCTGGACGCGGGACGAATCGCGGGCGCCGCACTCGACGTCCTGGAGGGCGAGGAGGCGCTCCGAGACTGGACGCCCGACGCGAACATGGAGCGCAACCTCGCCCTCATGAACCACCCCAACGTCCTTGTCACCCCGCACCTGGCCTACGACTCCGCCGAGGCCCTGGGCCGGATCAGGGAGACCACCGCCGAGATCCTCCGCGCCTTCGCCCAAGGACGAACCCTCCACGCCGTCCACGCCTAAACCACCCGTACGACCCCAAGCTCCGCGATCTCGGTGGCCTGCCCCGTCGCCGAGTTGACGAACTGGTACGCGCAGGCGACGAACGCCGGGTGGCGGTACCTCTCCCGGTAGGTCCGCCGGTTGCGCGAGGCGAGCGGCTCGATCAGGAGTTCGGTGACCACGCCGGGCGCTTTGGGGCCAGTGGCTATGAACTCGACGCCGGTTGGGGTCCCGGCGACCGAGGTGGAGACCACGTCGCCGACGAAGGGGAGCGCGGGCGGCGCGAGGGGGACCGGGGCCGGAAGGTCCAGGCGCAGGAGCCGACCGTAGAGCGTCGCGAAGGCGTTCATCGGCCGCGTTCCCACGCCCCTCGCGCACGCCGCCCAGAGCGCGACGACCGAGGGGTCGAGACCCGACCACTCCCGCGCCGGTGACCGTCGTCCGCACCGTGTCGGACTCCGACCAGTTCGTCGTGTGCCGCTCGTGCTTCGACCGCATGATCCGCGAAGGGGAGTGGAGCGTGCGCGGCGCGGCGATCCCGAGGCGCGCCGACTTCCTGCTGCTCGTCGTCCCCCCGGTGGGCTACCTCGCGTTCTCTCACCGCCCTGCTGGAAGGCCGCGTCCGCCCGCGCGGCCTCGGGCGAGCGGACGAGAACGGCCGCCTCACCCTTGTCTCCCAGGGACCGGCTCGCACAAGCTAGGTGTGCCCCTTCCCAAGGGGAGGGGCACGATCTGGTTCCGAGGACTGCGGGCCGAACGATGGACGCTCGCCGCCGCGCGAAGGCGCCTCTGACGCATCATCGCTCCCCCTTGGGGGAGGGTGGTGTGGGGATGTGTTCAGACACCGCAGCGCGTTTCGTATGTCACACAGTGACTACGTTTCGGGCGGTTCCTGACCGTCTAACCATAGCCGCCGTTCTTCTTGCGTGAAGGTCCTACCGCACTGACTGCATTGGTAGTCACCAAAATCCATGCTCGTTACGTGTTCCTCAAGAAGATTGGGATGACAGCAGCTTGACCTTCTCCTTCGCCCTCCAGCACTACGGATGCGCCTTGGGCTACGTGCTGGTCATGATCGATGGGACCTACGACGTGACCGGGAGTTACGGGGCCTACTACCTCAATGGCCAATACGCCCAGAAAGTGATCGATGCAACGGTCCTCTCCGCCTGGGACGCGATCTCCTTCGAGTACGAAACATACTCGAAGGAGCAGCACGCCGCAACGCCGGTCGAGGCCAAGCACGCGCTCATGGCCTCGATAGCCTAAAACCACCGACCAACACTGGGAAGCGACCGCTTCCTATGGCTAAGCGAAAACGGATCCTCCCCAAGACATCTTGGAAGGATAACGCCTTTTGCGTGGAGCATCCGTTCGGACGATAAGTTCGACCGCTGGTATGAGGAATCGAACCATGCGGGCTTGACGCCCCGTCTTGAGGGCGATGAAGCGGACGCTGGCATCCCTCGCTCCCATCCTCCTCGCCATCCCCGCCCAGGCTGTGGTGTGGGCCGACGACGTGAGCGACCAGGATGTGCTCGATCTCGGCACTGCGGCGCGGTTCGCGGGCGTCGGCTCCACGAGCACGGGCGGAACCGCCACCTACATCGGCGCGGGCGGCGGCAGGTCGTGGATCATCACCGCGAACCATGTGATCAACCTGGGACAGACCGTGAACTTCAACACCCCCGAGCGAGGCGATTTCGTTGCCGTCGGGCGTCTCTCGTTCGAGGACGGAGGCTACGACATCACCGTCGCGGAGCTCGTCGATCCCGGTGCGGCCTTCGGGGGCGTCTACGCTCCTAGCCTGAACCTCGGCGCGATCACGGCCGGCGCGAACGTCGTTTCCGCAGGGTTCGGGCTCCATGCCTCCCAGAGCCAGCGCGCGACCTCCGGGCAGCTTGACTACGACGGCAGACGGCGCGGATTCCAGTCTGCGGTCTACCGCTTCGACGATGGCTTCACCGACGGCCTGCACGACCGTTTCGACGCGCCGGGCGACGTGGACAAGCGCGCGATCGAGGGCTTCGGCGCCCCCGGCGACTCCGGCTCGTCCTTCGTGCGCGAGAGTGACGGCGCGATCCTCGGCATACTGTCGAATGGGGATTCGGAGGTCTACGGCCACTGGAACAACTACGCGCCGCTCACCCCCGCGATCTCCTCGCGGATCTACGCCTACACGGGCATCCAAGCGGTGCCGGAGCCCGCGACGCTCGCCGTGTGCGGCCTGGGGACCCTTGCCCTCCTGCGCAGAAGGCGGACTTCCTAGGAACCTCTAAAAAACCTGCGGACCCCTGGGTCGTCGTAGGGCCAGGAGGCAAGCCCTGGACGAGCGGCTCGGGGGGCGAGGCGCAAGGCCGCGTCGGGCGGCCCCAGGGGAGGGCGCCCCGCGGGAGGCCGGTGCGGCGACGGAAAGGCGGTTTGCGCGTAGAATCGAGGCATGAGGATCGCGCTGATCGGAGCCACCGGG